>NZ_JAFJMJ010000003.1:699197-1048796 GCF_017309385.1 Amycolatopsis sp. 195334CR | reverse complement strand
CAGCTTGGCGTCCCAGCGCAGCGTGGTCACCGAGGGGTTGACCAGCACCAGCCCGGCGATCCGGTCGCCGAACTCCTGGGCCAGCTTCAGCGTCAGCGTGCCGCCCATGGACTGCCCGCAGACGAAGACCGACTCGCAGGTGTCGAACAGCTCCAGCAGCTCCGCGCGGACGCAGCCGTACCAGTCGGTCCAGTTCGTCCGGTTCATCTCCTGCCAGGTGGTGCCGTGGCCGGGCAGCCGCGGCCCGCGCACGGTGTAGCCGGCGCCGGCGAGGTGCTCGCCCCACGGCCGCATGCTGGCTGGTGTCCCGGTGAACCCGTGGCACAGCAGCACGCCGGCCTCGGTGGAGCCGGTGTGCGCGAAGGGTTCCGCGCCGGCGAGCACGGGCATGCTCTCGCCTTCCTCCAGTGGGTTCGAGAACTCCATATTCGCACGGGTTCGGCCCGGCGTGGGGCGATGCCGGACACTGGAGGGGACGCGGCCGGATGTGAGATCGATCGCTGGGCACTCGCAACCGGGGGTCAGGCGTTGTGCGGGGTACGGACGAGTTCGTAGTCTTGCTGATCGGAATCGGCTGTCGGAGACCGTTTCGCCTGCGAGGAGGCCTGGAGCAAGGTGCTGTACCGGTTGATGAAGTACGTGCTGCTCGGCCCGCTGCTGCGGCTGCTGTGGCCGACCAAGGTCTCCGGGGCCGAGAACATCCCGGCCTCCGGTGGCGCGATCCTCGCGGGCAACCACCTCGCCGTCGCCGATTCCTTCTTCATGCCGCTCTACGTCCGCCGGAAGGTGACCTTCCCGGCCAAGTCGGAGTACTTCACCGAGAAGGGCGTGAAGGGCCGGTTCAAGAAGTGGTTCTTCAGCGGGCTCGGCCAGATCCCGATCGACCGCTCCGGCGGCTCGGCCGCGCAGGCCGCGCTGGACACCGCGATCCGCGTGCTGCGTGAGGGGCACCTGCTGGGCATCTACCCGGAGGGCACCCGCTCGCCGGACGGCAGGCTGTACAAGGGCAAGACCGGCGTGGCCAGGATCGCGCTGCAGGCGGGCGTGCCGGTGGTCCCGGTGGTCACCATCGGCACCGACAAGGTGAACCCGATCGGCTCGAAGATGTGGTGGCCGCGGCGGCTCGAGGTCCGCTTCGGCGAGCCGCTGGACTTCTCGCGCTACGAGGGGCTCGCGGGCGACCGGTTCATCGAGCGCTCGATCACCGACGAGATCATGTACGCGCTGATGGAGCTGTCCGGGCAGGAGTACGTGGACATCTACGCGGCGAAGGCCAAGGAGCTGGCCGCCGCCGAGGCGGCCGGGGTGCGCCCCGACGTGCCGAAGCAGCCGTCGGGTGCGGACGCCGACCGGGTGCCGGAGACCAAGGCTTCCTGATCGCTCCGGAAGGTGACCACTAGGGTTGCCCGGTGCGATTTTTCTACGACACCGAGTTCATCGAGGACGGCGTGACGATCGACCTGGTGTCGATCGGTGTCGTGGACGAGAACGGCCGGGAGTTCTACGCGGTTTCCACCGACTTCGACCCGGACCGGGCGGGGCCGTGGGTGCGCGACAACGTGCTGCCGAAGCTGCCCTCGCCCGCGGACCGGGCCTGGCGCGGCCGGGAGCGCATCCGGACCGACCTGCTGGAGTTCTTCGGCAAGCCGGCCGGCGGGATCGAGCTGTGGGCGTGGTTCGCCGCGTACGACCACGTGGCGCTGGCGCAGCTGTGGGGCCCGATGCCCGCGCTGCCGCGGCAGCTGCCCCGGTTCACCCGCGACCTGCGGCAGCGCTGGGAGGACGTGGGCAAGCCGAAACTGCCCGCCGCCCCGGCGAACGCCCACGACGCCCTCGCCGACGCCCGGCACAACCTGGTCCGCTGGCGCGCCATCGAAGAGGAGTGGCACCGGCGAGGCCTCCCCGGCTGAGACCCGCCCGCGTGCGTGCAGTGAATGTGGCTTTCACAGCGCTATCTGCAGTGAAAGCCACATTCACAGCACACGCGGAGGGTCAGCTGGGCCGCCCTTGGCCAGCGTCAGCGGGCTCGGACCGCTTCGGTCAGCGGGCTCGGACTGCTTCGGCGAGGCGGTCGGGCCGCCGGGCCGTGGTGGGCACCGGGTCAGCGGGCTCGGACTGCTTCGGCGAGGCGGTCGGGCCGCCGGGCCGTGGTGGGCACCGGGTCAGCGGGCTCGGACTGCTTCGGCGAGGCGGTCGAGCAGGCGGGCCGTGGTGGGCCAGTCCAGGCAGGCGTCGGTGATGCTCTGCCCGTAGGTCAGCTCGTCGGCCCGGCCGAGGGTCAGATCCTGCCGCCCGGCGGCCAGGAAGCTCTCCAGCATCACCCCGCGGAGGCCCCGTTCGCCGCGCTCGATGCGGTCCGCCAGCTCCCCGACGACCTCCGCCTGCCGCACGTGGTCCTTCCCGCTGTTGCCGTGGCTGGCATCGATCAGCACCCGCTCGGGCAGCCCCGCCCTGCCGAGCCTGCCCAGCGTGTCGGCCACCGTGGCGGCGTCGTGGTTCGGCCCGGCGGCGCTGCCGCGCAGGATCACGTGGCAGTCCGGGTTGCCCGAGGTGGTCAGCAGCGCCGCGACCCCGTCGGCGTTGATCCCGGCGAACACGTGGCTCGCCGCCGCCGCGCGCGTGGCGTCCACCGCCACCTGCACGTCGCCCTCGGTCGAGTTCTTGATGCCGACCGGCATGGACAGCGCGCTGCACAGCTGCCGGTGCACCTGGCTGGCCGCGGTCCGCGCGCCGATCGAGCCCCACGACACGATGTCGGCGATGAACTGCGGGGTGATCGGGTCGAGGAACTCGCAGCCGACCGGCAGCCCCAGCTCGGACACGTCGAGCAGCAGCCGCCGCGCCATGCGCAGGCCGCGGTTGACCGCGAAGCTGCCGTCCAGGCCGGGGTCGTTGATCAGGCCCTTCCAGCCGAGCGTGGTCCGCGGCTTCTCGAAGTACACGCGCATGACCACGTGGAGCTGCTCGCTGAGGCCTTCGGCGTGCGCGGCGAGGCGGCGGGCGTAGTCCATCGCGGCTTCGGTGTCGTGCACCGAGCACGGGCCGACCACGACGAGCAGGCGGTCGTCGGTGCCGTCGAGCACGCCGACCGCGCCTGTTCGTCCTTTATGGACGGTTCGGGCCGCGGTATCGCCGACCGGTAGCTCCTCGCGCAGCAAGGCGGGCGGGATCAGCGGGCTGATGCTGGTGGTGCGCTGGTTGTCCAGCGAGAGGGTGGGGTCGAAGGTGATCGTCATGACGGGGGTCCTTTCGGCCCAGCCGCCCGATCGCACTCCGCCCGAGCCGGCTGGGAAACCGGCTCGAAGGGTGGAAGGTCAGCGCACGGCGTCGCCGACCGGCCCACCCGGGGCCGGCCTGCTAAACCAAAAATACGAGCGCCGCACGCCACGAAGCTAGCACAGCCCCGATCACCGCCCGGCGAACAGCCGCGGTGAACAGCAGGCCAACAGTGCCGAAACCGACGGGGACGCCGAGCCCGTCGCCGGTCAGCGCGGGAGCGCGGTCGGCCAGGCCAGCTCACCGGCGCCCACCTGCCCCATCAGCACGACGAACGGCCCGGCGGCGGCACTCGCCGCGAGCAGGTGGAACCGCCCAGGCCCGCCCGCTACGATGGTCTAGACCATAGCTGCTGCACCGATCAAGTCCGCTACCGCTACGCTGGCGCCGGATGTGTGACCCAAGACAAAGCAGGCAAGCGGAGGTCTGAGTCTGATGCGAGTCGGTGTGCTGACCGGTGGCGGCGACTGCCCCGGGCTGAACGCGGTGATCCGTGCGGTGGTCCGCAAGGGCATCGAGGTCCATGGCTGGGAGATCGTCGGGTTCCGGAGCGGCTGGCAGGGCCCGATGACCGGCAACAGCAGGCCGCTGGGCCTCGACGACGTCGAGGAGATCCTGACCAGGGGCGGCACCATTCTCGGGTCCTCGCGGACCAACCCGTACAAGACCGAGGGCGGGGTCGAGCAGATCCGCGGCGTGCTCGCCGACCAGGGCGTGGACGCGCTGATCGCGATCGGCGGCGAGGACACCCTCGGCGTGGCGAAGAAGCTGACCGACGACGGCATCGGCGTGGTCGGCGTGCCCAAGACCATCGACAACGACCTCGGCGCCACCGACTACACCTTCGGCTTCGACACCGCGGTGCACATCGCCACCGAGTCGATCGACCGGCTGCGCACCACCGCCGAGTCGCACCACCGCGCGCTGGTGGTCGAGGTGATGGGGCGGCACGCGGGCTGGATCGCGCTGCACTCGGGCCTGGCCGGTGGCGCGAACGTGATCCTGGTGCCGGAGCGGCCGTTCTCGGTGGAGAAGGTCGTCGAGTGGGTGGAGCGGCGGTTCGAGCGCCAGTTCGCGCCGATCATCGTGGTCGCCGAGGGCGCCATGCCCGAGGGCGGGGCCGAGGTGCTGCACTCGGGCGAGAAGGACGCGTTCGGGCACGTGCGGCTCGGCGGCGTCGGCACCTGGCTGGCCGAGGAGATCGCCGAGCGCACCGGCAAGGAGTCGCGCGCGGTGGTGCTCGGGCACACCCAGCGCGGCGGCATCCCGACCGCCTACGACCGCGTGCTCGCCACCCGGTTCGGCCTGCAGGCCGTCGACGCGGTGGCCGACGGCGACTTCGGCGTGATGGTCGCGCTCAAGGGCACCGACATCGTGCGCGTGAAGCTCGCGGAGGCCACGGCCGAGCTGAAGACGGTCCCGTCCTCCCGCTACGAGGAAGCCGAAGTCTTCTTCGGCTGAGGCTCGAACGCTATGAGTGGGGCATTACTTGCAATCAACGCAAGTAATGCCCCACTCATAGCATTGGCTCAGATGCGGGCGAGGGCGTCCAGGACGGTGGCGGCGGCCGCGACGTCCTCGGTCAGCGGCCGGTCCGCGGTGCTGGGGTCGAGTACCGCGCCCGCCGTGTCGAAGGCCGCCCGCACCGGGATGTCCACCAGGTCCGCCCGCCGCATGCGCAGGGCCCGCACCGCGGCGACCAGCTCGCACGCCAGCAGCTGCCGGTAGGCCCGGCAGGCCGCGGTGGTCGCCCGCGCGGCCTGGGTGGAGAAGCTCGCGTGGTCCTCCAGCCCGCGCGACACGACCGCGCTGCCCAGCGTCACCGGCAGCGCCGCCTGCCGCAGTTCGGTCAGCGCGTCGTGCGCGACGTACTCCAGGATCATCACGCCGGAACTGCCAGCCGGACCGTCGGCGAGGAACGGCCGCAGCCCGGTGAAGTCCGGCTCGACCAGGTCGCCCAGCCGCGCCGCCGACAGTTCGGCCACCTGGTGCACGGTCGCCCGCGCCTGGTCCAGCGCCGAGGAGACGTACGCGGTGTGGAAGTGCGCGTGGTGGTAGGCGTCGCCCTCCGGCACGCAGATCATCGGGTTCTCGGTCCCGGCGTTGATCTCGACCGCCAGCACGTTCCGCAGGTGGTGCAGCGCGTCCAGCGCGGGTCCCTGCACCTGGGGGAAGGCACGCAGCCCGAACGGGTCCTGGATCCGGCGGCCCGGCGCGGGCGCGCTCTCCATGCCGAGCAGGCGCCGCAGGTCGGCCGCGCACGCGACCTGACCGGCGTGCGGCCGCGCTTCGTGCACCGCCGTCGCGTACGCCTCGGGATTGCCGTCGAGCGCGACGTAGGTCAGCGCGGTGACCGCGTGGCTGGCCTTGGTCAGCGTGTCCAGTTCGAGGGTGGCCAGCACGGCCTCGGCCAGCGTGGCGGCGTTGCTGCTCATGAACGCCAGCGCGTCGCCCGCCTGGACGGCCACCGGCGCCACGCCACCGCGGCGCCACGGGCGTTCCCCGGCCAGCGCGAGCCCGGTTTCCGCCAGCGGCGCCAGGTCACCGGTGCCGATCGCGCCGAGCCGGTGCACCACCGGCAGCGCGCCCGCCCGCAGCGCGTTCGCCAGCGCTTCGATCAGCCCGGTGGCGATCCCGGCGCGCCCGGCCAGCAACTGGTTCAGCCGGATCAGCATCATCGCCCGGACCTGCCCGTCCGGCATCAGCTCGCCGCTGCCGCCGGCGTGGCTGCGCAGCAGGCGCAGGCCGTGGTCGGTGGAGTGCTCCCCGGCCACCGTGTCGTCCTTGTTCGCGCCGACGCCGGTGGTGCGGCCGTAGACCACGCGCCGCGTGCTCAGCTCCTCGGCCAGCTCCCACGCCTTCGCGGCCGCTGCCAGCGCGCCCGGCTCGACTTCGACCTCCAGCGCGCCCTCGGTCCCCGCCACCGCCAGCACGTCCGCGCAGCGCAGCGTGCGTCCGTCCACCTTGACCAACCCGGTCTCCTTCCCGCCGTCTGCGCACAGGGTGCCGCTAGGCCGATCCAGTGCCCCCGCCGGGCCGCCCGGTGACCCCCGGTAGCCGGGTCCGGCAACTCAGCGAACCGTGGTCTGAACCATTGACGGATTGGTCTAGACCCATTTAGCGTGACGGGATCGAGCGGTGCACCGTGGCACCGCCGGGCTCACGGAGGACACCGATGTTCTCATCGCGCAGACGGAGATGGCTGGGTGCGGGCGGCGTGCTCGCCGCCGCACTGATGGCGATCGCGGTCGTGGCTCCGGCCTCGGCCAAGGCACCAGCGCAGGCGCCGGCGCCTGCCGACGCCGGGATCGCCGCACACGGCAAGACCCTCGGCTACTTCGCCCAATGGGGCGTCTACGGCCGGAACTACCACGTCAAGAACATCCACACCTCGGGGTCGGCGGCCAAGCTGACCCACATCAACTACGCCTTCGGCAACGTGGTCAACGGCCAGTGCGTGCTCGGCGACACCTACGCCGACTACGACCGGTTCTACGGCGCCGCCGAGAGCGTCGACGGTGTCGCCGACACCTGGGACAACGGCGCGCTCCGCGGCAACTTCGGCCAGCTGAAGCGGCTGAAGAAGATGTACCCGAACATCAAGGTCCTGTTCTCCTTCGGCGGCTGGACCTGGTCCGGCGGCTTCGGGCAGGCCGCGAAGAACCCCACCGCGTTCGCGAACTCCTGCTACAACCTGCTCAACGACCCGCGCTGGGCCGGTGTGTTCGACGGCATCGACATCGACTGGGAGTACCCCAACGCCTGCGGCCTGACCTGCGACACCAGCGGGCCCGCCGCGCTGAAGAACCTGGCGTCGGCGTTGCGCTCGAAGTTCGGCTCGAAGCTGGTCACCGCGGCCATCACCGGTGACGGTTCGGCCGGCGGCAAGGTGGACGCGGCCGACTACGGCGGCGCCGCGCAGTTCTTCGACTGGTACAACGTGATGACCTACGACTACTTCGGCGGGTGGGCGGCGCAGGGCCCCACGGCCCCGCATTCGCCGCTGACCTCGTACCCGGGCATCCCCAACGCCGGGTTCAACTCCGACGCGGTCATCCAGAAGCTCAAGGGCAAGGGCGTTCCGGCCAGCAAACTGCTGCTGGGCCTCGGTTTCTACGGTCGCGGCTGGACCGGCGTGACGCAGGACGCCCCGGGCGGCACCGCCACCGGCCCGGCGCCCGGCACCTACGAGCAGGGCATCGAGGACTACAAGGTGCTCAAGTCCAAGTGCCCGGCGACCGGCACCGTGGCGGGCACCGCCTACGCCAAGTGCGGGAGCCAGTGGTGGAGCTACGACACCCCGGCCACCATCAAGGGCAAGGTCTCCTACGCCCGCACCCAGGGCCTCGGTGGCACCTTCTTCTGGGAACTCTCGGGTGACACCACGAATGGCGAGCTGATCAGCGCCATCCAGAGCGGCTAGCAGTGGCGGTAGCCGAGGAGCGGGCGGGGAAACCGAGTTCCCCGCCCGCTTTCTGTCGTGGGTAGCGATTAGGGTGCGCGGGTGACGTTCACGGGCTTCGGCGAATACGCGATCGACTTCTACGACGGACTGCTGGTCGACAACTCGAAGCCGTACTGGGAGGACAACCTCCGCACCTACCGCGAGGACGTGCGCGCGCCGATGGAGGCGCTGCTCACCGAGCTGGACGCGGAGTTCTCCGACGGCTTCGGCAAGGGCAAGGTGTTCCGGCCGCACCGCGACGTGCGCTTCGCCAAGGACAAGCGCCCGTACAAGACGCACTGCGGCGGGGTGATCGAGCAGGGCCGCGGCGGGGGCGCGTACTACGTGGAGGTCAGCTCGGCCGGGCTGCGCGTCGGCGGCGGCTGCTTCCACCTGGCCACCGACCAGCTGGCGACCTTCCGGCGCGCGGTGGACACCGAACCGCACGGCCCCGAGCTGGAGCGCATCCTGGCCAAGCTGCGCAAACAGGGCTGGGAGCTCAAGGGTGAGGCGCTGAAGACCAAACCACGCGGCTACGACGCCGACCACCCGCGCATCGACCTGCTGCGGCACAAGTCGCTCTACGCGGTGAAGCTCTGGGAACCGGACGACACCCTGCACGAACGCGGCTGCCTCGACCGGGTCCGCAGGTCGTGGCGGCAGGTGCGCGCGTTCAACGAGTGGGCCCGCGACCACGTCGGCGTCAGTGAGCTGCCCCGGCGCTGAGCCACAGCTTTTCGCCGGTGGACACCAGGATCCGGTCGCCGAGCGGCCGGGCGACGGCCCGCGTGGCCGGTTCGGGCAGCGGCCGGTCGACCCCGCACCCGGTCCACAAGCGAGCGTGGCCGCCGAGTTCGCCGGTGGTGAGCACGTGCTCGCCGTCGAAGGCGAGGCCGGTGATTTCGGGCAGCTGCGCGGGATCGAGGTCCGGGCCGCCGGTCAGCGACCAGGTGCCGCCGCTGCCGTGCCAGCACGCGAGGCGCTGCGGGCCGGTGTTCGATCGGGACAGTCCGGTCGCCACGCAGGCCGACTCCGTGCACGCGATCCGCGAGGCGCTGACGTCACCGGAATCGGCGGGCCGCGGGAGGTCGGCGCGTTGCCAGTCACGGCCGTTCCCGGAGGTCCAGACCAACGGGGAGAACCGCCGGTCCGCGCGCACGTCGCCGACCGCGGTGAAGCCCGGTCCGGTCGCGGCCACGCCGAGCGCGCGGGTCGGCGCGCCGGGGGAGCTGAGCAGCGCCCGCGCCTCGTCGAGCCGGGACCAGGCCTGACCGTCCGAGTAGACCCACACCGCGGCACCGGCCCCGGCGGCCGGGTGCTCCCACTGCCCGGAGAGCACGGAGGCCCCTGGTGTGGTCGCGGTGCCGTTCACCGCCATCGCCCGCGGCCCGCCGAGCAGTTCGAACGGCTGCGGGTGGTCGGTCAGCCCGGTCGGGTCGCCGGACCAGATGGTCAGCCGCGCGTTGCCGTGCGCCCCGCCGTACGCGCGGCCGAGCGCGAGCAGCCTGCCGCCGCCCGCCGACGGTTCGACCAGTTCGGCCTGGGCGCCGTAACCGCCACCGGTGTGCAGCGGCAGCGCGCGCCAGCCCGCCTCCGGGGTGCCGAGCCAGGCGGCGGGGGAGCGGCCGTCCGGGCCGGGGACCGAGCCGGTGAGCAGGATCTCCTCACCCGATCCGGTGATACCGAGCACGCGTGCCCCTGGCGACGGCGGGGTGAGTTCCGACCACGCCGGCGGAGCCGGGATCGGGGCCGGGGCGCAGGCCACGAGGGCACCGCTGAGCAGGACCACCACGGCCTTCCGCACCGCTGGAGCATACAAAGGGTTACTACTGAGCGAACACGGAAAGAAACAGGTTGAATCGGTCTCGGGATCGGTAAAGACGTAGCCGCCTCGAGGGTCTACGCTGTCTGAACGTGAGCCGACGCGCGAAGATCGTTTGTACCCTTGGCCCCGCCACCGCCAGCCCGGAGAAGGTGCGGGCCCTCGTCGACGCCGGGATGGACGTCGCGAGAATGAACTTCAGCCACGGAAGCCACGGCGACCACAAGGAGGTCTACGACGTCGTCCGCGCGGCGGCGGCGGAGACCGGGCGCGCCGTCGGCATCCTGGCCGACCTGCAGGGCCCGAAGATCCGCCTGGGCACCTTCGCCAGCGGTCCGGTCGAGTGGCGCAACGGCGACATCGTGCGGATCACCGTGGAGGACGTGGCCGGGACCCACGAGCGCGTCTCCACCACCTACAAGGGCCTGGCGAACGACGCCAAGCCGGGCGACCGGCTGCTGGTCGACGACGGCAAGGTCGGCCTGGTGGTCAAGGAGGTCGACGGCCCGGACGTGGTCTGCGAGGTCACCGAGGGCGGCCCGGTCAGCAACAACAAGGGCGTCTCGCTGCCCGGCATGGACGTGTCCGTGCCCGCCATGTCCGACAAGGACATCGAGGACCTCGAGTTCGCGATGGAGCTGGGCGTCGACTTCGTGGCGCTGTCCTTCGTCCGCTCGCCCGCCGACATCGACCTGGTGCACCAGGTGATGGACCGGGTCGGCAAGGGCCGCGTCCCGGTGATCGCCAAGCTGGAGAAGCCCGAGGCGGTCTACAACCTCGAGGCCATCGTGCTGGCCTTCGACGGGGTCATGGTGGCCCGCGGCGACCTGGGCGTGGAGCTGCCGCTGGAGCAGGTCCCGCTGGTGCAGAAGCGCGCCATCCAGATCGCCCGCGAGAACGCCAAGCCGGTGATCGTGGCCACCCAGATGCTCGACTCGATGATCAGCAACTCCCGGCCGACCCGCGCCGAGGCCTCCGACGTGGCCAACGCGGTGCTCGACGGCACCGACGCGGTGATGCTCTCCGGGGAGACCAGCGTCGGCCGCTACCCGGTCGAGTCGGTGGAGACCATGGCCAGGATCATCCAGGCGGTCGAGACCGACTCGCCGCAGGTCCCGCCGCTGAGCCACGTGCCGAGGACCAAGCGCGGCGTGATCTCCTACGCCGCCCGCGACATCGGGGAGCGCCTCAACGCCAAGGCGCTGGTCGCCTTCACGCAGTCCGGCGACACCGTGCGGCGGCTGGCCCGCCTGCACACCCGGCTGCCGCTGCTGGCCTTCACCCCGGAGGAGAGCGTGCGCAGCCAGCTCGCGCTGACCTGGGGCACGGCCACCCGGATCGTGCCGAAGGTGGGCTCCACCGACCAGATGATCCAGCAGGTCGACCACGCGATGGTGGAGATGGACCGCTACCAGCAGGGCGACCTGGTGGTGATCGTGGCCGGTTCCCCGCCGGGCACGGTGGGGTCGACCAACCTGATCCGCGTCCACCGCCTCGGTGAAGACGATCACGCCTGAGCACAGCCCGGGCGCGGGTCGCGGCGGGTTAGGGTTTCGGGCATGACTGAGGCCGCCCGCGCCGCCGCCACCGAGCTCGACACCGACGCCGCCCGTGGCGGCCAGGTGGTGCTCGACCGCCTGGTCTCCCTGCTCGACCTGGAGCGGATCGAAGAGAACATCTTCCGCGGCGTCAGCCCGCCGCACTCGCCGGTGCGGGTGTTCGGCGGGCAGGTGGCCGGGCAGGCGCTGGTCGCCGCCGGGCGCACGGTGCCGCCGGAGCGCACGGTCCACTCGCTGCACGCCTACTTCATCCGCGGTGGCGACCCGCGGGTGCCGATCGTCTACGAGGTCGACCGCATCCGCGACGGCCGGTCGTTCACCACCCGCCGGGTGGTCGCGGTCCAGCACGGCAAGGCCATCTTCGCGTTGTCCGCCTCGTTCCAGAAGGCCGAGGCCGGCATCGAGCACGCCGACGAGATGCCGGACGTGCCCGCGCCCGAGTCGCTGCCGACCGTGCTGGAGCGCATCGAGGGTTACCCCGCGCTGGAGCAGCTGCACAGCCGCCCGCGCCCGATCGACCTGCGTTACGTCAACGACCCGCCGTGGGTGACCCGCGGCACCGGCACCCCGGCCACCCGCAACCAGGTCTGGATGCGGGCCGACGGCACCCTGCCCGACGACCAGCTGCTGCACGTCTGCGTGCTGGCCTACGCCTCGGACATGACCCTGCTGGACTCCCCGCTGGCCCGCCACGGCGCCTACTGGGAGCTGGACAAGGTGCTCGGCGCCAGCCTGGACCACGCGATGTGGTTCCACCGCCCGTTCCGGGCCGACGAGTGGTTCCTCTACGACACCGAGTCGCCGTCCGCCTCGAACGCCCGCGCGCTGGCCACCGGCCGCTTCTTCGCCGCCGACGGCACGCTCATCGCCACCGTGGTCCAGGAGGGCCTGCTGCGCGTGCTGTGAGCGCGTACCCGGAGTCCTCGGTGGACCCGGGCCCTTACTCGCCCGCCGCCCGGCGCCTGCGGTGCTTCCGGCGTTGCGCCGGGTGGGTGATTTCCGCCGGGAGGCCGTCCCCGAGCGCGAGCCGCGCTGCCACGAAAGCGCGACACGGCACGGGTGGGTGACGATTTCGCCACTGTCGCCAGCGGCGCCCGCGGCAGGCCACACAGCGCCCGCGGGCGTCCATCCGGTGCTCCGCGAGCACCGCGCGCAATGCTTCGGCCAGAACCGGGATTTCGTGGCGTGCTACCCACGCGGCGACTTGCGTGTCGTGGGTGCCCGCCGAACGGGTGAGCTCGGTCAGCCGTCGTTCCACAATGGCCGCTAATGGGTTCACGATGTTCAGCTCAGGGTGACCCACGCGCACACCCGCTCCTCCCCGGAAGTGGACCTCTCCGAATTTTGCCCGATGTACTGGCTCCCGGCCGGAAAATGGAGCACACTGCGAGCGTACAACGGCAATGTGCAATTTGCAGTCCACCATCTGGGGACGCGGGCGAAATTGAAGTAGTCAATTCATCACGGCGAGTCTGGGCGGCTGGTTAGATATGGCAACAGGGACATCGGCAAGCGAGGAACACAGCGGAGGTGGGGCAGTGGCGCGAGGGCAGGGGCCGACGGTGCGCCGTCGGCGGCTGGCCGGGGAACTGCGCCGGCTTCGCGAGGCCGCCGAGCTGACCATCGACGAGGTGGGCGAGAAGCTCGAGTGCTCCGCGTCGAAGATCAGTCGCATCGAGACCGGGCACGTCGGCGTCACCCCGCGCGACGTCCGGGACATGCTGGAGCTGTACGGCCTGATGGGCGACGAGCGCGAGGCGCTGGTCCAGCTCGCCAGGGAGGCGCGCAAGCGCGGGTGGTGGCACGCCTACAACGAGGTCTTCACCGGTACCTTCGTCGGACTGGAAGCCGATGCCAGTTCGCTGCGGGCCTACCAGGCGCTGCTGGTACCGGGTCTGCTGCAGACCGAGCGCTACGCGCGGACGGTGATTCGCGCACTGCGCCCGGACGCGGACGAGACCGAGCTCAAGCGCCGGGTGGCGGCGCGGATGGCCCGCCAGGAACTGCTCACCGATCCGGCCCCGCCGGAGTACTGGGCGGTGATCGACGAGGCGGTGCTGCACCGGCGCGTCGGCGGGTGCGAAGTGATGGCGGAACAGGTTTCCCGGTTGCTCGAGGTCGCGCGACTGCCGCACGTGACGCTCCAGGTGGTGCCGTTCGGTGCGGGTGCTCATCCGGGAATGGAGGGACCGTTTCTCATCCTCGGTTTTCCGGAGCAGGCAGATCCGGACGTAGTTTACGTGGACAGCACTTCCAGCGGCCTTTACCTGGAGATGCCGGATGATGTGCGCCGCTATACCCTCATGTTCGATCACCTGCGCGCCACTGCCTTGAAACCGGATGACTCGGTCGAACTGATCGCCGAGTCGGCCGAGCGGCTCGGTGCGGAGCAAGCGAAGTAAGGAGTGGGGACCATGTCCGAGAACCCTGTATTCCTGACCCGATGGCGCAAGAGCAGCCACAGCGGTGGTGGCAATGACTGCGTCGAAATCGCATTCACCCGTGACGGCGCGGCCGTCCGCGACTCGAAGGACGTCGAGGGCGGTCTGCTCTCCTTCAGCTCCCGGGGCTGGCAGGGGCTGCTGGACGCCACGCGCGCCGGCAGCCTCGACCCCAGCTGAGTCAGCCACCTCGGCCCCTTACCCCCGTCGCGCAGGCGAGACACGGGAGTAAGGGGCCGACGCACGTCCGGACTGCGTGATCGCCCGATGCACCGGCGGACCCCTCAGCACGACTCTGAGACTCGGCAGAAGAGACCGGGATCGACAGAGGAGACGGACCATGAGGACCGACTGGATGTGGGACGCCGTGCAGGCCGAGGTCGCCTACCGCAACGACGAGCTGTACCGCGCGGGCAGGCTGACCAGGGTCGTCCGCGGCAGCCGGGCGTTCCGCTGGATGCGGGGGAACAAGCCCCAGGTGCACATACCGCGGCAACGGGACGGGGCGCACGACAAGGCCGCGTGAGCCATGTGCGTCACAGCGGGTGCGCCACGAGCGAAAACCGCAGGGCTCCCGGACCACGGGTAGGCAAGAATGCACACCGTGCCCCGTCTCGGATCCGGAATCCCGCTCGTCGCGCGGACCAGTGAAATGCGCCGGCTTCGTGCCGCGCTCGCCCGTGCCGAGCGCAACGAAGCCGGCGCCGTCCTGCTGTCGGGGGACGCGGGGGTCGGCAAGACCCGCGTGCTGACGGAACTGGCCGAACACGCCGCCGGCCGGGGTGCGCTGGTGCTCACCGGCCGCTGCCTGGACGTGCGCGAGGGCGGCCTGCCCTACCTGCCCTTCGCCGAGGCGCTCACCCCGCTGGCCACCTCGGGGGACAGCGCGGTGGCCGACGCGCTGCGCGTGCGCCACGCGCTCGCCAGGCTGCTGCCGCAGCTGGGCACCGTGCTGCCGCCGAGCGCGGAGCACACCCCGGTGTCCGCGGGCGACCACGAGACCAGGGGACCGGTCCGGGCCGAGCGCGACCTCGGCCAGCTGCAGTTGTTCGACGCGGTGCTGGGCCTGCTCACCGACCTGTCCGAGCACACGCCGGTGGTGCTGCTGCTGGAGGACCTGCACTGGGCCGACGGCTCCACCCGCAACCTGTTCTCCTTCCTGCTGTCCCGGCTGCGCGCGCAGCGGCTGCTGGTGGTGGCCAGCTACCGCGAGGAGGACGTGCACCGGCGGCACCCGCTCCGGCCGGTGCTGTCCGAGCTGGTGCGGCTGGCCAGCGTGGAGCGGATCGAGCTGCCGCCGTTCAGCGACGCCGACGCCCGCCAGTTCGTCACCGCGCTGGCCGAGGCGACGCTGACCCCCGAGGTGATGTCCGGGGTGATCGAGCGGTCGCAGGGCAACCCGTTCTTCCTGGAGGAGCTGATCGCCTCCTGCACCGACGAGGCGGAGCTGCCGATCGGGCTGGCCGAGGTGCTGCTGTCCAGGGTGGAGCGGCTGTCCGCGGAGACGCGGCGAGTGCTGCGGCTGATCTCGGTGGCCAACGGCGGGGTCTCGCATGCCGTGCTCAACGACCTGTCCGGGTTGGACGAACTCGCGCTGGACGAGGCGTTGCGCGAAGCCGTGCAGCACCACGTCCTGGTGGTGGACAAGAAGTTCTACCTGTTCCGGCACGCGCTGCTGCGCGAAGCGGTCTACGGCGACCTGCTGCCCGGCGAGCGCACGCGCACCCACGCCCAGTACGCCGACCGCCTGCGCCGCAACCCGGAAACCCGGGGTGGGGACGCGTTGCTGGCCTACCACAGCCTGGAGAGCAACGACCTGCCCACCGCGCTGGCCGCGTCCAAGCGCGCGGCCACCGAGGCCGACGAACTCGGCGCGCCGGCGTCCGCGCTGAAGCACACCGAGCAGGCGCTGGCGATCTGGGACGCGGTGCCGGAAGGCGACCGGCCCGACGGGGTCGACGAGATCAAGCTGCTCAGCAACGCCTCCTACTTCGCCGGGACCTCCGGTGAACCCGAGCGCGCGATCGCCTACGCCCGCAGTGCGGTCGAGGCGCTCCACGACGGCGTGCCCGCCGAGCGCGCGGCCATGCTGTGGCGGCGGCTGGCGCAGGTCCTCGGCGCGATGGACGGCTCGTGGGACGAGTCGGTGGAGGCGATCGCCAAGGCCTGGGAACTGGTCGAGCACCTGCCCGCCTCGAGCACGCGTGCCTGGGTGCTCGCCACCAGGGCGATCATCCAGCGCGGTGAGGACAAGATCGCCGACGCGCTGTGGAGCGCGCAGAGCGCGGTGGCCGACGCCCGCGCGGTCGGTGCGAACGGGGCCGAGGCCGACGCGCTGGTCACGCTCGGCGCGCTCGCCGAGGCCGAGGGGCACATCGAGGAGGCCCGCGACCGGTTGCGCCAGGCCCGGCGCAAGGCGGAGCAGGCGGGCGCGCTCAACGTCCAGCTGCGGGCCCGCTACTTCCTCGCGGCCAGCTACGAGGATCTGTCCGAAATGGACAAGGCGCTCGCCGCCTACCAGGAAAGTTCCGATTTCGCCAAGGAAAACGGGCTCACCTGGAGTTCGTTCGGCCTGGAGGCGCGCGCCCGGCACCTGTACCTGCGCTACGCCACCGGGGACTGGCCGACCGAGGACGGGCGCCCGCAGCGCGGGGTGTCCAGTGCGGTGGCGGCCAGGATGACCGCGTCCTGGGTGTACCTGGTGGCCGCGCGGGGACGGCTCGCCGAAGCGGAGAAGCTGGTCGAGAGCCTGCGCGCGGAGTGGCGTTCGGACATCCAGATCGCCATCGCGGGCGGGGCCGTGGGCATCGAGGTCGCGTGCTGGCGCGGGGACCACGCCGAGGCGGTGCGCCGCGCCGACGAGGTGCTCCAGAAGCTGGAGGAGTTCGAGCCGTGGCTGCTCGGCGGGGTGCGCATGGTGGCGCTGGCCCTGCGTGCCTGTTCGGCGCTGGCCGCGGCGGCGAGGGTGCGCGGGGACGCCGAAGCCGAGGCCGAGGCGGTGGCCAAGGGCGAGGAACTGCTGGCGCACGGCCGTGCCTGCCTCGACCACGGCAAACCGCGGTCGGGCACGATGGGCCCGGAAGGCCGGGCCTGGGCCGCGCGGCTGGCGGCCGAGGCACCGGAACTGCACGGCCGGTTCGACGCGGCGGCCTGGGCGGCGGTGGTGGCCGAATTCGGGTACGGCGCCGTCTACGAGCAGGCCGGCGCGCGGCAGCGGTACGCGACCGCCTTGCTGAGCACCGGCGAAGCCGCCGACGCCGAACTCGCCGCGGCGGAACTGCTGAAGGCGTACGAGGTTTCCGAACGGCTCGGTGCGAAACCGCTCGGTGACAGCATTCGCGAGCTCGCCCACCGCGCCCGGATCGAGCTGCCCGGCCAGGCACCGCGGCGGGACGTGGTGGACCCGCTGACCGAGCGCGAGCGCGCGGTGCTGGAGCGGGTGGCGCTGGGCCGGACGAACCGGCAGGTCGGCGAAGAGCTGTACATCAGCGAGAAAACGGTGAGCGTGCACCTGTCCCGCGTGATGGCGAAGCTCGGCGCGAGCCGCCGTGCCGAAGCCGTCGCGATCGCCAAGGACCGCGGTCTGCTGAGCGCCTAGTCGCGGTGGAAGGTGACGCCGGGACGCGGGGTTTCGTCCACCGTCAGGGAAAACACGTCCGGCCGCGAGTAGTGGCCGGACACGTCGAGCTCGACGCGTGAGGCGATCGTCTCGTCCGGGTCGATCTTCGCGGTGACCAGGCCTTCGGCGTCGAGCAGCGGGCCCGCGAGAACGTCACCCGACGGCCCGGCGATCAGGCTGCCCCCGGCGAACGGGTCGTCCCCCTCGGGGTCGTACGGACAGGCGCTGACCACGAAGCAACGCCCTTCGGCGGCGATGTGCCGCACGGTCGAGCGCCAGACCTCACGATCGTCCACAGTGGGCGCACACCAGACGCGGATCCCCTTGGCGTACATGGCCGCGCGCAGCAGCGGCAGGTAGTTCTCCCAGCACAGCGCGGCCCCGGCGAGCCCGGCCGCGGTGGGCACCACCGGCAGCGTCGAACCGTCACCGCGGCCCCACACCAGGCGTTCCCGCATGGTCGGCACCAGCTTGCGGTGCTTGCCCGCGTACCCGGTCACCGGGTCGAGGAACACCGCCGTGCAGTACAAAGTGGACCCGTCGCGCTCGACCACGCCCACCACGAGCGTCGCCCCGGTGCGCGCGGACAACCCGGCCAGCTCGTCGATCTCCGGCCCCGGTACCTCGACGGCCTGCTCGAAGTACCGGGTGAACCGCTCGCCGCTCAGCCCGGCGGCGGGATAACCGCCGAGCACGGCCTCGGGCAGCACCACCACGTCCGAACCCCGGATTTCCGCCTCGTAGCCGAGAATCCGGTCCAGCGTGGTCCGGGTGTCCCGGCTCGCCGCGAGCTGCAGCGCCGAGACGGTGGCTTCGGGCATCGGACCTCCTGGCGTCAGCGGGGCAGGCGACGCAAGGCTTTCATGCTCGAGGTCATGCTCTTCACCCAGAGCTTCGGCGGCAGACCGCGGAACGGCCGCAGCTTGAGCCCGCGCTGCACCGCGATCGACTGCGCCTCGGTGTACTTGAGCAGCCCCTCGGCGCCGTTGCGGCGGCCGAACCCGGACTCCTTCATCCCGCCCATCGGCACGCCGACGCTGCCGAAGGTGGCCGCGTAACCCTCGTTCACGTTGACCGTGCCCGCCTTCAGCCGGGCGGCCACGGCCGCGCCCGCCCGGGTGTCGCGGCACCACACGCTCGCGTTGAGGCCGTAGACGGTGTCGTTCGCGCGGTCCACCGCGTCGTCGATCTCGGTGTAGCCGTAGACCGCCACCACCGGGCCGAAGGTCTCCTCGGCGAACAGCTTCGCGGCCGGGGTGACGTCGGTGAGCACGGTCGGCGCGTAGAACAGCGGGCCGAGATCGGGCCGTGCGTGCCCGCCGGTGAGCACGGTCGCGCCGTTCGCCTTCGCGTCCTCGACGTGCGCCGAGACGGTGGCGAGCTGGCTGTCGGAGGTCAGCGAGCCCATGTCGGCGGAGTGGTCGAGCTTCGCGCCGAGCCGCAGCGCCTCGGTCTTCGCCACGAAGGCCTTGGTGAACTCCTCGCGAATGCTCTCGTGGACGTAGATCCGCTCGACCGAGACGCACAGCTGCCCGGCCGAGGAGAAGCAGGCGGTGACCGCGCCGGCGGCGGCCTTGGCCGGGTTCGCGTCCGGCAGCACGATCATCGGGTTCTTGCCGCCGAGTTCGAGCGAGTACCCGGTCAGCCGGCCGGCGACCTGCTCGGCCAGCCGTTTGCCGGTCGGCGTGGACCCGGTGAAGCAGAGGTAGTCGGACTCCTCGACCAGCGCGTCGCCGATCGCCGAACCGCGGCCGAGCACGATCTGCCACACCCCGGCGGGGAGCCCGGCTTCCTCGGCGAGTTCGTGCAGCCAGAGCGCGGACAACGCGGTCTGGTTGTCCGGCTTCTGCACCACGGTGTTGCCCGCCGCCAGCGCGGGCAGCACGTCCATCGCGGTCAGCGCGAGCGGGTAGTTCCACGGGGTGATCACCCCGATCACGCCCTTCGGGTGCCGGATCTCACCCGCCTTGGTGAGCACCGGGATCACCCCGGCGGCGCGGCGCGGGGACAGGATGCGCGCGCTGTGCTTGCCGTAGTAGGCCGCGACCAGCGCCGAGCCGCTGACCTCGTCGAAGGCGTCCATCCTGGCCTTGCCCGCCTCGACCTGGACCAGGTCGAGCGCCTCGTCCTGGCGTTCGAGCAGCAGGTCGTGCAGGCGGATGAGGATGCGCTGGCGTTCCGCCACCGGCACCGCCGCCCAGGCGCGCTGCGCCTCCCTGGCCGCGGCGAAGGCGGTGCGGGCCTCGGTGTCGTCCGCCTGGGGCAGCGCCGCGGTGATCAGGCCGGTGAACGGCGAGGTGATCTCGGCGGGCGCCCGGTCGGCCCCGCCGGTGGCCCGGCGGACCAGCTGCGCCGCCCGCGCGGCCGAAGGCGCGCCGACCACGCCGCCCACGGTGCTCGGCCGGGAGGACTGCTGACCGGTGGGCGCGGGCGTGGTGCTGGTCATGAGCGGCTCCGTTCCGTGGCGAGGTTACTCGTCAGTACAGCATACCGACGGTACGAACCGTAGAACGTGAAACCGCCTCACGTTACTCTGAACGCGGGTGCCATGAACGGTCCACCCGGTGGACCGTTCATGGCAGCGAGGGCCACTACTCGGCCGGTTTGGCCTTGTCCTTCTCCGGGTCCTGCTCCTGGTCCGGCTCGGCTGCGACGGGTTTTTCCGCCTCTTCCGCCTCTTTCGGGGGAGTCTCCGCCGCCGGTTCCGCGGCCAGCGATTCGGTCGGCGCCACCTGGGTGAACGGCGAGATGTACGGCTCGGGCGCCGGCGGCGCGGGCGGTCCAGCTGGTCCGGGTGGCGGTGCGTGCGGCGGCGGCGCCATCGGCGGCGCGAAACCGTGCGGCGGCGTCCTCGGCTCCACGTACATCTGCACGCCGGGCACCGGACCCGCCGCCACCCGCCGATCGGGGTTGGGCAGCCAGGAGACCAGTAGTGCGAGCAGTGCCGTGCCGCCACCGCAGATCAGCACCCACAACCCGGTGCCGAGGTTGTACACGGTCCGGAACGAGCTGCTCTCTTCGTCCACCACGGCCATGCTTTCCATGCCCGACGCGGTCAGCGCGACCATCCACACCGCGACCGCGGCGGCCGCGGTCGCGGTGCTGAGCAGCAGGCGCGAACCCGCGCGCACCCCGGCGCTCGCGCCACGACCGGCCGAAGCGACGGTGACGAACGCGCCGATCAGCAGGACCGCGGCGGCGACGGTGAGCACGATGCCGAACCGCGGCGGGTGCGCCCCTTCGGCCTGGGCGAGGGACGGGCCGTCGTCGTCGGACGACTCCATGATCCACTCCCAGCCGGTGGTCTGCTGGGAGAAGGCCTGTTCGCCGTCGTTGACCACCACGTATTCCAGGTACGGCAGGAAACTGCCGAAGATCAGCAGTCCGGCGGCCACCAGTGCGAGCACGCCCGCCGCCACCGAGAACCCGTGCACTCCGGGGCGTCGCGGCGGGGGTGGTGGTGGCTGGTGGTACGGCGGGAACTGCGGTGGGGCCGCGCCTGCGGTCATCGAGGACTCCTCATCCTGGGGACGTCCTCACCATCGCGGGAAACCTGCCGGAGCGTAGCCGGACCGCGACCTTCGAGACCTAACCGTGCCCGTACAACAGCACCGCGATCCGCTTCCACTCGTCGAGCAACTGCTTGCGCCGCTTGGGATCCCCGCCCAGCTCCGCGTCCAGCGCCAGGCCCCTGGTCAGGTTGACGGTGAGCCAGAACAGCACTTCGGCGCGGTCCTGCGGCAGGTCACCGGCCACCGTCGAGATCTGCTCCAGGGTGGAGCGGCCCAGTGCCCGGTCCACCGGCCGGATCGCCGCGCGCAGTTCGTCGTCGGTGCGTGCGGCCACCCAGAGTTCGGTGACCGCGGTGGCCAGCGTGCCCGAGTAGCCCTCCCAGAGCAGGTCGATCGCCGCCGGGATGCCGTCCGCGCCCGAGGGCAGCCGGGTCAGCGAGGCGGCCAGCTCGGACTTCAGCCGGTTCGTCAGGTGCTCCACGGCGGCGGCCATCAGCTCCGCCTTGGCCGAGAAGTGGTGCTGCACGGCGCCCTTCGACACCCCGGCCCTGGCGCAGATCTCCTGCACCGAGGTGCGGGCGTAGCCGAGTTCGACCAGGCAGTCGATGGTCGCGTCGAGCAGGGCGGTCCGGGTGGCCGCCCGTCGCTCCGCCTGGGTGCGGTGTGTTGTGCCGGTCACAGCGAAACCCCGTTCCGGTGGGCTTTACCCGACCTGGGCTCCAGATGTACATTCCGAGCAGAACTTACATTCCGATTGGCATGTTTTCCAGTCCGGAGGGTCCGCCGTGCCACTGCAGATTCAGAAGAGCTCATGGAGCAACCCCGATCTCGAGGACTTCCGCGACCTCGCGCGCACCTTCTGCCAGAAGGAACTGGTGCCCAACCAGGAACGCTGGATGGCGGAGAAGAAGGTCGACCGCGAGCTGTGGACGAAGGCCGGTGAGGTCGGCCTGCTCGCGCTGTCCATCCCGGAGGAGTACGGCGGTGGTGGCGGCACCTTCGCCCACGAGGCCGTGCTCTACGAGGAGCAGGCTCGCTGCGGGGACGGCGCCTGGGGGGTGACGGTGCACAACGGCATCGTCGCGCACTACCTCCTGCACTACGCGACCGAGGAGCGCAAGCGCGAGTGGCTGCCGAAGTTCGCCTCCGGTGAGTTCGTCGGCGCGGTCGCGATGACCGAACCGGGCACCGGCTCGGACCTGCAGAGCATCAAGACCCGCGCGGTCCGCGACGGCGACGAGTACGTGCTCAACGGGGCCAAGACCTTCATCACCAACGGTTACCACGCCGACCTGGTGGTGGTCGCCTGCAAGACCGACCCGGACGCCGGGGCGCAGGGCGTCTCGCTGATCGCGGTGGAGACCGACACCCCGGGCTTCCGGCGCGGTCGGGTGCTCGACAAGGTCGGGCTCAAGGGCCAGGACACCGCCGAGTTGTTCTTCGACGACGTGCGCGTGCCCGCGGCGAACCTCCTCGGCGAGGAGGGCCACGGCTTCATCCAGCTGATGCAGCAGCTACCGCAGGAGCGGCTGATCATCGCGGTCACCGCGGTGGCGGGCATGGAGGCGGCGATCGACCAGACCATCGCCTACACCAAGGACCGCACCGCCTTCGGCAGGCCGATCTACAACTTCCAGAACACCAAGTTCAAGCTCGCCGAGGCGGCCACCGAGGCCGCCGTCTCGCGGGCCTTCCTCGACCAGTGCATCGAGCGCCACCTCAAGGGCGAGCTGGACGTGCAGGGCGCGGCGATGGCGAAGCTGTGGACCACCGAGCGGATCAACAAGGTGGTCGACGACTGCCTGCAGCTGTTCGGCGGCTACGGCTACATGACCGAGTACCCGATCGCGCGGGCCTGGGCGGACATCCGGATCTCCCGGATCTTCGGCGGGACCAGCGAGATCATGAAGGAAATCATTTCGAGGACGCTCTGAGATGCCGACCAAAGCTGGCCCGCTCGCCGGGCTGAAGGTGATCGAACTGGCCGGGCTCGCGCCCGCGCCGTTCGCCTGCACGATCCTGGCCGACCTCGGCGCGGACGTGATCCGGGTGGATCGCGCCAAGCCGGGGGAGGACGTGCTGGGCTTCGCGTACGACCCGCTGATGCGCGGCAGGCGCTCGATCGGGGTGAACACCAAGACGCCCGAGGGCGTGGAGCTGGTGCTCAAGCTGACCGAAACCGCCGACGTGCTGATCGAGGGCTTCCGGCCGGGCGTGGCCGAGCGGATGGGGCTGGGCCCGGAGCAGGTGCACGCCCGCAACCCGCGGTTGGTCTACGGCCGGATGACCGGCTGGGGCCAGGACGGTCCGCTGGCGCCCGCGGCCGGGCACGACATCAACTACATCGGCCTGGCCGGGGCGCTGGAGCCGGTCGGCCGGGCGGGGGAGCGGCCGGTGCCGCCGCTGAACCTGGTCGGCGATTTCGGCGGCGGCGGGCTGCTGCTGGCGATGGGCGTGCTGGCCGCGTTGCACGAGCGCACCTCGTCCGGGCGGGGGCAGGTGGTCGACGCCTCGATGGTGGAGGGCGCGGCCCTGCTCACCACGCACCTGCACGGCCTGCGGGCGGCGGGGGTGTGGCCGGGGGAGCGCGGCGACAACATGCTCGACGGCGGTGCGCCCTTCTACGACACCTACGAGACCGCCGACGGCAAGTACGTCGCGGTCGGTGCGATCGAAATGCGGTTCTGGGCGGATCTGGTCAAGGTGCTCGGCCTCGACCCGGCCGAGTTGCCGGTGCACGTGGACAAGAACGAATGGCCGCGGCTGCGCAAGATCCTGGCCGAGGCGATCGGCAAGCACACCAGGGACGAGCTGGTGGCCAAGGCCGAGGGCACCGACGCCTGCCTGACGCCGGTGCTCTCGCCGTGGGAGGCGGTCGAGCACCCGCACAACCGGGCGCGCGGCACCTTCGTCGAGATCGGCGGGGTGGTGCAGCCCGCGCCGGCGCCGCGGTTCGACCGGACCCCGGCCGCGACGCCGGAGCCACCGCACGAAAAGGGCGCCGACACCGACGAGGTGCTGGCGGAGTTCGGGGTTACCGGAGTGGCGGAGCTTCGGAACGCCGGAGTCATTAGTTAACGTGCGGTAACCGCCCGTGGTCGGAACACGCTCGGTCAGTTCGCTCCACCATCGAGTACCGGGCGTGTCCGACCGGGTAATCGGCTCCGCGACTTCTACACTGAGTAGGAGATCGTCACCTACTCGGCGTGAACGGTAGTGCGCATTGGCGTGAAAGCCTGTTCGAATCGGGGGCGCGGGGGCAGGATGACGGTCGTAGGTGGTTGTGGACTACGGCGACGCTGAGCGCGTGGCCGCCGGGGACCTCAGGATGGAGCCATGTCGCCGCAAATCAAGAAGATTCTGCTCGTCGGCGTCGTCGCGCTCGTGCTGTTCCTGCTGATCACCCAGCCCACGCAGTCCGCGGAGGCGGTGCAGACCGCGCTCGGCTGGCTGCGCGACGGCGCGGAAGCCCTCGTCACCTTCGTGAAGAGCTTGTTCGCCTAGACCTGAACACTGTCCACTTCGGCCGGCCCCGCGCGTGCGACGCGGGGCCGGCCGAAGTTGTGTCCGGATAGGGCGAATTCACGCTGAGTCACCATTCCCAGAATCCGGGCGGATCGCTCGACCATCCGGGTGGATATCGTCGATTAATGCACTGGTAGACCGATTCATCCGCGGCAAACACTGGCGGAAGCGGGCCCGGGCCCCCTACGGTGCTCACATTGCGTGATCGTCTGGTTCTCATGGATCCGCGTTCGGTTCCCCCGTTTCGAACAAAGCCCTCAGCTGTTCGACCCGGGCTGAACCCAACGCGGCGCATGGGTAAGGAGGCAGGGATGACCGGGGATCCCGGAGTGGACGCGTTGATCCAGCAGTGGGCTGCCGAGCGCGAGCAGAGCGCGGAAGAGCGTGAGGCGGACCGGATCGCGTCGGCGTGGCTCGCCGACATGCCACAGGCCCCGCCGGGCATTCCCGGCCAGCGGGCCCGGACCGGCTCGACCGGGTGGGCGCCGCTCGAGGCGGCCGACCCCGGGTACGTGGAAGCCATGCGCGGCAGGCTGCCGGAGGTTCCGGTGGAACTGCTCAGCGCCGCCGCCGGCTGGTGGCAGATGATCGGCCCGGTGGCCGAGGCCGAGAAGTGGTGGGACGCCGGGCTCAGCCCGCTCGACCAGCGCGCGCTGGACTACCGCGCGGCCGGGCTCACCCCGGCCGATCTGGGCAAGCGGCTCGGCCCGATGACCGTGTTGCAGCACCTGCGCCGGGGCAGCGCGCCCGCGTGGTGCGTGGCCAGGCTCGCCCGCCAGCGCCGCGACGCGGGCTGAAAGCTCTTCTTTCCTCTGACGAGTCCCACCTGGCGAGCCGCGTCCGCGGGAGGACGTGCGTAACGCTAGCCTGCGCCGAGTCGTTGTCCTGACGAAGTCGGCGAAGGGTTTTCGAGTTGACCAAGGTCCGAGCCGGCGCGATGGCCGGGCGAGCGGGGATCGTGACCGCGGTGCTCGCGGTGGCCGGCGCCGGGGTGTGGGTGGTCGCCCAGGCCAGCGTCCCGGAGTCGGGGCCGGTCACCACGGAGATCCCCGCGCTGCAGGTGCAGGCCGCGCCGGTGGAGCCGGGCACGCAGGCCCCGGTGGACGCTTCGGTGGGCGGGGCGCAGCAGCAGGGGCAGCCCCAGCAGCGCTCGACCGGTGACCTGCTGGCCGACTGGTCGCAGCGGGCGGCGCCGGTGATGGGGGTGCCGCCGCGGGCGTTGCAGGCCTATGGGAACGCCGAACTGGCGGCGCGGGCGGAACTGCCCGGCTGCAAGCTCTCCTGGGCGACGCTGGCCGGGATCGGGCGGATCGAGTCGAACCACGGGCAGTACGGCGGGGCCGCGCTCGGCGCCGACGGGTTGCCGTCAAAGCCGATCATCGGTGTGCCGCTGGACGGTTCGCCGGGCGTCAAGGCCATCGGCGACACCGACGGCGGCCGCTTCGACGGGGACTCCACGCACGACCGCGCGGTCGGGCCGATGCAGTTCATCCCGAGCACGTGGGCGAAGTACAACTCGGACGGCAACGGCGACGGCGTCGGCGACCCCCAGCAGATCGACGACGCCGCGCTGGCCGCCGCGCGCTACCTGTGCGCCGGCGGCCGCGACATGGCGGCCGCGCAGGGCTGGTGGGCCGGGATCATGTCGTACAACAACTCGATCGAGTACGCGCAAAAGGTCTTCGGCCTGGCGGACGGCTACGCGAAATCCGCGCGCACCCTCACCGCGAACTGATCCGGCCCCCTTCCCGCAACCCGGGTCAATCGGGCATATCGGGTGGAGGTGTGCGGTGGCTCACCCGGACGGGGGTGCTAGCGTCGAAGGGTGTCCATGGCCACGTCACCCGTCGCGCGGCGCCTGGCGATCGCCGGGGTCTGCCTGCTGAGCCTGGTGCTCTGCTGCGGCCTCGCCTGGTGGCAGTGGGAGAAGTTCTCCTCGGCCAACGGCACCTTCCAGAACCTGGGCTACGTCCTGCAGTGGCCGCTGTTCGGCCTCTTCCCGGCGTTCATGTTCTGGCGCATCCGCCAGCTCCGCCTGCGCGCGGAAGCCAACCCCCCGGCCGAGGCCCCCGAGCCGAAGCCGGTTCGCCTCCCGAAGCCGCGGCCCGCGCAGGAGCAGCCCGCGGATCCCGAGGACGCCGAACTGGCGGCGTACAACGCGTACCTCGCCGAGTTGGCGGCACGCGACGAAGAAAGCAGGAAGTAGCAGATGGTGAGCACCGAGAAGCGCGTTGCCGACCTGCGCGGGCCGCTGACCCGGTTCCGCGTGGCCGCCTACGTCACCGGCGTCGGCCTCCTCGGCCTCGTCGTGGTGATGATCTGGCGGTACGTGTTCGACAACCCGGGCCCCTCGGCGGTCTACTCGCCGATCCACGGCGTGGTCTTCATGGTCTACGCCGCGCTCACCGTCGACCTGGCGATCAAGGCCCGCTGGTCGTGGAAGGCCGTGGCCGGCGTGCTGCTGGCCGGCTGCATCCCGTTCGTGTCCTTCCTGGTCGAACGCAAGGTCACCGCGAAGACCCAGGCGGGCGAGAAGCTGTAACCCCCTTCCGCCGGAAGGTCAGCGCCACCACCAGCGTCCCGGTGGCGATCACGGCGGCCGCGGTGAACGCCGCGGTCATGCCCTCGGTCAGCCCCAGCGCCCCCTCCACCCCTCGCGAAGCCACCCCGAACACCGTCACCAGCACGGCCAGCCCCACGGTCGACCCCAGTTGCTGCATGGTCTGCAGCACCCCGCCCGCCGCCCCGGCGTCCTCCGGGCGCACGCTCGCCATGACGATCACGTTGAGCGGGGTGAACGCGGTCCCCGCGCCCAGGCCCATCAGCAGCATCGGCCCGAACAACCCGGGGAAGTACGCCGTGTCCGGGGTGAGCCGGGTCAGCCAGGCGAGCCCGGCGATCATCAGCACGCACCCGGTGATGGTGAGCACCTTCGGCCCGAACCGGGGCAGCAGCCGCGGCACCGACCGGCTCAGTCCGAACACCGCGCCCGCCATCGGCAGGAAGGCGAACCCGGTGGCCAGCGGCCCGAACCCGCTCAGCTCCTGCATGAACTGGGTGAGGAAGTAGAACATCGACATCATCGCCATCGGGCCGAAGAAGAAGTTGAGGTAGGCCGCCGCGCGGTCCCGGTCGGCGAACAGGCCCAGCGGCATCAGCGGCTGCCGCGTGCGCAGTTCGACCAGCACGAACACCGCCAGCAGCACCAGCCCGCCGGCCAGGCTCAGCACCGTGGTGCCCGCGGTCCAGCCGCTGGTGGCAGCCTGGTTGAAGCCGTAGACGAGCGCCGCGATGCCGAGCGTGGCCAGCAGCGCGCCGGGCAGGTCGAGCCGGGCGCGGGTGCGTGGTGGTTCGACCACGTACCGGGTGGCGAGCAGGCAGACCGCGATGCCGAACGGCACGTTGATGAACAACGCCGCGCGCCACGAGAACCAGTCGGTGAGCAGGCCGCCGACCAGCAGTCCGAGTGCGAACCCGCCGCTGGCGACGCTGGTGAACAGGGCCAGGGCCCTGGTGCGGGCGGCCGGTTCGGTGAAGGTGGTGGTGATCAGCGCGAGCGTGCTCGGCCCGGCGGCCGCGGCGCCGACGCCCTGCAGCATGCGCGCGGTGACCAGCCAGAACGCCGAGTCGGCGAGGCCGCCGAGCAGGGAGGCGGCGGTGAACACGGCGACGCCGAACAGGAACAGCCGCCGTCTGCCGAACAGGTCGCCGGCCCGGCCGCCGAGCAGCAGCAGCCCGCCGAAGACCAGGCTGTACGCGGTGATCACCCAGGACAGGCCGGTCTGGCTGAAGCCGAGTTCGGCCTGGATGCCGGGCAGCGCCACGTTCATCACGGTGACGTCGAGGATGAGCATGAGCTGCGCGGTGAGCACGGTGGCCAGCGCCAGCCCCGGCCGGGCGGCCGGTGGTGCCGGAAGCGTGGGTGCGGACATGAAGTCGTCTCCAAGCGGATGCGGGAACCCCAGAGGAACTAAGCGGAGAAACTCTCCACTTAGCCGTGGGGTTAGCATAGGGAGAGAGTCTCCGCTTCGGCAAGCCTAACCGGAGAATCTATCCGCTTAGCTGACGAGGAGGTCGCCGATGCGGGCCGACGCACGCCGCAACTACGAGCGGATCGTCGCCGTCGCACGGGAGCTCTTCGCCGAGAAGGGCACCGAGGTGCCGCTCGACGACGTGGTCAAACGGGCCGAGGTCGGCGCGGGCACGCTGTACCGGCACTTCCCGAACCGCGACGCGCTGGTCGAAGCCGTCTACCGCGAGGAGATCGAGGCGCTCGCCGACTACGGCCGCAAGCTCGTCTCCGGCGCCGCGCCCGAGGACGTCCTGCCGCTCTGGTTCCGCGAGCAGGTCCAGTTCTTCACCAGGAAGAAGGGGCTGACCGTGGCGCTCAAGGCGTCACTGGACAAGGAGCGCGAGGTGTTCTCCTGGGCGCATTCGGTGTTGCACGAGGTCGCCGACGAGGTGCTCGCCGCCGCGCGGGAGCACGTTCGGCCCGAGGTCACCCGAGTGGACCTGCTGCGACTGGGGCACGGTCTGTGCGTGGCCACCGAGCGCGCGACGCCCGAGGAAGCCGACCGCATCCTGGACGTCGTGGTCAGCGGCCTACGCCCGGCCTGAGTGCCGCACCGAGTACGGCGGCACGGTGCCGCCGCGCAGCGTCTCCGAGTCCACTGAGGACGGACGGTAGGGCAGGGTGGCCAGTCGCGCGGTCATCGTCGCCACCGGGTCCGGTACCGCGTCCCGCCGTCCGGTGAGGTACGCCCACTCGTGCTCGTCCGATCCGAAGTAGACGGTGGTGCCGAACACCTCGGTGAACCGGCGGTACAGCGCGAGCAGGGTCTCGTTGCGCCAGAGCGTCGGGCAGCCCGCCTGGCAGCAGACCACCCCGCCCGGCGCCAGCACGCTCGCGCACCGGCGCAGGAAGTCCGTGCCGTACAAGCGGTTGTGCTGGGCCGCCGGGTCGGTGTTCTCGTCCGGCAGGTCGATCACCACCACGTCGTAGCGGTGCTCGGTCTCGGCGAGGAAGGACCAGCCGTCCTGGTACCACACCCGCTCGGTGTCCGTACCCGCTTCGGCGGCGGCGAGTTCGGCGGGGGAGTAGCCGTAGGGCAGGTGTTCGGCGCAGGCCCGCACCGCCTCGGTGTCGATGTCGACGTGGTCGACGAAGGCCCCGGCGGCCACCGCGATCTGCGTCGCGACGCCCTCGCTGGAGCCGACCACGAGCACCCGCGACCGGCCGTCGGCGAGCAGCAGCGGCGGCACCATCAGCGCCTCGTGGTAGACGAGCTGGCTGGCCTCGGTGCTCTGGCGCTCGTCATCGCAGAACAACGAGACGCCCTGCGCGGTCCGCGCGATCACCAGGTGCTGGTAGGCCGTGCGGGTGTCGAGCAGGACCTCGTCCAGCTCCCACGTCCTGGTCAGCCCGGCACCGACCGGCTCCACGATGCTCGGCAAGTCAGCTCCCGATGTTGTTGTGCGGCAACACCACGCGGTGTCCGCGGTCGACTGTGGACGAGATCACCGAGCGCGTGCCGAGCGCTTCGGCGAGCAGGCGCACGGCCAGTTCCGGGTCGGCGCGCTCCCCGCAGGTGAACACGTCGACGAACATCGCGCCGAGCTCCGGGTAGGTGTGCACGGAGGCGTGCGACTCGGCGAGCATGGCCAGCACGGTCACGCCCTGCGGCTCGAACCGGTGCGCCTGCGTGCCGACCACGGTCGCCCCGGCCGACTCCATCACCTCGCGCAGCGTGGCCCGCAGGAACGCGGCGTCGTCCAGCAGCGCCGGGTCCACTTCGTGCAGTTCGGCCAGCACGTGCCTGCCCGCGAACAACCCGACCTCAGCGGTCATCCTCCACCCCCTCGCCAAGACAATACGTGCGCAGCGGCGGGATCCCGTTGAAGGCCACCGAGGAGTAGCTCGCGGTGTACGCACCGGCGTCGAGGATGTCCAGCCGGTCACCACCGCGCAGGGAGAGCGGCAGCCGGTACGGGGTGCGCTGGTAGAGCACGTCGTCGCCGTCGCAGGTCGGCCCGGCCAGGATCACCGGGCCCGTCCCGGCCGACTGCGCGGTGACCGGGACCAGGCGGTAGGCGATGGCCTCGTTCTCGGTCTCGGCGAGGCCGTTGTACCGGCCCACGTCGAGGTAGACCCAGCGGTGATCATCCACAGTGGACTTGCGGGCGACCAGCACCACCTCGGTGCGGATCAGCCCGGCGGTGGCCACCAGCGCCCGGCCCGGCTCCATCAGCAGCTCGGGTAGCCCGGCCGGGAAGTGCCGCCGCAGCGAGGCGAAGATGGCGTCGGCGTACTCGGCGGGCGCCGGGGCGCCTTCGCGGTAGGTGGTGCCGAGGCCGCCACCGAGGTTCAGCCGGCGCACCGGCACCTCGGCGGCGATCTTCGCGGCCGCCGCGATGCCGGTGTCCCAGGCCAGCGGGTCCAACTGCTGCGAGCCGACGTGGAAGGCGACCCCGGCCGCGTCGAGCCCCAGTTCGGCGGCCCGCTCCAGCAGGACCAGTGCCAGCTCCGGCTCGCAGCCGAACTTCCGGCCGAACGGGGTGACCGAGTCCGGTCCGTCCACCAGGATCCGCACCGACACCGACGCGCCGGGCGCGTGGCGGGCGAGGTTCTCCAGGTCCTCCTCGGCGTCGAAGACGAAGTCGCGGACGCCCGCCGCGTACGCGCCCGCGATGTCGGCGGGCTTCTTGATCGTGTTGCCGTAGGACAGCGCCGACGGGGACGCACCGCACGCCAGGCACAGCTCGATCTCCGCCGGGCTCGCCACGTCGAACCGCGACCCGGCCGCGACCAGCGCGCGCACCACCGCGGGCTCGGGGTTCGCCTTCACCGCGTAGTACAGCGAAACCCCGTCGAACAGCGTGGACAGCTCGCGGTAGCGGGCGCGCACCACATCGACGTCGACCACCAGGCACGGCGTCGGCGGGTCCGCCCGCGAGAGGAACTCCCGGATCCGATCAGCACTCACCCGATCGAGGGTAGGTCAGCTGCCGATGCCGGTGATCGAGCGGACCTCCATCTCGGCGTGCTTGCGCGGATCGGCCTTCTCGCCGAGCAGCGTGCCGACGATCCCGCAGAGGAAGGAGAACGGGATGGACACCAGACCGGGGTTCTTCAGCGGGAACCAGCTGAAGTCCACCAGCGGGAACAGCGAGTCCGGCGCGCCGGAGACCACCGGGGAGAACAGCACCAGCACCAGGCAGGCGGCCAGCCCGCCGTAGATGCCCCAGAGCGTGCCGGTGGTGTTGAACCGCTTCCAGAACAGGGAGTACAGCAGGGTGGACAGGTTCGCCGAGGCCGCCACCGCGAAGGCGAGCGCGACCAGGAAGGCCACGTTCTGCCCGCTGGCCAGGATGCCGCCGGCGATGGCGAGCGCGCCGATCACCACCGCGGTGATCCGCGCCACCCGCACCTCCTGGACCGGCTCGGCCTTGCCGTCCTTGAAGATGTTGGCGTACACGTCGTGCGCGAACGAGGCCGACGCGGTGATGGTCAGCCCGGCGACCACGGCCAGGATGGTGGCGAACGCCACCGCGGCCACCACGCCGAGCAGCAGCGTGCCGCCGATGTGCAGGGCCAGCAGCGGGGCCGCCGAGTTCTCCCGGCCGGGCGCGCCGAGGATCTCGTCGGAGCCGACGATCGCCGCGGCGCCGAAGCCGAGCACCAGCGTGCAGAGGTAGAAGACCAGCATGCAGGCGGTCGCCCAGACCACCGACCGGCGGGCCTCCTTCGAGTTGGGCACGGTGTAGAAGCGCATCAGCACGTGCGGGAGCGCGGCCGCGCCGAGGATCAGCGCGATCGCCAGCGAGACGAAGTCGAGCTTGCTGGTCTCGGTGGCGCCGTAGAGCCCGCCCGGTTCGAGCAGGGCGTCGCCCATCGGGCTGTTGTCGGCGGCCGAGGAGAGCAGGTTCGAGAAGCTGAAGCCGAACTTGCCGAACAGGAACACCGTCATCAGCGCCACGGTGAGGAGCAGCATGGCGGCCTTGATGATCTGCACCCACGTGGTGCCCTTCATCCCGCCGACCAGCACGTAGATCACCATCACCAGGCCGACCACGCCGATCACCAGCGCCTGGCCGAACCCGCTGTCGATGTCCAGCAGCAGGGCGATCAGCCCACCGGCCCCGGCCATCTGCGCGAGCATGTAGAACAGCGAGATCACCAGCGTCGAGGTGGCCGCGGCGGCCCGCACCGGGCGCTGGCGCATCCGGAAGCTGAGCACGTCGCCCAGGGTGAACCGGCCGGTGTTGCGCAGCAGCTCGGCGATCAGCAGCAGGTCGACCAGCCACGCCACGAGGAACCCGATGGAGTAGAGGAATCCGTCGTACCCGTGGATCGCGATCGCGCCGGCGATACCCAGGAACGAGGCGGCGGACAGGAAATCACCCGAAAGTGCGATGCCGTTCTGCCGTCCGGTGAAGGCGCTGCCCGCGGCGTAGTAGTCCGAAGTGGACGAGCTGCGGCTGCTGGCCCGGTAGACCACGTACAGGGTGATCGCCACGAACAGGGCGAACACGGCGATGTTGACCACCGGCTCGCTCTCCGGGACCCCGGCGGCGAGCGCGGTCACCGGCCCGCGCTCCGGCGGATCGCGGCGACCTGGGGGTCCAGGCGCCGGTTGGCGAAGCGCAGGTAGGCGGCGGTGATCAGCACGGTGGAGGCGAACTGGGCCAGCCCGAGCAGCATGGCCACGTTCACCGCGCCGAAGACCCTGGTGCTCATGAACTCGTGCGCGTAGGCGGCCAGCAGCACGAACGCCAGGTACCAGGCGAAGAACAGCAGGCTGACCGGGAAGATGAACCGGCGCAGCCGCGAGCGCAGGCTGGTGAACTCCGGGCTGCGCTGGATCGCCTCGTAGTCCGGACCGGCTGGCTCGGCGGGCACGTCGCGGAGCAGCGACGGGCCGGGGCCACCGAACATGATCGGGAGCTGCCCGGTGTCCTCCATGGCGTTCCGGGCGTGGGGCTCGTTGGTGAGCTCCGGCATCGTTCCTCCTCCACGAGCTTGGGCGGCGGTCATCGTAACTACGGCCGTTTCGTGTCCGGAAAGCGACCGGACCTGAATCGTGGGAGTCCGAAAAATGATCTTCGGAGCGTAAAGAAAGCAGGTAAAAATGCGCGCCGTCACACGAATTAGTGAAGGTAGTGGTGACGCACCGTTCCTTTTTAGGGTGGCCTGTGCGACATCGGCGCCCCTGTTCCGGATATGTGTCACCCGGCTGGATCACCACAGGTGACCGTGGTTGTGTGTACCGCGGAGCCGGTGGTGACCCGCCGCGTCTCCGGTGCTCCGCGGGAATGATTCTCCATTCACGACAGTGGATGGAAAGAAGATCCCGACTTCCGTTGAACCAGGATCAACACCACATCATCGGGGATAAATTGCAGCTCAAGTCCGGTCCAAGTGGCACGGTAGGTATGAGTTTGCCGGTGGTGACAGCGGGTGCTGGGCTATGTGGGTGACACGGCGTTCGGGGAAAGGGGTGAGGTCTGTAACCGGAATTCCGGCCGCCGCCCGTCCGGGTGCGCAATGTCCGGCCGCCCGGCCGCCCCGATCGCCATTTTTGCAGGTCAGTCCCTGTTTGCTGAGCCGTTCGAACAATCACACTATTGGTGTACGATTCCGGCACCACGCTGACTTTTGTGATCGATTGGGTGCTGCTGTTGTCCCCGTGCACGTGCAGATGGCATGTTGCGTTGTGCCGTGCATCCGCTCGGGGCGATGCACGAGCCGCAGCAGCTGAGCGAAGCCGGTGGCCGCACGCCGGGTGTGGATCGACGTGCTCGACGATGGCGAACAGGGAGTCACTTTCGTGACTGGTGCAGGAGAAGGCCAAGTGCCTGTTGGAAAGCTGCTCGGCCGGCCACCCCGGAGGCCGTCCAGATGGCGCTCGCTGGCGCGCTGGCGCGACTGGAACCTGCCGGTCAAGCTGGCCGCGGTGACGCTGGTGCCGATCCTCATCGCGATCGTGCTCGGCGTGCTGACCATCGGCGGCCAGGTGGAGCGCTCGAGCAGCTACCAGCGGATGGACCGGCTGGTCTCCCTCGGCGGTGAGGTCCGCACCACGCTGGAACACCTGCAGGCCGAGCGCGTGCGCACGGCCGAACTGCTGGTGCAGACGACGGTGCGCGATTCGCCCGAGCTGGCCGAGATCCGCCTGCGCACCGACGGCGCGCTGCCCGGACTGGACTCCGCGATCGAGCGGGCCACCGCGCTGGACACCGGTGTGGTCGGCGCGGCCAAGGAGGCCGACGCGCAGGTCTCGCGGCTGACGCAGATCCGCGAGCAGGTCGACGGCGGGCAGCTGGAACCGGTCGAGGCGATCACCGAGTACACCGCGGTGACCACCGGACTGCTCAAATTGGACACCGCGCTCACCGCGGGCGTCAGCGACGACGCCATCGGCGGCACGCCGACCGCGCTGCACGACCTGCTGGTGGCCAAGGAAGAGGTGTCGCTGGCGCAGGCGCTGGTGGGCTACGGCATCGCCCGGCGCACGCTCTCGCCCGCCGAGCTGAACCAGTTGCGCACCACCGAGGTGCGCCTGACCGACCGGCTCGCCGACTTCCGCGCCGCGGCTTCGCAGGAGCAGCGCCAGGACTTCGACACCACGGTCGCCGGGCCCAGCTTCGAAACCCGCGCCACGCTGGTCCGCAGCGCGCTGGGGGAGCAGGGCCGGTCGCCGGAGGAGGCGCTGCGCGAGACCTCGGCCCAGCAGTGGACGGACAGCTCGACCGCGGTCGGCTCCCGGCTGTCCGAGGTCAGCGGCCGGATCGGCGGGCAGCTCAGCTCGGTGTCGGCGAACCTGGCCGACCAGGCCAGCACCGGCGCCGGGGTGCTCACCGTGTTGTTGTTCGCCGCGCTGGTGCTCGCCGCCGCGGTGGTCTTCCTGATCACCCGCCAGCTGCTGCGGTCGCTGCGGGTGCTGCGGGCCAGCGCGCTGGACATCGCCGAGAAGCAACTGCCCGCCGCGGTGGTCAACATCCAGGAGGGCCGCCCGCAGAGCACCGACGTGTCACCCGTTCCGGTGACGGTGAAGGACGAGGTCGGTGAGGTGGCCCGCGCCTTCGACGCGGTGCACAGCCAGGCGCTGCGCCTTGCCGTGGAACAGGCCGCGATGCGCACCGGGTACAGCAGCGTGTTCGTCAACCTGTCCCGGCGCAGCCAGAGCCTGGTGCAGCGGCAGCTGCAGCTGATCGAGCGGCTCGAGCGCGACGAGGAGGACGCCGACCAGCTGGCCACGCTGTTCCAGCTGGACCACCTGGCCACCCGGATGCGCCGCAACAACGAGAACCTGATGGTGCTCTCCGGCGCCGAACCGGCCCGCCGGTCCGGGCAGCCGGTGTCCACAACGGACATGCTGCGCGCGGCGGTCTCGGAGATCGAGCAGTACCAGCGGGTGGTGGTGCAGCCACCGCCACCGGCCAGGGTGGTCGGGTACGCGGCGAGCGACCTGATGCGCCTGATCGCCGAACTGCTCGACAACGCCACCGCGTTCTCCGCGCCGGAGACCCAGGTGACCGTGGCGACCCGGCTCTCGGAGGACCGGGTGCTCTCGGTGGACATCCTGGACAAGGGCATCGGGATGAACGAGGCGGAGGTCGCCGAGGCCAACACGCGGCTGACCGAAGCCGGTTCGGTCGACCTGGCCACGTCGCGGCGGATGGGGCTGTTCGTGGTCGGCAGGCTGGCCGGGCGCCACGGGATCGGCGTGGTGCTGCACGGCGGCCGGGACATCGTCGGCGTGCGCGCCACCGTGACCGTGCCCGCCGAGCTGGTGATGGACGCGATCCCGGGTACCGGTACCCGGCCGCGGCTGGAGCCGCCGGCGCAGTCCGTGCCGTCGCCGAGCCAGCCCGCCGGGGCGCTGCCGCGCCGGAAGCCCAACGGCGCCAACCGGTCCGGGGTGCTGCCCGCGTCTTCGCCGGTGCCCGCGCCGGCCAAGGGCAGTGCGCTGGAGCGGCGGTTGAGCGGGGAGGAGGCGCCGTCGCCGGCGGAGATCTCCGGTACCGCGTTGTTCAGCCCGATCACGCCGACCGAAGAGATCCCGGTGACGGTGGTGCCGGAGGAGCCGGAAGCCGCGCCGCTGACCTCGAAGCCGAAGCCCGCCGAGAGCGACAGCGAAGCGACGTTGCCCAGTGGCAAGGCGCTGTTCGTGTCCACTCAGGACACCGAGTCCACGCGCGGGGTGCTCAGCGACTGGTGGGCCGCCTCGGTCACGCCGGAGCCGAGGCCCGAGCCGGAGCCGGAGCTGCCGGAGAACACGCCGATCTTCGACGCGATGCTGTCGGCCTGGTTCCGCAAGAGCGAGCCGGCCGACGAGCCCGCGCCGGTGACGAACGGCAAGGCGGCTGTTGATCCGGAGCCCGCCGAAGCCGAGCCGGAGTGGGACTTCCCGTCCGACGAAAGCTGGCGGACGGTGGAGGCGGTGTCCAAATCGGAGCCGTCGAGCTTCACCGCGGCGGGCCTGCCCCGCCGGCAGCGCGGTGAGAAGCTCCTGCCCGGCAGCGCGGCGGCGTCCACCCCGGTGCCGGTGGTCAAGGGCACGGATCTTCCGGTCCGCGACCCGGCAAACGTGCGGGGGCGGTTGAGCAGCTTCCAACAGGGCGTCAACCGCGGCCGGCAGGAGACCGGGCGCGCGGTGCCGGAGGAGCCGTCCGCTGAGGTGCCCGCCATCGCGCAGGTTCCTCTCGGCCCGGCGCCCGCCCCAGAACCGACCCGCCTCGACACAACGCGGGGTGTCGCCCCGAAGCCGCCCGGGAAGCCCGGCCCCACCGACACCCCCGCGATGCCCACCGACGCCACCGCGAAGCCCGGCGGGGGCACCGCAAAACCCACGGATGCCGCCGCGAAGCCCGCCACCGGGCAGCCCGCAGGGGCGACCGCCAAGGCCACCGAGGCCCCCACGAAACCTGGCGGGGCTGCGAAGGGCACCGAGGCCGCCACGAAGCCCGGCGGAGCCACCGCGATAGGTGCCACCGCGAAGGCAACCGGCGAGGCCACCCCGAAGACGGGAGCCAGGTCCGGCTCCAAGGCCGCGCCGAAGGCAGGCACCCGCAAGACGGCTGCCAAGGCCGAGCCGAGCACGAAGGCCACGCCCCCGGCCAAGGCCGAGCCGGGTGCCGCGCAGGCCGAGCCGGGTACCACCGCGCAGGCCGAGCCGGGCACGAAGGCCACGTCCCCGGCCAAGGCCGAACCGGGTGCCAAGGCCGCGGCCAAGACCAGCACGCGGACCGCCACCAAGGCCACCCCGCGGGACACGCCCGAGGAAGCCAAGAACGGCGCGGAAACCCAGGCAGCCACCGAAACCCAGGCGCCCGAAACCCAGGCCACCACCCAGGCAGCCAAGAACCAGGCCACCACCCAGGCAGCCAAGAACCAGGCCGCCGCCAAGGCGGGCGCGGAAACCGCCCAGTCCGGGGCCACCGCCGCCCAGGCTGCCCGGGGCCGGGCCGAGGGCACAGCCGAGACGCGGCCCGTGGCCAAGGGGTTCGGCACCGACGAGGGTTGGCAGGCGGCGCAGGCCGTCGCCGAGGCGACGCCGTCGAGTTTCACCGCGGCGGGCCTGCCCCGCCGCCGGCGTGGTGAGCACCTGGTCCCGGGCAGCGCCGCACCCGCTACCCCGGCCGCCGCACCGCGGCCGGGTCGTGACCCGCATGATGTGCGCGGCCGGTTGAGCAGTTTCCAGCAGGGCGTCCGCCGCGGGCGGCACCACAACGCTCAGGCCGCCGCGGACGGGAAAACAGAGAAAGTGGAGGGTGAATGACTTCCCCTAGTTCGGCCCAGCCCCAGAACCAGTTCGGCTGGCTGGTCAACGACTTCGCCGAGCGGGTCCCCGGTGTCGCGCACGCCGTGGTGGTCTCCGCCGACGGGCTCCTGCTGACCTCATCGAACCGGCTGCCGCTGGACCGCGCCGACCAGCTCGCCGCGGTGGCCTCCGGACTGGTCAGCCTGACCCAGGGCGCGGCGCGTTGCTTCGAAGCGGGCGCGGTCAACGAAACCGTGGTGGAGATGGAACTCGGCATCATGGTGCTGATGTCCATCAGCGACGGTTCGTGCCTGGCCGTTCTCGCTGCCCCGAACTGCGACATCGGCCAGGTCGCCTACGAGATGACCATGCTCGTGGACCGGGTCGGCCAGATCCTCACCCCGGAGCTCCGCGCCCAGCTGCAGGGAGCGGGCGGTTCGCTGATCGGCGAGCCGGTGGGATGATGGCCCGATGAGCACGGGACCGGAATACGGGCGCGAGCGGGATGACGGCACCTTCGCCGACGTCCTCAACGGCTTCACCCTGGATTCCGGTCGTGGACGTCGTAAGCGCAAGAAGGACAAGGACGGTCATGCTCATGTTCAGTCAGCTGACGCACCACCGCCTGAAACGCGGGGGGACGCGATGACGCCCCCGCCGGCGCCCGTCGCCGAGATCCTCGCCCCGCACAACCCGCTCTTCGACACCGGCCAGCAGCGGCGCGTGCCGCCGCCCCACGGCCACCCGGCCTACCGGCCCCCGCCCGTGCCGGAACCGCCATCGGCGGCCGAAGAGACCGCCATCGTCCGCCCGTACGCCCTGACCGGCGGGCGCACGAAGGCCAACCACGTGCTCGAACTGGAGACCCTGATCTCCACCAACACCGAGGAGCTCGCCTCCTTCGTGCCCGACCAGATCGAGCAGACCTCGATCGTGGAAGAATGCCGGACCCCCCGTTCCGTCGCGGAGCTCGCCTCGACGTTGCGGGTGCCGCTGGGTGTGGCCAGGGTCCTGATCAGTGATGCCGCGGACGCCGGCCTGGTCATCGTGCACAAGACCGCCTCCGGCAGCGAGAACGACGAGGCACATCTGATCTTGATGGAAAGGGTTTTGAGTGGACTCCGTCGGCTTTAAGGCTCCGCGGGAGAGCGCGCCCGGCACCATGACCTCGGCGAAGATCGTGGTGGCCGGCGGTTTCGCCGCCGGCAAGACGACCTTCGTCGGGTCGGTGTCGGAGATCGTGCCGCTCACCACCGAGGCGATGATGACCGAGGCCAGTACCGGTGTCGACGACCTGCGGGCGACGCCGAACAAGGCCACCACCACGGTGGCGATGGACTTCGGCCGCGTCTCGCTGGACTCGGACCTGATCCTCTACCTGTTCGGCACCCCGGGGCAGCAGCGCTTCTGGTTCATGTGGGACGACCTCGTCCGCGGTGCGATCGGCGCGGTGGTGCTGGCCGACACGCGCCGCCTGGCGGACTCGTTCGCGCCGGTCGACTTCTTCGAGGACCGCGGCCTGCCCTACATCATCGGGCTGAACTGCTTCGACGGCGAGCTCTCGCACTCGGTCGAGGACGTGCGCGAGGCGCTCTCGATCGACCCCAGCATCCCGATCGTCAAGTGCGACGCCCGTGATCGCGAGTCCACCAAGCAGACCCTGATCACCATGGTCGAGTACGCCATGCGGCAGTGGCTGGCCCGCCGCGGCGGGGTCGCGGCCGGGGTCCGGTAGAAGTCTGGTGAATCTGCTCACACGATCGTGGCGGCCTTCAAAATAGTAGGAAGTCCAAGTATTTTGGAGGGATGACCACCGAGCTGCACCAGCCCGCGCACCCCGTCCGGTTCGTGACCGCGTCCAGCCTGTTCGACGGGCACGACGCGTCGATCAACATCATGCGCCGGATCCTGCAGTCGCAGGGCGCCGAGGTGGTGCACCTCGGGCACAACCGCTCGGTCGACGAGGTGGTCACCGCGGCCATCTCGGAGGACGTGCAGGGCGTGGCCATCAGCGCCTACCAGGGCGGGCACGTCGAGTACTTCAGCTACCTGGTGGAGCTGCTCAACGAGCGCGGTGCCGGCCACATCCGGGTCTACGGCGGTGGTGGCGGCGTCATCGTGCGCGAGGAGATCGACCTACTGCACTCGCGCGGGGTGGCCCGGATCTTCTCCCCGGAGGACGGCCAGCAGCTCGGCCTGCCCGGCATGATCAACCTGATGATCCGCGAGTGCGACACGGACCTGTCCGAGGCCGGGGCGGGCTCGGTGGAGAAGCTGCTCTCCGGTGAGGTCCCCGCGCTGGCCCGCGCGATCACCCGGCTGCAGCTGGGCACGCTGCCCGAGGAGCACCTCACCGCGATCACCGAGGCGGCGGCGAACCGCCAGGTGCCGGTGCTCGGGATCACCGGAACGGGTGGTTCGGGCAAGTCCTCGCTGACCGACGAGCTGATCCGCCGGTTCCGGCTCGACCAGGAGGACAAGCTGCGGATCGCGGTGCTCGCGGTCGACCCGTCGCGGCGGCGCGGCGGTGGCGCGCTGCTCGGCGACCGGATCCGGATGAACTGCCTGGACGGCTCGCCGGTGTTCTTCCGCTCGCTGGCCACCCGCACCACCAGCGGTGAGATCCCGGCCGGGCTCGACGAGTCGGTGCTGGCCTGCAAGGCGGCGGGCTACGACCTGGTGATCGTGGAGACCCCGGGCATCGGCCAGGGCGACGCGGGCATCGTCGACCACGTGGACCACGCGCTGTACGTGATGACGCCGGAGTTCGGCGCCGCGTCGCAGCTGGAGAAGATCGACATGCTCGACTTCGCCGACGCCGTGGCGATCAACAAGTTCGAGCGCCGCGGGGCCGAGGACGCGCGCCGCGACGTGGCCCGACAGCTCGTGCGCAACCGCGAGGCGTTCGGCTCCGCCCCCGAGGACATGCCGGTCTACGGCACCTCGGCGGCCAAGTTCAACGATGACGGCGTCACCGCGCTGTACCAGAAACTGCGGGACGAACTGGCCGAGAAGGGCCTGACGGTCTCGGCCGGGGTGCTGCCGAGGGTCGAGGGCAAGGTGTCCACCGACGCCAGCACGATCATCCCGTCCTCGCGGGCCCGCTACCTCGCCGACATCGCCGACACCGTGCGCGGCTACCACCAGCGCACGATCGACCAGGTCGCGGCGGTGCGGCAGCAGGAGCACCTGGACGCCGCGCGCACCGCGCTGGCCGACGCCGGTGACGACGTCGCCGCGATCGAGAAGCTGGCGGAACGGGCCGCGGCGAAGGTCGACGGTGACGTTCGGCGGCTGCTGGAGCAGTGGACCGAGCTGGCCGAGTCCTACCGCGCCGAAGAGCTGGTGGTGAAGATCCGCGACAAGGAGCTGCACACCCAGCTCTGGCGGGAAACCCTGTCCGGCAGCAAGATCCCGCGGGTGGCGCTGCCGCGCTACACCGAGACCGGTGAGCTGCTCTCGTTCCTGCGCCGCGAACACCTGCCCGGCTACTTCCCTTACACCGCCGGGGTTTTCCCGTTCAAGCGGGAGGGTGAGGACCCGGCCCGCATGTTCGCCGGCGAGGGCGACGCCTTCCGCACCAACCGCCGGTTCAAGTACCTGTCCTCGGACTCCGACGCCAAGCGCCTGTCCACCGCGTTCGACTCGGTGACGCTGTACGGGCACGACCCCGACACCCGTCCCGACATCTACGGCAAGGTCGGCACCTCCGGCGTGTCCATCGCCACGCTCGAGGACATGAAGGCGCTCTACGACGGCTTCGACCTGACCGCGCCGAGCACCTCGGTGTCGATGACCATCAACGGCCCGGCACCGACCATTCTCGCCTTCTTCCTGAACACCGCGATCGACCAGCGGATGGACGCGTTCAAGGCCGAGCACGGCCGCGACCCGTCCGCCGAGGAGGCCGCCGAGCTGCGGGAGTGGGCGCTGCGCAACGTCCGCGGCACCGTGCAGGCCGACATCCTCAAGGAGGACCAGGGCCAGAACACCTGCATCTTCTCCACCGAGTTCAGCCTGCGCATGATGGCCGACATCCAGGAGTGGTTCATCCAGCACGGCGTGCGGAACTTCTACTCGGTGTCCATCTCCGGCTACCACATCGCCGAGGCCGGGGCGAACCCGATCTCGCAGCTGGCCTTCACCCTCTCCAACGGCTTCACCTACGTGGAGTCGTACCTGGCGCGCGGCATGGACATCGACGACTTCGCGCCGAACCTGTCGTTCTTCTTCTCCAACGGCATGGACGCGGAGTACTCGGTGCTCGGCCGGGTGGCGCGGCGGATCTGGGCGGTGGCCATGCGCGATCGCTACGGCGCCAACGAGCGCTCGCAGAAGCTCAAGTACCACGTGCAGACCTCGGGCCGGTCGCTGCACGCGCAGGAGATGAGCTTCAACGACATCCGGACCACGCTGCAGGCCCTGTGCGCCCTCTACGACAACGCGAACTCGTTGCACACCAACGCTTTCGACGAGGCGATCACCACCCCGTCGGAGAGCTCGGTGCGCCGCGCGATGGCCATCCAGATGATCATCAACAAGGAATGGGGCCTGTCGAAGAACGAGAACCCGCTGCAGGGCGCGTTCATCATCGACGAGCTGACCGACCTGGTCGAGGAGGCCGTGCTGGCCGAGTTCGACCGGATCTCCGAGCGCGGCGGCGTGCTCGGCGCGATGGAGACCGGCTACCAGCGCGGCCGCATCCAGGACGAGTCGATCCTGTACGAGCGCCTCAAGCACGAGGGCACGCTGCCGATCATCGGGGTGAACACCTTCCGCAACCCGCACCCCGAAGAGGACGAGGTCGAGGTCGAGCTGGCGCGCGCCACCGAGGACGAGAAGGAGTCGCAGCTGCGGCGACTGGCCGACTTCCAGCAGCGCAACGGCACCGAGGCGGAGCTGGCCCTGCGCACCCTGCGCGAGGCCGCGACCCGCGGGGACGAGAACCTGTTCGGCGTGCTGATGGACGCCGCGCGGGTGTGCTCGCTGGGCCAGATCACCGAGGCGTTCTTCGAGGTGGGCGGGCAGTACCGGCGGAACGTGTGACGGCCGACCCGTTCGGCACGCTGGGGCGCGCGCTGTGGCTCGGTGGCGCGCAGTGGGCGGGCAAGTCGACCGTGGCGCGCCTGCTCGCCGAACGGCACGGCCTCACCGCGTTCCACTACGACTACCAGGGCCTGCGCGCCCATCACGAACGCGACCTGCTGCGCCGGTTGCGGCGTGGGCTGCCGGAGATCGACGACGAACAGCGGTGGGTGACCACCACGCCGGAGGAGATGGCCGCCGAGGTGCTCGGCGGCTTCCCCGACCGTTTCGAATGGACACTCGACGACCTGCGCTCGCTGGTGTCCCCGCGGCCGATCCTGGTCGAGGGCTGGGGACTGCGGCCGGAACTGGTGGTCCCCGCGTTCGGGGCGGAGCGCATGGTGGTGCTGGTGCCCACCGAGGAGTTCCGCGACCGCCAGGTCCGCGAACTGCCGCGGGCGGGCAGCCTCGGCGTGCCGGTCAGCGATCCCGAACGGGCGCAACGGAACCGGCTCGCCCGCGACCGTCTGGTCGCCGCGGACGCGGTGCGGCGGGCGCGCGAGTTCGGCGTTCCGGTGATCGAAGTGGACGGCACCCGCGACGCCGAAGGGATCGCGGACGAGGTGCAGGCCCGGTTCAGCCGTTTCCTGTGAGCCGGTCGGCCGCGATGAAGACCGCGGCCCGCCGTTCGGCGGCCATCACCCGGTCGTATTCGTCCCAGTCGTCGTGCGTGCCGGTGGCCGCGCGGAACACCTGGCGCAGCAGCGTGGGCAGCTCGTCCTGGGAGAACCCGGGATCGGGGTGGTCCGGCCCGATGATCCGCACCGGGCCCTGCGCCCCCGCCCAGTTCCAGCCGCGGCGGAAGACGATGGTGGCGTGCCCGGCCGTGCGCAGCAGCCGCAGCTTGAGCGCGTCACCGCGGGCGACGAAGCCGACCGACGGCGTGCCGCTCACGGGGTCGTCGATCAGGCCCGCGTTCACCACGGACGAGTGGACCGTGCCGTCCGCGCGCACGGTCGAGATGGTGGCGAGGCCGTGTTCTTCCACGGCGAGGCGCCGGAGCAGGTCCAGGTCGGCTGGCATGCCCCCACGGTAGGCGGTTTGCCAGCGGAAAGCCCGGGGTAATCGTGCCTATCCGCATTCCGTGATGGGAGAAGGTCATGGCTCGCGCGACCACCGCGAAAACCCTCCGTCCCCACCGGGCCGGTCTCCAGCCGGTCCAGCTGCTGGCCGGGCTGGTCGGCCTGGCGTTCCTGGTGTTCGGCATAGTCGGCCTGGTCAGGACCGGTTTCGGCGATTTCGCCGGGCATTCGCACGGCACCCTGCTCGGCTTCGCGATCAACCCGTTCCACAACGTGCTCCACGTGCTCAGCGGCCTGCTCGGCGTGCTGATGGCCACCGCCTCCGGGCTGGCCAGGACGTACGGCTGGCTCCTGCTCATCGGCTACGGCGCGGTGTTCGTCTGGGGCCTGATGATCACCGGCGTGATCGCCACCAACCCGATCTCCGGCATGGGCGACCCGCTGCACATCAACGCCGCCGACAACTGGCTGCACGGCGGGCTGGCCCTGCTCGGCCTGGTGATGGCCCTGCTGCCGGCGCGCAAGGTGGTGCGCACGGTGGAGGAGGTGCCCGCCGAAACCACCGGCGAGACCCCGCGGGAAACCACGGGGGAGACCACCGCGGTGACCGAGCCGGTCACCGACCGCACCGCCCGCAACGAGCCGGCGACCGCGCCGATCAGCACGCCGAAGCACCGCCGCTGGGATCTCCGGACCCGCTGACCAACTCACCCGGACGGGAATAACCGCCGGGGCGGTCCTGGTTCGCCACGAATATGGACTTCGGCATCTCCACGTTCGTGACCGACGAGGGCATCCGCCCCGGCGTGCTCGGCCCGGCGCTGGAGGAGCGCGGTTTCGACTCGCTCTTCCTCGCCGAGCACTCGCACATCCCGGCGAGCCGGGAGTCGCCGTACCCGGGTGGCGGTGACCTGCCGCGGATCTACTACCGCACGCTCGACCCGTTCGTCACCCTCGCCGCGATCGCCGCCACCACCTCGAACCTGCTGCTCGGCACCGGCGTGGCCCTGTTGATCCAGCGCGACCTCTTCCACACCGCGAAGGAGGTCGCCAGCCTCGACCTGATCTCCGGCGGCCGGGTGCTGTTCGGCGTCGGCGCGGGCTGGAACCGCGAGGAAATGCGCAACCACGGCACCGACCCGCGCACCCGCGGCGCGCTGCTGGACGAGCAGCTCCAGGCGCTGAAACTGCTGTGGACCGAGGACGAGGCCGAGTTCCACGGCAAGCACGTCGACTTCGACCCGGTGTTCTCCTGGCCGAAACCGGTGCAGCGACCCCACCCGCCGATCTACATCGGTGGTGAGAGCGAGCGCGCGCTGGAGCGGCTGGCGAAGTACGGAGACGCCTGGCTGCCGCGTCCCGGCACTTCGCCGGCGGAGATCCGGCGGGTCAAGTCCTGGCTGGCCGAGCAGGGCCGCCCGGACGTGCCCGCCACCATCTTCGGCGCACCGGCCAGGCCGGACGACGTGGCCGCACTGGCCGAGGCCGGGGTCGACCGGCTGTCGTTGCTGCTGCCGACGCTGCCGGAGTCGGAAACGCTGCGCAAGCTGGACGAGTTCGCCGCCTTCGCGGGCGGATTCCGGTGAGCGGAGTAGGTTGGCGGAGTACCACGGTGAGAAGGGGTAAGCGTTCGTGACTGAAGTTCAGATCGGCATGGCGGCGGCTTTGGAGCAGTTCTCGCCGCGGGAGTCCATCGAGCTGGCCGCACTGGCCGAGCAGCACGGGTTCTCCGGCCAGATGGCCGCCGACCATTTCCAGCCGTGGGTGCCCGCGCAGGGGGAGGCCTCGTTCGTCTGGAGCGTGCTGGCCTCGCTCGCCGAGAACACCACGGGTGACCTGGGGCCGGGCGTGACCTGCCCGTCGTTCCGGCTGCACCCGGCGGTGGTGGCGCAGGCCGCGGCCACGCTGGAGGCCACCTACCCGGGGCGGACCTGGCTCGGCATCGGCTCCGGCGAGGCGCTCAACGAGCACATCATCGCCGGGTACTGGCCGGAGGCGCCGGAGCGGGTGCGCCGGATGTTCGAGGCGCTGGAGATCATCCGGAAGCTGTTCAGCGGGCAGGACGTCAAGCACAGCGGGGAGTTCTTCAAGCTGCACACCACCCGGCTGTGGACGCTGCCGGACGCGCCGCCGCCGATCTACATCGCCTCGGCCGGGCCGTACACCTCGCGCAAGACCGGTGAGCTGGCCGACGGCCTGATCACGCCGGGTGCCTCGCTGGAGAAGCTGGCCGGCATCCTGGACAACTTCGGCAAGGGCGCGAAGAAGGCGGGCAAGGACCCGGACGCGATGCCGAAGCTGCTGCAGGTCCACCTGTCGTGGGCGCCGACCGAGGAGGAGGCGCTGGCCAACGCGATGGAGCAGTGGCCCAACGGCGGCATGAAGTTCCCGAAGGCCGACGTGCGCTCGCCGTTCGACTTCGAGCAGATGGCGAAGCTGGTGCGGCCGGAGGACTTCGAAGGCCGCATGGTCATCTCGTCCGACCCGGACGTGCACCGCGCGTCGCTGCAGAAGTACGTCGACGCCGGGTTCAACCGGATCTACGTGCACAACGTGGGGCGGAACCAGAAGGAGTGGATCGAGGTCTTCGGCCGGGACGTCCTGCCGAAGCTGCACGCCTGATTGCTATGAGTGGGGCATTACTTGCAATCAACGCAAGTAATGCCCCACTCATAGCATTCGCCACCCGGCGCCCGGTGACGGTCTGTGGCAGGGACGGGTGGACGCGCCAGAAGAGGTCGTGCGGCCCGGCTGGGCACCGTCGACGGATCTGTGGCGGTTCTCACCGGGAGACCCGAGGTGCGGTGAAGTTATCGCGGAGGTGTTGCGCGAGCAGGCCGTGCCGCTGTTGCTGCGCCTCACCGACCGTGCCGAGTTCCTGGCCATGGTCCGCGACCCGGCGAAACCGCTCGCCTCGGGCCTCGGCCATCCGATCATGCTCATGGTCGACGGAGGCCCGTCGCCGGAACTCGATGCCGAAATCGCCTACTACGAGGCGCTGGACCCCGTGGGATGGCCGGTCGGACCGGAAATCGTGGCGTGGGTGCGGGCGCGAGCCTCACTTGTCCAGTAGCAGGTGCACCGAGAGTTCGAGGCGGTTCGCCACGTCCGCGGCCGACGCCCGCCGGGTCACCCAGGCGACCAGGTTCGCCATCCAGACGTCGGCGATCACGTGGAAGATGTCGCGGTCGGCCTCGGTCGGGTCGTCGATGCCCATCGCGGTGGCGAACATGTTCTCCATCAGCCGCCCGACGTGCTCGACCTCGGTGGCCGCGGTGGTGTCGGCGAACATGAACGCGCGCACCATCGCCTCGGTCAGGTGCGGGTCGCGCTGCATCAGCCGGGTGTTGCGCCCCAGCACGAACATCAGCCGCTCGGTCGGCGTGTCGCCGGGGATGGCGCCGCGCTGCAGCTTCTCCTGCGCGCGCTCGAACTCCCTGGCCAGCCCGGAAACCAGCAGGTGGATCTTCGACGGGAAGTACCGGTACAGGGTGCCCAGCGCCACGTCCGCGCGTTCGGCGACGGCCCGCATCTGCACCGCGTCGTAGCCGCCCTTGGAGGCCAGCGCCAGCGTGGCGTCGACGATCCGCTTGCGACGGTCGCGCTGGGCGGCCGAGCCCAGCTCGTCGCCGTTCAGCGTGCCCATGGGGGCCTTCTGCTTGGCCATCGGGCGGCTCCCCCGGTCCGGTCGAAACTTGTTCCAATTCTTCCCTGGAGAATACCCAACCAGACCGGGGGTTCAAACCAGGGGCCTTGACGGCCTAAAGTGAAACACGTTCTACTTATCGGCGTGAACGTGGAGGTGGACCGTGCCGATCGCCATCACCGAGGAGCAGCGGGCGCTGGCGGACTCGATCCGGGCGTGGGCGGCCGATGACCACCCGGTGGAACGCCTCCGCGCGGACGGCGCGTCCCCGGCCTGCCTGGCCCCGCTCGGGCGCATCGGCCTGTTCGCGGTAGCCGTGCCGGAGGCGCTCGGCGGCGCGGGAGCCGAGGTGGCCGACGCGGTCGCCGGCCTCGAGGCCACCGCCGAAGCGCTGGTGCCGGGACCGGTTTTCGGCGGCCTCCTCGCCGCGCTGGTGCTCGGCCGGGCGGCGGACACCCCGGCGGCCAAGGAACTCGTGCCCGCGCTGGCCGACGGCTCGGCGACCGCGGCGGTGTCCTGGTCCCCGCTGACCGCACTGCCCGGAGTGGACGGTGGCCTGCTGGTCACCGGCGAAACCGCGCCCGTGCTGGACGCCGGTCCGGCCGCGCACCTGCTGTTGACCGCGGGGGACCAGTGGTTCGTGCTGCCGCCCGGCTTTCCCGGCGTGGAGATCACCGCCGTCGAATCGATGGACACCTCCCGCGCGCTGGGCGTGATCCGGCTCACGGGCGCGGCTGTGCCCGCCGACGCGCTGATCCCCGTATCGGGTGATGTCCGGGCACTCGCGGCCGCGCTGGCCGCCGCCGAAGCCGCCGGCATCGCGCAGTGGTGCCTGCGCACGGCGGTCGACTACGCCAAGGTCCGCGAGCAGTTCGGTCGCCCGATCGGGTCGTTCCAGGCGATCAAGCACCTGTGCGCGGAAATGCTCTGCCGGGCCGAGGCCACCGCCGCGCTGGCCTGGGACGCGGCGCGCGCGGCGGACGGCGGCCAGCGGGAGTTCACCGCCGCGACCGCCGCGGGGTTCGCGCTCGACGCCGCGGTGGAGAACGCGAAGGACTGCGTCCAGGTGCTCGGCGGCATCGGCTTCACCTGGGAACACGACGCCCACCTGTACCTGCGCCGCGCGATCACCATGCGCCAGGTGCTCGGCGGGGGCGCGTACTGGCGGCGCCGGGCCGCTGAACTCGCGCTCGGCGGAGTCCGCCGCCAAGGCGACTCCACCACGGCCTCCGACCCGGAAATCCGGGCGCTGGCCGAGGAAATCGCCGCGTTGCCCCGTGCGGAGCAACGCGTGAAGCTGGCGGAGACCGGCCTGCTCGCTCCACATTGGCCGGAGCCGTACGGCCTCGGCGCGACCGCGGCCCGTCAGCTGGTCATCGACGCCGAACTGGACCGCGCGGGGGTGACCCGGCCGGAGTTGATCATCGGCGCCTGGGCCGCGCCCACCATCCTGGAGCACGGCACCGACGCGCAACGCGAGAAGTACGTCGGGCCGACGCTGCGCGGGGAGATCACGTGGTGCCAGCTGTTCAGCGAACCGGGCGCCGGTTCGGACCTGGCTTCCCTGCGCACCAAGGCGATCCGGGCCGACGGTGGCTGGCGGATCTCGGGGCAGAAGGTGTGGACCTCGCTCGCGGACAAAGCCGACTGGGCGATCTGCCTGGCGCGCACCGATCCGGACGCCCCGCAGCACCGCGGCATCACCTACTTCCTGGTCGACATGCGCGCCGACGGCATCGAGGTCCGGCCGCTGCGGGAGATCACCGGGGAAGAGCGGTTCAACGAGGTGTTCCTCGACGACGTCTTCGTGCCGGACGAGCAGGTCGTCGGTGCGGTGAACGGCGGCTGGCGGCTCGCGCGCACCACGCTGGCCAACGAACGGGTCGCGATGGGCTCGGGCACGCTGGTCGGCGAGGGCGTGGAACGACTGGTCGAGCACCTGCGCGGCACCGAGGACCCGGTGCTGCTGGACCGGCTCGGCGCGCTGATCGCCGAGGGGGCCGCCGGTTCGCTGCTGGGACTGCGCGGCACGCTGCGGCAGCTGGCCGGGCAGGACCCCGGCCCGGAATCCAGCGTGCGCAAGCTGATCGGCGTGCGGCACCGGCAGGAGGTCGCCGAGACCACGATGGAAGTCGTTGGCCTGCAAGGGGAAGCCACCGCGGCGGCGCAGTACGAGTTCCTCGTCTCGCGGTGCCTGAGCATCGCCGGCGGCACCACCCAGGTCCTGCGGAACGTGGCCGCCGAACGCCTGCTGGGCCTCCCTCGCGCGTAATTGTCGGGGGCGCGTCCTACGGTGACCGCCATGGAGCTCGCTCCCGGAACCCAGGCCCTCTTCGTGCCGTCCGACCCGCCTCGCGACGGTGTGCTCGCCCTGTGGGGGCACGGCGGCGGTGACACGCCGATCGACCTGGTCCTGCCCAAGGACCAGGCCTACCGCCGCACCCAGGTGGCCGCCTCGGTGCTGCCCGTGGCCGAGGCGGTCCGCGTGCTGCTCGGCGCCGGTGAGCACGCCAGCGCCACGGTCACCGCGTGGGCCGAGGTGGTGGCGGCCGGGCTGAACCTGGTCGCCCGAGGCCGGGTCGAGCCGGACGGCACGAGTTGGCGGGCCGGGCCGCTCGAAGTGGACGACGCGCTGCGGCTGACCGAGCTGGCGGAAGCGCTGCCGCCGGAGGCGCTCGCGCTGCCGTTGTCGGGGCTGAAACGGGTCCGGCTGCACTCGCCGGAGTCGCTGGTGCGGGCGGTCTGGGACGCCATCGCCGATCTGCTCGCCGAGAACGAGTCCGTGCGCCTGGTGTTGCGGGTGGAACCGGTGGACGACGGTTTCGCCGGGGTGCTCGCGGTGCGTGGGAGCGATCCGGGGTTGGTGCTGGACGTGGCCGAGTTCGGCGAGGCGCCGGAAGTGGTGCGCTCGTTGTTCGGTGAGCACGTCCAGGTGCGGGTGGCGCTGGCGTTGCGGCGTGGGGCGGTGGCGTGGCCGCCGCTGGCGCGGGCGGTGGGCGGGGTGGTCGAGCTGGCCGATCACGAGGTCGTGGCGTTGTTGCGCGGTGGCGGTCCGCTGGGCATCGAGGTGCTGTGGCCGAAGGATCTGTTCGAGGGCGTGCCGAAGATCCGGGCGTCGGTGCGGGTGCCGTCGGATTCGCCGGCGCAGCTCACGCTGAGCCGGATGCTCGACTTCCGGTGGCAGGTCAGCATCGGGGACGAGGACCTGACCGACGCCGAGGTGGCCGCGCTGGCCGAGGCGAAACGCCCCCTGGTGCGGTTGCGGGGGCGTTGGGTGCGGGCGGATTCGCTGCTGCTGGCGAGGTTGCGGGCGCGGGCGCCGGTGAGCGAGGCGGACGCGCTGGCCGCCGCGCTCACCGGATCGCTCGAAGTGGACGGTGAGCAGGTCGAGTTCGCCACGCCGTCGGTGCTCACCGGCCTGCTGGAGCGGATCCGCGCCGCGCCCGAGGTGGTGGTGGAGCCGCCGGAAGGGCTGCACGGCACGCTTCGCCCGTACCAGCTGAGCGGGCTGGCGTGGCTGGTGCGGATGACCGAGCTGGGGTTGGGCGGGTGCCTGGCCGACGACATGGGGCTGGGCAAGACGATCCAGCTGATCGCGCTGCACCTGCACCGGCGGGCGGGGCCCACGCTGGTGCTGTGCCCGGCGTCGCTGCTGGGCAACTGGGAGCGCGAGTTCGCGCGGTTCGCGCCGTCGGTGCCGGTGCGCCAGTTCCATGGGGGCAAGCGCAGCCTCGACGGGCTGGCCGGGAACGAGGTGGTGCTGGCCACCTACGGGGTGCTGCTGCGTGATCGCGCGACACTGGCCACAGTGGACTGGGGACTGGTCGCCGCAGACGAGGCGCAGCAGGTGAAGAACGCGCTGTCGAAGACCGCGCGGGAGTTGCGCAAACTGCCCTCGGCGGCACGCATCGCGTTGACCGGCACGCCGATGGAGAACCGGCTGTCCGAGCTGTGGTCCATTTTGGACTGGACAACGCCGGGGCTGCTGGGCACCGCCGAACGGTTCCGGCAGCGGTTCGCCCGGCCGATCGAACGCCACGCCGACCAGGCGGCGACCGATCGGCTGGCCGCGGTGGTGCGGCCGTTCCTGTTGCGGCGGCGCAAAACCGACCCGGACGTCGCGCCGGAGCTGCCCGCCAAGACCGAGACCGATCTGTTCGTGCCGCTGACCCGCGAGCAGGTGACCTTGTACGAGGCGGTGGTCAGGGAGAACCTGGCCGCGATCAAGGACACCAGCGGCATCACGCGGCGGGCGCAGGTGCTCAAGCTGCTGACCGAGCTGAAGCAGATCTGCAACCACCCGGCGCAGTACCTGAAGGAGCCGGGTGCGCTCGACGGCCGGTCGGGAAAGCTGGCGGCGGTCGAGGAGTTGCTGGAGGTGATGCTGGAGGCGGGGGAGCAGGTGCTGGTGTTCAGCCAGTACGTGGCGATGTGCCGGTTGCTGGAGGGGTGGCTGCGCGAGCGGGGGCTGCCGGTGCAGGTGCTGTCGGGTTCGGTGCCGGTGGGGGAGCGGGACCGCATGGTCCAGCGGTTCCAGTCGGGGGAGGTGCCGGTGTTCCTGTTGTCGCTGAAGGCAGGCGGGGTCGGCCTGAACCTGACCCGCGCGACGCAGGTAATCCACTACGACCGCTGGTGGAACCCGGCGGTGGAGGACCAGGCGACGGACCGCGCGCACCGGATCGGCCAGGAGCGGCCGGTGCAGGTGCACCGCCTGATCGCCGAAGGCACCGTGGAGGAACGCGTCGCCACCCTGCTGGCCAGGAAACGCGCCCTGACCGACGCCATCATCGGCCACGGGGAAGACTGGCTAACCTCTCTGAGCGATGCGGACCTGGCCGCCCTGGTCCACCTGACCTGACCCGCGGCCCCTCAACCGAGCCTCCGGCGCGCCTGCTCACCTGACCCGCGCCTCCCCGCGCCCTGAGTCTCCGGCGCGCCTGCTCGCCTGACCCGCGCCCCGCCCGCACCCAGCCCCGCGCCTCCCCTCACCTTGAGCCTCCGGCGCGCCTGCTCGCCTGACCCATGCCTCGCCCGCACCCAGCCCGCGCGTCCTTGCCTGGCGCCCTTGCCCGCCGCGCCTCCTCATCTGCGGCGCGCCCCTCACCTGAGCCGTGCCTTCTCGCTTCCGGTGCGCCCGCGTCTGGTGCTGTGAATGTGGCTTTCACTGCCGAATCCGCAGTGAAAGCCACATTCACAGCGCGGCCGGGAGGCGGCCAGGAGGGCGCGGCCGGGAGGGCGTGGCTGGGCGGAGTGGCCGGGGGGCGAGGGCGTGGAGTCAGACCGAGTGGTAGTGCACCCCGAGGCCCGTCGAATCGGGGGAGTGGTGCGGCAGCAGGACCAGGTCCGAGTCGTAGTCGCCGCCGTTTTGGGTGCGGTACGGGAGGGGCGCGTCGGTCCCGGCGGTGAGGACCTTCGAGCGGACCAGGGAGGACGCCGCCTCCAGCTGAGCGGGGTTTACCCGGTCCGCACCGTAGATGGCCACCGGCGGGAGCACGTCCATCCCCGTGTACCACAGAGTCCCGTGCAGCAACGGGAAAAGCGCCAGGTCCAGCTGCCCGTTGATCCCCCTCGGCCCGAACGCCGGTTCCCGGCTGCCCGCGGTCAGCACCACCAGCGCCCGCTTCCCGGCTAGCACGCCCTCGCCGTACCGCAGGGTCCGGCCGGACGACGGGTCGCTCACGCCGTACCCGAAGCCCTTCACGAAAACCCGGTCCACCCAGCCCTTCATGATCGCGGGCATGCTGTACCACCACAGCGGGAACTGCAGCACCACGGTGTCCGCCCAGCGCAGCTTCTCCTGCTCCGCACGGATGTCGGCGCTGAGCGTGCCGTCGTCGTAGGCCTGCCGGGAGGCCGCGGCGATCGTCCGCGAAGCGGTCTCCTCCGGGAAGTCGTCCCGGTCGACCACGGCCTTCCACTTCATCGCGTACAGATCCGACATCCGGACCTCGTGGCCGGCCTCGACCAGCGCCCGCACGCCCTCATCACGCAGCACGCCGCTGAGCGAGGCCTGGTCCGGATGCGCGAAAACCCAAAGCACGTTCATGACCCCCATCCTCCGAACCACCGGCCCACCAGCACGAGTGGCCCAAAGGACAACATGTGCCAGAATTGGGCCATGTCACGCGTCGCCGCTCTCGTGCGTCACGGGGTGATGCCGCTGGAGCTGGGCATCGTGCACCAGATGTTCGGCCGGGCCGCCGCGCCCGGCGGCGAGCCCCTCTACGAGGTCGTGACCTGCGCACTCACCCCCGGCGAGGTCCGCACCGACGCCGACTTCCCGATCCACGTCGACGCCGGGCCGGAGGTGCTGGAGAAGGCCGACACCGTCCTCATCCTCGCCTCCCACGAGCCCGACGAGACCGAGACCGACGGCCGACTCTCCGCCGAGCTGGCCGACGCGTTCGCCCGCATCCGGCCCGGGACGCGCATCGCTTCGATCTGCACCGGCGCGTTCGTGCTGGCCGCCGCCGGGTTGCTCGACGGCAAGCGGGCGACCACGCACTGGAAGTCGGCCGAGGACTTCCGCCGCCTGTACCCGCGCGTCGACCTGGACCCGGACGTGCTCTACACCGACAACGGCGACGTGCTCACCTCGGCGGGCGAGGCCGCGGGCATCGACCTCTGCCTGCACATGATCCGCTGCGACCACGGCGTCGCGGTGGCCAACGAAGTGGCGCGGACCACAGTGGTGCCGCCCCACCGCGAGGGCGGCCAGGCCCAGTACATCCCGCGCCCGGTACCGGCGGAGCGCGCCTCGGCCACCGGCGGCGCGCGGGCCTGGGCGCTGGCGCACCTCGACCGGCCGCTCACCCGCCACGACCTGGCGAAGCAGGCGTCGATGAGCGTGCGCACCTTCACCCGCCGCTTCGCCGACGAGGTCGGCATGCCCCCGGCGCGCTGGCTCACCCAGCAACGCGTCGAACGCGCCCGCCAGCTGCTGGAGGAGACCGACCTCCCGGTGGACCGCGTGGCCGAGAAAGCAGGCTTCGGCACGGCCTCCTCCCTGCGCCAGCACCTGCAGGCCGCGCTGGGCGTTTCGCCGAGCAGTTACCGGACGACCTTCCGCGGGGGCTTGCCGTAGCACCGGATCCGGGCTAGAACTAGAACAGGTTTCAGTTTGATCCCGGCGCAAGGAGCAAGGAGGCCCGAGTGGACTTCACCCCCGGTGCGCACGAGGCCGCGGTCACCGAACTGGCGGCGCAGATCCTGCGTGGTGAAGCCGATTCCTGGCCCGCGCTGGCCAAGTCCGGCCTGCTCGCCCTCTCGCTGCCCGCCGACCTCGGCGGGGACGGGCTCGGTGTCGCCGAAGTCTGCGCCCTGCTCACCGAGATCGGCCGCGCCGCCGCGGACGTCCCGGCCCTGCCCGCGCTCGCCCTGGGCGCGTTGCCGCTCGACGCCTTCGGCACCCCCGAACAACGCGCCGCGTTCCTGCCCGGCGTGGGTGACGGCACCGAAGTGCTTACCGCCGCGCTGCACGAGCCGTCGGCACCGTTCCCGTCGCGACCGTCGACCACGGCGTCGCAGGCGAACGGCGGCTGGCTGCTCAACGGCATGAAAACCGCGGTACCCCGCGCCGCCGAAGCCACGCGGATCCTCGTGCCCGCCTCGCTGCCGGTCGGCACCGGCGTGTTCCTGGTGGATCCGAAGGCACCCGGGGTGACCGTCGAGGAGTCGTACCACTCCGGTGGCACCCCCGAGCACCGGCTGACCTTCGCGGAAGTCCCGCTGGACGAACGGAACCTGCTCGGCGGCACGCTCGACGGCGTGCACCGGTTCGCCATCGCCGGCACGCTCGCCACGCTCGACGGCCTGCTCGCCGGCGCGCTGGAGCTGACCACCCAGCACATCGGGGAGCGGGTGCAGTTCGGCAGGCCGCTGGCCGCCTTCCAAGCCGTCGCCCAGCAGATCGCCGACGTCTACATCGCTTCGCGGACCGTGCACCTGAGCACCACCTCGGCGATCTGGCGGCTGGCGACCGGCCGCGACGCCGACGAGGAACTCGACGTCGCCGCGTACTGGGCCACCGAGCAGGTGCCGCTGGCCATGGGCATCTGCCACCACCTCCACGGCGGCCTCGGCGTGGACACGAGCTATCCGATGCACCGCTATTCGGCCGCCGCCAAGGATCTCGTGCGGTTCCTCGGCGGCCACGCACACCGGCTCGGCGAGCTGGCGGGGAGGGCCTGATGCACCTCGAACTCACCGCGGAACAACAGCAGCTCCGCGACGAACTGCGGGCGTACTTCGCCGGCCTGGTCTCACCGGAGGAACGCCGGGCGATGGTGCGCGAGCGCCACGGCAAGGTGTTCCGGGAGATCGTGCGGCGCATGGGCCGCGACCGCTGGCTCGGCGTCGGCTGGCCGAAGGAGTACGGCGGCCGCGGCTTCGGCGAGCTGGAGCAGCACATCTTCGCCGACGAGGCGGCGCGCGCCGAAGTGCAGCTGCCTTCGGTGACGCTCCAGACCGTCGGCCCCACCCTGCAGGCGTTCGGCACCGACGAGCAGAAGGAGTTCTTCCTGCCGAAGATCCTCGACGGCGAACTGCACTTCGCGATCGGCTACACCGAACCGGAGGCGGGCACCGACCTCGCCTCGTTGCGCACCACCGCGGTCCGCGACGGTGACGAGTACGTGGTCAACGGCCAGAAGATCTTCACCACCGGCGGCCACGACGCCGACTACGTCTGGCTCGCCGTGCGCACCGATCCGGACGCGCCCAAGCACAAGGGCATCTCGATCCTGATCGTGGACACCACCGATCCCGGCTACAGCTGGACGCCGATCATCACCTGTGACGGTGCCCACCACACCAACGCCACCTACTTCTCCGACGTGCGCGTGCCGGTGAACCGGCTGGTGGGCGAGGAGAACCGGGGCTGGCGGCTGATCACCACGCAGCTCAACCACGAGCGCGTGATGCTCGGCCCGGCCGGGCGCATCGGCGGCCTGTACGACCGCGTGCGGGCGTGGGCGGCGGCGAACTCGCTGCTGGACCTGCCCGACGTGCGGGCCGTGCTGGCCGAGACGCGCGCGGTGACCAGGGTGAACGAACTGCTCAACTGGCAGGTGGCCTCGGTGGCCAAACCGTCCGGTGTGGACATCGCGGACGCCTCGGCGACCAAGGTGCTCGGCTCGGAGCGGGTGCAGCGGATCGGCAGGCTGTGCGAGGAGGTGGTCGGGCGGCACGGGGACCTCGCCGATCCGGAGACCGCCGAACTGGCCGAACTGCTCGACCGGCTGGCCAAGCGCAACCTGGTGCTGACCTTCGGCGGCGGGGTCAACGAGGTCCAGCGCGAGCTGATCGCCACCGCCGGACTGGGGTTGCCGAGGGTGCCGCGATGACGGGAGCGAGTGTGGAGATCGAGGCGGCGGCCGAGCGCATCGCGGCGGGTGGCGAATCCGCCCGGCGGTTCGCCCGCGACCCGGTGAACCAGGGCATGGTGAACAACTGGGTCGAAGCCATCGGCGACACGAACCCGGTGTACGTGGACGAGGAGTTCGCCGCGAAGTCCGTGCACGGCGGGATCGTGGCACCACCGGCGATGGCGCAGGCGTGGACGATGGGCGGCCTGCACGGCAAGCGCGCCAGCGACGACCCGCTCGGCGCGATGATGTCCATTTTGGACGAGGCGGGGTTCACCTCGGTGGTGGCCACCAACTCCGACCAGACCTACCACCGCTACCTGCGCCCCGGTGAGCACGTCTCGGCCACCACGCTGCTCGAAGGGGTCAAGGGGCCGAAGAAGACCGCGCTCGGCGAAGGCTGGTTCGTCACCACCAGGACGAACTGGTACGTGGGCGAGGAACTGGTGGCGGACATGGTGTTCCGCGTGCTCAAGTTCCGCCCGCGCGAGCAGCCGCGGCCGAAGGTGGTCGACGCGCCGGGGGCCGCCGTGCTGCGGCCGGTGATCAGCCAGGACACCGAGTTCTTCTGGGAGGGCACCAAGGCCGGGGAACTGCGCATCCAGCGCTGGGGTGACGTGCTTCGCCACCCGCCGGGCCCGATGCCGCCGGACGGCGACCTGGACGCCGTACCGGACTACGTGGTCGCCTGCGGTCGCGGCACGGTCTACAGCTACGTGGTGCACCACCACCCGCCCGTGCCGGGCAAGGAGCTGCCGTTCGTGGTCGCGCTCGTCGAACTGGAGGAAGGCGTGCGGGTGCTCGGGGAACTGCTGGAGGCGAAGCCCGAGGAAGTCCACATCGGACTGGCGGTCGAGGCGGCGTTCCTCCGGATCGACGACGAGCTCACCCTGCCCGCCTGGCGGGTGGCCCGGTGACCGCCGTGGTGGGCACCGAGCTGCCCGAGCTGAAGATCGAGCTCACCCCGACCTTCGTGATCAGCACGGCCATCGCCACCCGCGACTTCCAGGACGTGCACCACGACCGGGACGCGGCGATCACCCGCGGCTCCCAGGACATCTTCATCAACATCCTCACCGACAACGGACTCGTGCAGCGGTTCGTCTCCGAGTGGGCCGGGCCGGAGGCGCTGATCCGCTCGATCAGCATCCGCCTCGGGGTGCCGTGCTACGCCTACGACACGCTCGTGCTCTCCGGCCGGGTGGCCGAACGGGACGGTGACGAGGTGGTCGTCGAGGTGACCGGCCGCGGGGCGCTGGGCGACCACCTCAGCGGCACCGTGCGGGTCGTGCTACCAGGGGAGAGGGCATGACGTTCTCGCGCACCACCGCCATCGCCGGGATCGGCGCCACCGAGTTCTCCAAGGACTCCGGCCGCAGCGAACTGCGGCTGGCGGCCGAATGCGTGCGCGCCGCGGTCGCCGACGCCGGGCTTCAGCTGTCCGATGTGGATGGTCTGGTCAGCTTCACCATGGACGCCAACAGCGAGATCTCGGTGGCCAGGGAGCTGGGCATCGGCGAGCTGACCTTCTTCAGCCGGATCCACTACGGCGGTGGTGCCGCGGCGGCGACCGTGCAGCAGGCGGCACTGGCCGTGGCGTCCGGGGTGGCCGAGGTCGTGGTGGCCTACCGCGCGTTCAACGAGCGCTCGGGGCACCGCTTCGGCCAGGTGTCCGCGGGAGCCGCGCAGCAGGTGAACTCGTCCGGGGTGGACAACAGCTTCCACTACCCGATGGGCATCGCCACGCCCGCCGCCACGGTGGCCATGCTGGCCAGGCGCTACCAGCACGAGTACGGCGCCACCAGCGAGGACTTCGGCCGGGTGGCGGTGGTGGACCGCAAGCACGCGGCGACCAATCCGCACGCCTGGTTCCACGGCAAGCCGATCACCCTGGAACAGCACCAGTCGTCCCGCTGGATCGCCGAACCGCTGCGGTTGCTCGACTGCTGCCAGGAGAGCGACGGCGGAGTAGCACTGGTGATCACCAGCGCCGAGCGCGCCCGCGACCTGCCGCACAAGCCCGCGTTGATCGCCGCGGCGGCCCAGGGCAGCGGGACCGGCCAGTACGTGATGACCAGCTACTACCGCGACGACCTCGCCGCCCTGCCGGAGATGGGCGTGGTGGCGCGGCAGCTGTGGGCCCAGTCCGGGCTCTCACCGTCCGAAATGGACGTCGGGGTGCTCTACGACCACTTCACCCCGTACGTGCTGATGCAGTTGGAGCAGCTGGGTTTCTGCGGCCGGGGCGAGGCGAAGGACTTCATCGCCGACGGCAACCTGGAACTGGACGGCTCGCTCCCGCTCAACCCGCACGGCGGGCAGCTCGGCGAGGCCTACATCCACGGGATGAACGGCATCGCCGAGGGCGTGCGCCAGCTGCGCGGCACCGCGGTCAACCAGGTCGACGGCGCCGAGCGAGTGCTGGTCACGGCGGGCACCGGCGTGCCGACCAGCGCCCTCGTGCTCACGTCGTAGCGCTCAGCGCGCCTTCCGACAGCACCACCGCGTCGTCCCGTTCGGGAACCGTGGCCACCACGACGAACCGGCCGTCCTCACGCCAGATCGAGGTGCGCAGGGTTTCGCCGGGGAACACCACCCCGGCGAACTTCGCCGACCACGAGCCGACGGCCGCCGGGTCGCCGTCGAGCACGGCGTCGGTGACCACCTTCGCCACGATCCCGTAGGTGCACAGGCCGTGCAGGATCGGCCGGTCGAACCCGGCACGGGCGGCGAACGCCGGGTCGGCGTGCAACGGGTTGCGGTCTCCGCACAGCCGGTACAGCAGCGCCTGCTGCGGCAGTGTCGCCGTGTCGACAACGAGATCCGGCTCGCGCTCCGGGGCCAGGACCTTCTCCGTGCTGCCCCGGTGCCCGCCGAACCCGCCCTCGCCCTTGGCGAAGATGCTCGACCGGGCCGTCCACAACGGACTGCCGCGCTCGTCCAGGGTGACCGTCTCGCGGAGGATCACCGCGGCCTTGCCCTTGTCCAGCACGTCGACCACCTTCGTCCGCGAGGTGGCCTTGCCCGCCACTGGCAGCGGCCGGTGCGCGATCACCTCCTGGGTGCCGTGCACCACCTTGGTCAGATCGATCGACACCCCGGGGAAGACCACCGTCGGCGGCTCGGTCCAGTGGAAGGAGGCGGCTACGGTGGCGAAGGTGGGCAGCACCCGGAGGTCGTCCTCCAGCACGTACCGCAGTTCACGCGGGTCGGCCGGGTCGGCGCCCGCGCCGAGCGCGAGGTGGTAGAGCTGGACGTCGGAGGCGGTCCAGGAGAACTGCTCCTCGCCGAGTTCCGCGCCGATCGCGACAGCCGGGTCGATGGGCATGCGCACCACTCTCTGTTGTCTGCTCGGGGGACGACCCCCGGACCCCCGAACTACTATTGGTAGCTGACCGAAACCTCATCCGTGAGCGGAACCGACTGGCACGCCAGTACGATGCCCTCGTCGAGGTCGTCGGAATCGAGTACTTCGTTGTTGAGCATCTTCACCTTGCCCGAGACCAGGCGGCAGGCGCACGCGCTGCACTGCCCGGCACGGCAGGAGTAGGGCGCGTCGAGCCCGGCGTCCAGCAGCAGGTCGAGCAGCTTGCGTTCCCGTGGCCAGGCCAGGGACCGCTGCTCGCCGTCGAGGTCGACGTGCACCGTGGCGTCCGGCTCGTCCGACGGTTCGGCGAGCTCCTCGGCCACCTCCTCGAACGGGTTGCCGTCCAAGGACAGGAACTTCTCGACGTGGATCAGCTTGCGGTCCCAGCCCAGCGCCTTCAGCCCGGTCTGCGCGGCCTCCATGAACGGCTTCGGTCCACAGAGGAACGCGGGACGGCCGGGGAAGGGCGCGGCCAGCGCCTGCAGCTGTTCCACCGACGGCAGGCCCTGCACGGATTCGAGCCAGTGCACCACGGTGAGCCGGTCCGGCATGGCGGCGGACAGCTCGCGCAGCTCCCGCGCGAAGATCACCGACTGCTCGTCGCGGTTGGCGTACACCAGCAGCAGCCTGCCGGTTCCCTTGGCCAGCACGGACTTCACGATGGACATCACCGGGGTGATGCCGCTGCCCGCGGCGAACAGCAGCAGGTCGGCGTCCAGGTCCGGCGGGCTGAACAGGCCCGATGGCGGCAGCACCTCGATCTCCGCGCCCGGCCGGACGTTGTCGCAGATCCAGTTCGACGCGTACCCGGTGCGCTTCACCGTGACCGTCAGCGGATCACCGGTGTGCGGTGAACTGGACAGTGAGTAGCAGCGCGCCACCGAACCGCAGCGGTCGCTGGGCACGCGCAGGGTGAGGAACTGGCCGGGCCGGTAGTCCATGCCGGGGGCCGATTCGAACACCAGCGAATGCGCCTCGGCGGTCTCGGCGATCACGTCCGCCACCCGCAGGCGCCGGACCTCACTCACCGGCCACTCCCAGCGCGCCGGCCCGGACGTCCTCGTCGATGCTGCGCTGGAGTTCCGCGCAGGTGTCCTGGAGCGCGGCGGGCCGGTCCGAGGCCGCGTACACCGGGCACGCCGAGCTGTCCGTGGTCCACTGGATGCTGGTGTGCTTGGGGCTGTTCTTCTTCACCAGCACCCGGACCGCGCAGGTCCGGCAACCGACCGGCGCCAGCCCGCCGCTGAGGAACTCCCTGGTCTCTTCGGCGGAGGCGACCGGCGAACCGAAGGCCGTGTAGGGCGGGGCCACCTCAGACCTCCGCCTCGGCGGCCTGCCTGGCCAGGTTCTCCTGTACCTCCACCGCCCACACCTCGTTGGCCCTTGTGGTGTCCACTTCGAACTCGAACCGCTGGGTCATCTCCGGGGTGACGTCGGCGACGTCCACGTAGAACTGCTCGTACCACCGGCGGAGCTGGTAGACCGGACCGTCCTCTTCGCACAGCAGCGGGTTGTCGATGCGCGACTTGTTCCGCCAGATCTCCACGTCCTGCAGGAAACCGACGCCGATGCTCTTGGCGAACTTGCCGGCGATCTTGTCCGCCTGCTCGTCGCTGACCCCGGGCAGCTTCTTCACGCTGACGCCCCACTGCAGCACGAAGGAGTTCTCCGAGACCGGGTAGTGGCAGTTGATCAGCACGTTCTCGATCTCGAAGCCCTTGTAGGTGTTGAGCAGCGTGTTGATCATGTAGGACGGGCCGTAGTAGGAGGCCTCCGAGCGGAGCAGGTTCTCCTCGCCGCCGTAGTTCGAGGCCATGCCCATGTCCGGGCGGCCCTTGGTGTTCAGGTACTGGGTGGCGATGTGGCCTTCGAACACGTTCTTGAAGTAGGTCGGGAACGCGTAGTGGATGTAGAAGAAGTGGGCCATGTCGACCATGTTGTCGATGATCTCGCGGCAGTTGGAGTTCTCGATCAGCACCGAGTCCCAGGTCCAGTTGCTCCACTCGCCGCTGAAGATGCCGTCGATGCGCGGGATCGCCAGCTCCGGCGGCGGCGGGTTGCCCTCCGGGTCGTGCCAGACGAACAGCTGCTTGTTCTCCTCGACCGTGGTCCACGACCGGGTGCGCGCCCGCAGCGGAACCCTTTTGGCGTAGGGGATCGACTTGCACTTCCCGTCGCCGCCCCAGCGCCAGTCGTGGAACGGGCAGGCGATCTGGTCGCCCTTGACCGTGCCCTGGGTCAGGTCGCCGCCCATGTGCCTGCAGTAGCCGTCGAGCACGTTCAGCTTGCCGTCGCTGGACTGGAACACCACCAGCTTGGTGCCGAAGGCGTTGATGGCGTGGGGTTTCCCGTCGCGGAAGGTCTCGGCGAGGCCGAGGCAGTGCCAGCCCCTGGCGAACCGGCTCGGCGGGGTCCCGGCGTCGATCGTGCGAAAGCTCTCGGTCATCGCGTACCTCCGGTTCGATTCTTGGCCGCGAGGTCCTCGGCCGCAAGGTAGCCGAAGACCATCGCCGGCCCGATGGTCGCGCCGGGCCCCGCGTAGGTGTGGCCCATCACCGCGGCGCTGGTGTTGCCCGCCGCGTACAGCCCGTCGATCACCGAGCCGTCCGCGCGCAGCACCCTGGCGCGGGTGTCGGTCAGCAGCCCGCCCTTGGTGCCCAGGTCGCCGGGCACCACGCGCACCGCGTAGTACGGCGCCTTGTCCACCGGGCCGAGGCTCGGGTTGGGCTTGTTGAGCGGGTCGCCGTAGTAGTGGTCGTAGGCGCTCTTGCCACGGCCGAAGTCCTGGTCCACGCCGTCGCGGGCGAAACCGTTGAACCGGGCCACGGTGGCTTCGAGGCGGTCGGCGGGCAGCCCGGTCGCTTCGGCCAGTTCGCGCAGGGTGGCGGCCTTCGCCGCGATACCCGCCTTGTACCAGCGGCCGGGCAGCGGCTGGCGCGGGCCGAGCCCGGTGAACATGTACCGGTTGCGGTTGCGCTGGTCGAAGATCAGCCAGCAGGGCACGTTCTCGCCGGGGCCCTCGCCCTGGCCGTGCTCACCGCCGTACATCGCGTGCACGGCTTCGACGTAGGGCGCGGATTCGTTGACGAACCGTTCACCGCGCTCGTTGACCAGCAGGCAGCCCGGCCGGGAGCGCTCGGCGAGGGCGAACCACGGCCCGCCGGTGAGCGGGATGGACGGGCCCCACCACGCGTCGTCCATCAGCTCCGTGGTGGCGCCCAGTTTGAGGCCGGCGAGAATGCCGTCACCGGTGTTCGCCTCGGCGCCGACCGTCCACTCGGTACCGATCGGCGCGCGCTGGTACTTGGCCCGCATCTCGGCGTTGCGCTCGAACCCGCCGCACGCCAGCACCACGCCGAGCCTGGCCCGGATCTCGGTGCCGCCACCGACCACCACGCCGGTCACGCGATCGCCCTCGGTGCACAGGTCCACCAGCGGGGTGTCGAGCCGGACCGGCACGTCGGCGCGCAGCAGTCCGGCGCGCAACCCGGCGGAGAGCGCCTGGCCCATGGCGAGCTGGCGCTTGCCGGTCAGCCTTCCCGCCAGCCAGCGCGCACCGAGGCGGAACACGCGCAGCAGGCCGCGCGGGTGCCGGGCGAGCAGGCTCAACCAGCGGTAGTCGGCCTGCATCAGCGGCACACCGGCGGGCGGGGCGCTGTACGGCGGTTCGAGGTTCTTGAGCTCGTCCCCCAGCACCCTGGCGTCCAGCGGTTTCGGCTCGGCGGACCGCCCGCCGGGCCGGCCACCCGGGGCTTCCGGGTGGTAGTCGGAGTACCCCGGCACCCAGCACAACCGCAGCGGTGTCTCGCGGTGCAGGAACTCGATCACCTCGGGACCGCGGTCCAGGTAGGTGTTCCGCCGCTCGGCGGGCACCACGTCCCCGACGATGGCTTCGAGGTAGTCGCGCGCCGGCTCGGGGGGTTCGTCGATCCCGGCCGCGCGCAGCGCCTCGTTGCCGGGGATCCACACCCCACCACCGGACCGGGCGGTGGAACCGCCGTACTTGGCGGCCTTCTCCAGCACCACCACGCTCAGTCCGTGCCGGGCCGCGGCGAGTGCGGCGGTCATGCCGGCGGCACCGCTGCCGACCACCACGACGTCGAACTCGTCGGGCATTCGAGCCTCCCGTGTTACTGGAACGCGTTATAGAAATGCAGACAGCTGGTGGCTGCACTATCGGTCACCATAGACGAGAACGTGTTTCAGTTCTAGGCTGCCGAGGGTGACCGGACCTCTGCAAACCGATGTCGTGGTGGTGGGATTCGGAGCCGCGGGCGCCTGCGCCGCGCTGTCGGCCGCCGAAGCCGGTGCCGACGTGCTGGTGCTCGACCGCTTCCAGGGCGGCGGCGCGACCGCCATCAGCGGCGGCGTGGTCTACGCGGGTGGTGGCACCGCGCAGCAGCGGGACGCCGGGGTCACCGATTCGGTGGACGCCATGTACGCCTACCTCCGGCTGGAGGCCGGGGACGTGGTGAGCGAGCGGACCCTGCGTGCTTTCTGCGAGGGCAGCGTGGAGATGATCCGCTGGCTGGAGGGTCACGGCGTGCCGTTCGAAGGCAGCTTGTGCCCGCAGAAGACCTCGTACCCGGGCAACAAGCACTACCTCTACTACTCGGGCAGCGAGGCCTCCGGCGCGTTCCGCGACGTCGCCGCGCCCGCGCCGCGCGGACATCGCGCGCGAGGACGCGGGACCTCCGGAAAAGCCCTGTTCAAGCCGCTCGCGGCGGCGGTGCGCAGGCGTGCGGAGGTGCTGCCGCAGACCCGCGTCCAGCGCGTGCTCCAGTCGGCCGACGGCACGGTGACCGGGCTGATCGCGACGACCCTGCGTGACGCGCCCGGCTGGGCGAGGGCGCTCCACCGGGTGCTCGGCCAGTGGTCCGCGAAACCCGGGATCTATGTGCCCGCGCTGCGGAAACTGCTGAACCGCCGGGTGAACGCGATCGAAAGTCGGTTCGCGCGCGAGATCGAGATCTCCGCACGCAGCGTGATCCTCACCGCGGGTGGCTTCATCGCCAACCGCGACTGGGTGCGCGAGCACGCGCCCGCCTACCGGGGCGGCCTGCAACTCGGCACCGCGGGTGACGACGGTTCGGGCATCGAGCTGGGCCGGTCGGCCGGGGGCGCGACCGCCGAACTGGGGCGCGTCTCGGCGTGGCGCTTCCTGACCCCGCCGAGCGCGTTCCTCGGCGGACTGCTGGTCAACGAGCGCGGGCAGCGGGTCATCGACGAGTCACGGTACGGCGCGGCGGTGGGGGAGGAGCTGATCACCCGCCACGGCGGCAAGGGCTGGCTGCTGCTGGACGAAGAGCTGATCCGGCGGGCACGCGCGCAGGGTGACGTCCAGTGGTTCCAGCGGCTGCAGACGCTCTACCTGCTCAAGCGCGGGCGGGTGACCGGTGGCTCGCTCGCCGAGGTCGCGTGCCGGGCCGGGATCGATCCGGACGGGCTGGCCGAAACGGTGGCCGCCGCGGCCGCGATACCCGATCCGACGGGCAAGCCGGCCGACTTCGCGCACCGGCTCGGGCAGCCGCCGTACTCGCTGGTCGACGTGTCGATCCGGCCGAGTCTGGCCTTCCCGTGCCCGATGCTCACCCTCGGCGGGCTGGTGGTGGACGAGGACAGCGGACTGGTGCTCGGCGGCGACCGGCGCCCGATCCCCGGCCTGTACGCCGCGGGCCGGACCGCGGTAGGAATCTGTTCTCGTTCCTACGTCAGCGGGCTCTCGCTGGCGGACTGCGTGTTCTCCGGCCGCCGTGCTGGGAACCACAGTGGGCGGACGCTGCGGGAACTCGACAAAAACGAGAACGTGTTCTAGTCTTGGCGCTATGACAGAGTCGAGTGTCGGCGGTGTGCTGGCCGGGGTTTCCGAGCTGCTTCCCGTGCTGCGGGAACGCGCACAGGAGACCGAGGACGCCCGCCGCATTCCCGAAGAGTCGATCAAGGCGTTGCAGGAGACCGGTTTCTTCAAGCTGCTGCAGCCCAAGCCGTACGGTGGTTACGAAGCCGACCCGGTTTCCTTCTACACCGCGGTGAAGCTCATCGCCAGCGCCTGCGGGTCCACCGGCTGGGTGGCCTCCATCCTCGGTGTGCACCCCTGGCACCTGGCGTTGTTCGACGCCCAGGCGCAGGAGGACGTGTGGGCGCACGACCACGAGGTCCGGCTGTCCTCCTCCTACGCCCCGATGGGCAAGGCGAAGGTGGTTGACGGGGGCTACCGGCTGAGCGGGCGGTGGAGCTTCTCCTCCGGCTGCGACCACGCCACCTGGGTGCTGCTGGGCGCGCCCGCCTTCGACGCCGACGGCAAGCCGGTCGACTTCTGCACCTACCTGCTGCCGATCGCCGACTACACCATCGAAGACGTCTGGGACACCGTGGGCCTGCGGGGTACCGGGAGCAACGACATCATCGTCGACGACGTGTTCGTCCCGGCGCACCGGGCGCTCAGCTTCATGGCCACCTCGAAGTGCCGGACCCCCGGCCAGGCGGTCAACCCCGGGCCGCTGTACCGGCTGCCCTACGGTTCGGTGCACCCGTCCACCATCACCGCGCCGATCATCGGCATGGCGCAGGGCGCCTACGACGCGCACGTGGAGTTCCAGCGCAAGCGGGTGCGCGCCGCCTACGCCGGTGAACAGTCCAAAGAGGACCCGTTCGCCAAGGTGCGGATCGCCGAGGCGGCCAGCGAGATCGACGCGGCCTGGCTGCAGCTGACGCACAACATCGACGAGCTGTACCAGCTCGCGGTCGCCGGGGAGAAGCTCCCGTTCGCCACCCGGCTGCGGGTCCGCCGCGACCAGGTGCGCGGCACCGAGCGCGCGATCTCCGCGATCGACCGGCTCTTCGAGAACTCCGGTGGCCGCGCGTTGCAGACCGGTACGCCGATCCAGCGGTTCTGGCGGGACGCGCACGCGGGCCGGGTGCACGCGGCGAACGACCCCGAGCGCGCCTACACGATGTTCGGCACCGGCGAGTTCGGGCTCCCGGTGGAAAACGGGATGGTGTGACGGTGACCGAAGGCCAGTACGCCCAGGTGACGCCGGAACTCCGGCTGCACTACCACGAAACCGGGGCCGAGCACGAGGAAACGGTGATCCTGCTGCACGGTGGCGGGCCGGGTGCCTCGGCGTGGAGCAACTTCGGCCGCAACCTGCCGGTGTTCGGCAAGGCGTTCCGGACCATCGCGGTGGACCAGCCGGGCTTCGGCCGGTCGGACAAGCCGACCGAGCACCCGCAGTACTTCAAGCACAGCGCCGACGCCGTGGTCGCGCTGATGGACGAGCTCGGCATCGAGCGCGCGCACCTGGTGGGCAACTCGCTCGGCGGTGGCGCCGCGGTCCGGCTGGCCTTGGACCACAATGGACGCGCGGGCAGGCTGGTGCTGATGGGGCCGGGCGGGCTGAGCGTGAACCTGTTCGCGCCGGACCCGACCGAGGGCGTCGGCAAGCTCGCCGCGTTCGGCGCGAAACCCACCCGCGAGAACATGGAAGCCTTTCTCCGGGTGATGGTGTTCGACCAGTCGCTGATCACCGATGAGCTGATCGACGAGCGGTTCGCGCTGGCGAGCGCACCCGAGTCGCTGGCGGCGATGCGCGCGATGGGCGCGTCGTTCATGCGGCCGGACAGCTACGAGCAGGGCATGCTGTGGCGTGACGTCCACCGCCTGCGCCAGCGGGTGCTGTTGATCTGGGGCCGCGAGGACCGGGTGAACCCGCTCGACGGCGCTTTGGTGGCGTTGAAGAACATTCCGCGCGCGCAGCTGCACGTGTTCGGCCGCTGCGGGCACTGGGCGCAGCTGGAGAAGTTCGACGAGTTCAACCGGCTCGCCATCGAATTCCTCGGTGGAGGTGTGGGGTAAATGGGCATCCGGTCGCTGGGATATCTGCGCATCGAGGCCACCGATCTGGCGGCCTGGCGCGAGTACGGGCTCAAGGTGCTCGGCATGGTCGAGGGCAAGGGCACCAATCCCGACGCCCTCTACCTGCGGATGGACGACTTCCCGGCACGGCTGGTGATCGTGCCGGGGGAGACCGACCGGCTCGCGCAGGCCGGCTGGGAGGTGGCCAACGCCGCCGAACTGGAGGAGGTCCGCCAGAGCCTGGCCGCGCACGAGGTGCCGTTCAAGGAGGGCACCGCCGAGCAGCTGGCCGACCGGCACGTGGTGGAGATGATCACCTTCGACGACCCGTCGGGGAACACCCTTGAGGTCTTCCACGGCATCGCGTTGCAGCACCGGCGCGTGGTGAGCCCGTACGGGCACCGGTTCGTCACCGAGGAGCAGGGCCTCGGCCACGTCGTACTGTCCACTCACGACGATGCCGCCGCGTTGACCTTCTACCGCGACGTGCTGGGGTTCCGGCTGCGCGACTCGATGCGCTTGCCACCGCAGTTCGTCGGCAGGCCTGCCGACGGCGAACCGGCGTGGCTGCGGTTCTTCGGCTGCAACCCGCGTCACCACAGCCTGGCGTTCCTGCCGATGCCGGTGCCGAGCGGGATCGTGCACCTGATGGTCGAGGTGGAGAACACCGACGACGTGGGGCTGTGCCTGGACCGCGCGCTGCGGCGGAAGGTGCCGATGTCGGCGACGCTGGGCAGGCACGTCAACGACCTGATGCTGTCGTTCTACATGAAGACCCCCGGCGGCTTCGACATCGAGTTCGGTTGCGAAGGCAGGCAGGTCGACGACGACAACTGGATGGCTCGCGAGAGCACGGCGGTTTCCTTGTGGGGTCACGACTTCTCGATCGGGGCGCAGCAGCAGTGACCGCGACGGCGGCGATCGACGCGGCGCGCTTCCGGGCGGTGCTGGGGCACTTCTGCACCGGCGTCGCGGTGGTGACCGGGCACGACGGCAGCTCGCCGGTCGGGTTCGCCTGCCAGTCCTTCGCCGCCCTCTCGCTCGACCCGCCGCTGGTGTTGTTCTGCCCGGCGAAGACCTCCGGCTCGTGGCCGGTCATCGAACGCAGCGGCTCGTTCGCGGTCAACGTGCTCTCGGAGGAGCAACAGGAGCTCAGCGCGGTGTTCGGGGCACGCGGCGCGGACAAGTTCGCCACCGTGCCCTGGCGCCCCGGCCCGTCGGGCTCTCCGGTCCTGGAGGGTGCACTGACCTGGTTGGACTGCGACGTGGAAACCGTGCACGAGGCCGGTGACCACTACGTCGTGATCGGCCGGGTGCGGGCGCTGGGCGCCGAATCCCCGGACCACGGCTCACCGCTGCTGTTCTACCGGGGCCAGTACGCGGCCACGCGCCCGCGGACCGAGGTCGAGCGCCTGTTCAGCTGGCCGCGCCCCGACGACTGGCTGTAGTCCGGCGGGGGTTCCGGGCACAGGGCAGGATGTCGCCATGAGCGAGCCCTCCTTCACCCTCGTGCAGCTGCGGTACTTCGAGGCGGCGGCCCGGCACCTCAGCATGACCGCCGCGTCGAAGGAACTGCTGGTGTCGCAGTCGGCGGTGTCGACCGCGATCGCGCAGCTGGAGAAGGAGATGGGGGTGCAGTTCCTGCTGCGTCACCACGCCCGCGGGCTCAGCCTGACCACCGCCGGTGAGACGTTCTACAAGCGCGTGCTGGACTTCCTCGCCCACGGCGCCGAACTGGTCGAGACCGCCCGGCAGTCCGGGACCGAGCTGGTCGGCACGCTGACCGTCGGCTGCTTCGCCACACTCGCGCCCTTCCGGCTGCCGAGCCTGCTGGCGGAGTTCGAGGCGCGGCACACGCGGGTCCACGTGTCCCTGCGCGAAGGCGAACACCACGCGCTCAAGTCGGCGCTGCGCTCGGGGGAGACCGAGCTCGCCCTGCTCTACGGCTACGACCTCGACGACGACATCGACCGTGAGGTCGTGGGCACGGCACCGCCGTACGCCCTGGTCGCCGAGGACCACCGCTTCGCCAAGCGCAAGCACCGCAAGGTGTCGCTGGCGGAACTGGCCGAGGAGCCGATGGTGCTGCTCGACCTGCCGCACAGCCGCGAGTACCTGCAGTCGATCCTCAGCGACGCGGGCGTGGAACCCCGGGTCCGCCACCGGACCACCGGGTACGAGACCGTGCGAGCGCTGGTCGCCCACGGCCACGGCTTCGCCCTGCTCAACCAGCGCCCGTCCGCCGAGACCACCTACTCGGGCGCGCGGGCGGTGGCGCTCACGCTGACCGACGAAGTCCCATCGCTCGACGTCGTGGTCACGTCGATGCGCGGAGCCCGCCTCACCCGGCGCGCGCAGGAGTTCCGGGAGCTGTGCCGGGCGCGCTACGCGAGGTAGCCGCGCTGGATGGCGATGTGGTCGGCGACGAACTTGGCGTCGTGCCACACGCCCCAGATGAAGCTCGAACCACGGCGCGCCAACCAGGGCAGGCCGAGGAAGTACACGCCCGGCTCGGCCGAAATACCGCGGCGGTGCTTCGGCCTGCCGTTCTCGTCGAGCGCGTCGACTTGGAGCCAGCTGTAGTTGACGGCGTACCCGGTCGCCCAGACGATCGAGCCGATGCCGTCGAGGTCGAGTTCGAGGATCGGGTCGGTCACGCACGCGGGGTCCGGCCCCAGCGCGCGGGCAGCCGGTTCCTCCGGGAGGTCCAGGCCGTTGCGCGTGACGTAGGCGTCGGCTTCGTCGAGCAGCGCGAGGTAGTTCGCGTCCCCGTTGGCGATGTTGGTGCCGAGGTCCGGCGCGAAGCGGAGGGTGCCGTTGTCGTGCGAACTGGTCATGCCGACCAGGGTGATGCCGAGGCCGGCGAGGTCGCGGAAGTCGACCGTGTGCCCGCCGCGGGCCCCGCTGACCGCGATGGTGACGTGTTCCGCCCCGGCGGGCGGGGTTTCCGCGTCCCACTTGCCGAGCACCCCGAGCCACCAGCAGAAGTCGCGGTCGCGGTACCGGCGCGGGGGACGGTCGTGGGGGCCAACGGAGAGGTACACCGACCGGCCGGATCGGCGGAGTTCCTCGGCGATCTGCACCCCCGACGACCCGGCACCGACCACCAGCACCGCGCCCTCGGGCAGTTGCTCCGGGTTGCGGTAGGAGCTGGAGTGGAGCTGCACCGGACCGGCGTCGGCGGGCACGATCGGCGGGATCACCGGCCGCTGGAACGGCCCGGTCGCAGCGACGACGTACCGCGCGTCGATGGGGCCGTCGGAGGTCTCCACGCGGAACCCGGGGCGGCCCTCGTGCCTGCGGACCGAGGTCACCTCGACCCCGGTCCGGATCGGCGCGGCGATCTTCTCCGCGTACGCCTCGAAGTAGGCCGCGACCCGCTCCTTCGACGCGAACGCGCCGGGGTCCAGGTCGACGAACTCCAGGCCGGGGAAGCGGTCGTGCCACGCGGGCCCGTTCGCCACCAGCGAGTCCCACCGCTCGGACCGCCAGCGCTCGGCGATCCGGTGCCGTTCGAGGACCAGGTGCGGCACGCCCGCCTCGCCAAGGTGCTCGCTCATCGCCAGCCCGGCCTGGCCCCCGCCGACCACGACAGCCTCCACGGCTTCCACGGCCGCCACAGCTTCCACGGCCCCCACGGCTCCCGCGGCCTCCACCTCTCGGCTCGACATCCGGCCTCCCTTGCGCCTCGGTGCTTGTCCTCCGGATCCTCACCGCCGGTTTTGCTCGTGTCCAACAGATGTTTCCGGCACACAAGATCTGATTTTCCGATGCAAGGTTGCATCAGTTTTTTCGATTCATTGGTACTGAAACATCTGTTGGACAGAGGCTCGGGCCGAGTTCAGGCTGGGGCGAACCGCCGGAAGCCCACGTCAGGGAAGGCCACGCCGTGACTGTCCACCGCCGCATCCGCCCGTTCAACACCCGGGACACCTATCCCGAGCAGAACCTGGACAACGACCTCTGCCAGGCCGTGGTGGCCAACGGCACGGTCTACGTCCGCGGCCAGATCGGGCAGGACCTCGACACCAGCGAGTCGGTCGGCATCGGCGACGCCGCCGCGCAGGCCGAGCGGGCGATGGCGAACATCGAGCTGCTGCTGACGGAGGCGGGCAGCAGGATGGAGCACCTGGTCAAGCTCACCATCTACCTGATCGACCCGCGCTACCGCGAGGAGGTCTACCGAGTGGTCGGGCGCTGGACCAAGGGTGTGCACCCGATCTCGACCGGCGTGGTGGTCTCGGCGCTCGCGCGGCCGGAGTGGCTGTGCGAGATCGACGCCATCGCCGTGATCCCGGAGGAGGAGAAGTGACCTTTTCGATCGTGGCCCGTGCGGTCGAGGGCGGTACCACCCGCTTCGGCATCGCGGCCAGCTCGTCGAGCCCCGCGGTGGTCGCCCGCGTCGCGCACCTGCGGCCGGGCGTCGGCGCCGCGGCCTCGCAGAACGTCACCGACCCGCGCCTCGGCGGTCGCCTGCTCGACCGGCTCGGTGCGCACGGCGATCCCGAACGCGCGCTCGCCGAGGTCACCGCCGCCGCGGACCACATCGAGTACCGGCAGCTCACCGTGCTCGGCGCGACCGGCCCCGGTTTCGCCTACAGCGGCGCGGGGACGCTGGGCAAGCACGCGTCGGCGACCGCGGACGGCGTGGTCGTCGCGGGCAACATGCTGGCGGGCGAGCACCTTCCCCAGGCCATTGTGGACGCCTTCACCACCGCCACCGGCGAACTGGAGCAACGGCTCGTCGCCGCCATGCGCGCCGGGCTCGACGCGGGCGGCGAGGAGGGGCCGGTCCACTCCGCCGGGCTCGTCGTGGTGTCCGATGTGGACTGGCCGGTCACCGACCTCCGGGTGGACTGGGCGGACGACCCGATCGACCGGCTCGCCGAACTGCTCGACGTGTGGCTGCCGCAGCGGGACACCTACGTCGCCCGTGGGCTCGACCCCGCGTCGGCGCCGTCCTACGGCGTGCCGGGGGACGAGTGAAGGCCGCCGCCCGTGCCGTGATCGACCGGCACGCCGACGAGCTGATCGCGTTGTCCGAACGGCTGCACGCCGATCCGGAGACCGCGTGGGAGGAACACCGCGCCGCCGCGGCAGTACCGGACCTGCTCGACCGCGCCGGGTTCGCCGTCACCTCGAACCACCTCGGCCTGGACACGGCGTTCCACGCGAGCTTCGGTTCCGGGCCGACGCGGATCGCGGTGTGCGCCGAGTACGACGCGCTGCCCGGGCTCGGTCACGCCTGCGGCCACAATCTGATCGCGGCCAGTTCCATCGGCGCAGCGCTGGGGCTGGCCGCGGTCGCCGACGACGCCGGGGTGACCGTCGAGGTCTACGGCACCCCGGCGGAGGAAGGCGGCGGCGGCAAGATCGAACTGCTCGACCGCGGTGCGTTCACCGGGGTGGACCTCGCGATGATGGTGCACCCGGCCCCGGTGGACGTGGCCGAAGCGCGGCCGTTCGCGGTCAGCCACTCGAAGATCTCCTACACCGGCAAGTCCGCGCACGCGGCCGCCTACCCCGAAGCCGGGGTCAACGCCGCCGACGCGTTCACCGTCGCCCAGGTCGCCATCGGCCTGCTGCGCCAGCACATCCCCGCGTCGGCGCGGGTGCACGGCGTCGTGACGCACGCGGGTGACGCACCCAACGCGATCCCCGAGCACGCCACGGGCCGCTGGTACGTGCGTGCGGAAACCCTCGCGGAACTGGCCGAGCTGGAACCGCGGGTGATGCGTGCCTTCGAAGCCGGGGCGCTGGCCACCGGCTGCGAGCTGACCGTGGAACCGGAGAGCAAGCCGTACGCGGAGTTCCGCGCGGACGAGACGGCACTGGCGGCCTACCGCGCCAACGCCGTCGAACTCGGCCGCGAGTTCGGCCGGGACGCCACCGCGTCCCGGATGAACCGCGCCTCCACCGACATGGGCAACGTCTCCAAGGTCGTGCCCGCCATCCACCCCTACATCGGCATCGGGTCGCTGCCGGCGCTCAACCACCAGCGCGAGTTCGCCGCGCACTGCGTCGGCGGCACCGCCCAGCGGGCCCTGCTCGACGGGGCGATCGCGCTGGCGTGGACCGGCGTGGACCGCGCCCGCTGACCCCTTCCGCGAGGACAACGACGTCCCACGGCCCGAGGAGGCCATCATGACCGCCACTGACTCCGCTCCCGCCGGGGAGTTCCCCGAGACGGAAGTCGATCCCCGGACGTTGCGCCGGAGCATCACCGCCGGCGCGGTCGGTGTTTTTGTGCACTGGTTCGACTGGGCCGCGTACGCGTACCTCGCGAGCACCATCGCGACGGTGTTCTTCCCGGACGGTGACGCCACCGCCGGGCTGCTCGCGGTGTTCGGCGTCTTCGCCGTGTCGTTCGGGATCCGGCCGGTCGGCGCACTGGTGTTCGGCCCGCTCGGGGACCGGATCGGGCGCAAGCGCACGCTGTCGATCGTCATCTTCATGATGACCGGTGCCACGCTGGTGATCGGGTTGCTGCCAGGGTACTCGCAGATCGGGATCGCGGCCCCGCTGCTGCTGGTCTTCCTGCGGCTGCTGCAGGGGTTCGCGGCGGGTGGTGAGTTCGGCAGCGCGGCGAGCTTCCTCGCCGAGTACGCGCCGCGCCGCCGCCGCGGGTTCGGGGTCAGCTGGCTCGAAGTCGGTTCCCTGCTGGGCTTCCTGGCCGGTTCGTTCGTGTTCTTCCTGCTGTCGGTTGGCTTGACCGAGGAGCAGCTCAGCTCGTGGGGCTGGCGCATCCCGTTCCTCATCGCCGCGCCGCTGGGCATCGTCGGCTTCGTCATCCGCAACAAGATCGAGGACACGCCGGAGTACCGCGCGCTGGAGGCCACCGACAACGTGCCCCGCAGCCCGGTGCGGGAACTGTTCCGGCACAACAAGAAGCAGCTGTTCCAGGCGGCCGGGCTGATGACCATGATGCACGTGCCGTTCTACGCCGTGCTCACCTACCTGGTCACCTACCAGACCGACTACCTCGGTCACTCCGCCGGAAACGCCGCGTTGCTGTCCACGGTCATCTCGTTGGTCGGGCTGGTCTTCGTCCCGGCGTTCGGGCGGCTGTCCGACCGCGTCGGCAGGCGGCCGGTGCTGATCGGCGCGGGCCTCGCGTTGTTCGTGCTCGCGGTCCCGGCCTACCTGCTGATGCGCACGGGCGTGGTCGGCACGTGGATCGGCGGGCTCGCGCTCGGTGTGGTGCTGTCGGCGATCCTGGGCACGTACGCGGTGTGGTCGGCCGAGATCTTCCCGACCAGGACCCGCCAGGGCGGTCTGTCCATCGCGTACAACGTGACCGCCGCGTTGTTCGCCGGGACCGTGCCGTACCTGATGACGGTGCTGATCTCGGCCACCGGCAGCACGCTGGTGCCCGGGCCGTACCTGATGGTGGCGGCCGTGGTCGGCCTGGTCGCCGCCTTCTCGCTGCGGGAGACCGCGGGCACCCCCTTGCTGCGAGCCGAGGACATCCCCGGCGATCGCTTACCCCGGGGGTAATCGACGGGGTGACCGATCGTTGCGAGGCTTTCGCCCAACGGGCAGGACCACTGCCCCGGCAACTGGGAGAACACCTTGCGCGCATGGGTCAGTGCGTTCGCCGCGACCGCCGCACTCGCCGTTCTGGCGACGCCGGCCGGGGCGTCGAGCCGGTTCGAGGAACTGCCCGAGAACGTCCGCACGTTCATGACCGCGTACACGGCCTGGGGCGACAACCCGCGGGACGTGGACGCGTACCTGGACCTGTTCGTTTCGGACGGTTCGGCACGCTTGTGGGACAGCGGGCTGGCGAAGCCGATCGACACCACGGCGGGCATCCGCGCGCAGATCGAAGGGGTCAACCGGCTGGTGCCGGACTACCGGTTCGTCCCGGAACGAGCCACGGCGAGCCCGGACGGCAAGGTCGCCTTCGTCGAAGCGACCAACACCGGGACCATCAACGGGAAGCCGGTCGCCTTCACGACCATGCACCGCCTGGTCTTCGGTGATCCGGAGACGACCAGGGTGCAGGACGGCAGGCGGTCCTGGGACCAGGTGAACCTGTTCGCGCCGGTGGCCGACGCGCAGCACCCCCTGCCGAACCTCTTCGAGGGCATCACCTCGACACCGGTCGACTCGCTGCCCGGCATCGACCTGCCCGTGTACCTCCGGGAAAAGCTCTGGCGGCACGAGAAGAGCGACGCGCTGGTGGCCGGTCACCCGGGCACGGCGAGCCTGAGCGGTCCCGGTCTCGCGACGCCGCTCACCGGCCGGAAGGCGGTGACGGCGTACCTGGACCGGTTCTTCGGCACGGTGAGCGACCTGCGCCTGGAGCCGGGGACCACCGTGCGCTCCGGTGGCACGACGTACCAGGAATGGCTCGGCACCACCACCGCACACGGCGGTGGTGACGCCAGGCCGGTCCCGTTCTCCCTGGTCGAGCGCATCGAACCGCAGCGGTGGTCGCTGTACTTCGACACGCTGGACCTGGTCGCCTCCCGGGAGACGGTCGCGGTGCTCCGCCAGCGGATCTTCGGCTAGTGCCGTAGCGGTGAACCGGCCTCGTGGAGGTGGCGCAGGGCTTGCGCGTACGAGTCGACGAGGCCGGTTTCGTGGTACGGGACGCCGATTTCCGCGCAGTAGTCCCGCACGATGGGCTGGGCGCGCCGCAGGTGCGGGGTGGGCATGCTGGGGAACAGGTGGTGCTCGATCTGGTAGTTCAGCCCGCCCATCGCGGTGTCGACGAACCAGCCGCCGCGCACGTTGCGCGAGGTGAGCACCTGGCGGCGCAGGAAGTCCGGCCGGTCGTTCCCGGTCAGCGTCGGCATGCCCTTGTGGTTCGGCGCGAAGATCGATCCCATGTAGACACCCCAGAGCCCCTGGTGCACGGCGATGAACACCAGCGCCTTGGCCGGCGACAGCACCAGGAACACCGCGCCGAGGTACAGCGCGAAGTGCGCCAGCAGCAGCCCGGCCTCCAGGCCGCGGCGCTTGAGGCCCGGCTTCAGCACCGCCCGGATGCCCGACCAGTGCAGGTTCAGGCCCTCCAGGGTGAGCAGCGGGAAGAACAGGAAGGCCTGGTACCGGCCGATGAACCGCGGCACCCCGCGGCTGGCCCTTGCCTGGTCCTTCGACCACACCAGGACGTCCGGGTCGACGTCGGGATCGAGTTCCTCGTGGTTCGGGTTGGCGTGGTGGCGGGTGTGCTTGTCCATCCACCAGCCGTAGCTCATGCCGATGCCGAGATTGCCCGCCAGCCGCCCGGCGATCTCGCTCGGCCGCCGGGTGCGGAACACCTGCCGGTGCGCGAGATCGTGCGACAGCAGGGCGATCTGCCCGAACAACACGGCCAGCGCCACGGCGACGACCAGCGTCGCCCAGGAGTCGCCGACCCAGGCGAAAGCGGCCCACGCGCCGGCGAACAGCGCGGTCACCGTGCCGATGCGCAGTGCGTAGTAGCCAGGACGCCGGTCCAGCAGGCCGGCCTGGTTGATCCGCCGTGACAGCCGGGCGAAATCGCTTCCGGTCTCCGCGGCGATGAGAGGCTGTGTGGTCACGCGTCGAGTCTCTTGATCGCGTGGGCGAGCCGGTAGCCGGTGCACACCCCCGATCGGGGTAGGGCTGCCCCTACCGGCGGAGATGTTCGTGCGGTGCGCCGAAGAGCAGGCTGCTGCCGTGCGCGCGCTTGAAGTACCGGTGCGCCGGGTGTTCCCAGGTGATGCCGATCCCGCCGTGCAGCTGGATCATCTCCGCGGCGACCGTGGTGAACGCCTCCGAGCAGTGCACCTTCGCCACCCAGGCGAGCGACGGGTCTTCCGCGGCTTCCGCAACGCACGAGCGCGCGGTTTCCACCAGCACGTACAGCTCGGCCAGCCGGTGCTTGATCGCCTGGAAGCTCCCGATCGCCCGGCCGAACTGCTTGCGCTGTTTGGCGTAGTCCAGGGTGATCTCGAACGCGCGGGCCATCGCGCCGGTCTGCTCGGCGGCCAGCAGCACGCACGCCTGGTCCCGCAGCGAAGGATCGACGTCCCCCACCCGCGAAGCCCGCACCCCGCGGAGTTCCACGGTCGCGAGCCGCCGCGTTTCGTCCATGGTGGGGGAGTGGGTGCGCCGGACGCCGTCCTGATCGGTCGGTACGGCGTACAGGGAATCCGCCACCACGAGCAGCAGATCCGCCGTGTCGCCGTCGAGCACGAAGCGGTCGGTGCCATCCACAGTGGACTCATCAGCGGAGAAGCCCGACCACGCCACGGTTCCGGTGGTCAGCTTGGCTGCCAGCGGTGAGTCCGCCAGCGCCAGCGCGGTGATGGACGTGGACAGGAACGGCAGCGGCGACAGCACCCGGCCGAACTCCGCCGCGACCACGGCCAGTTCGGGCAGTCCGGCCCCCAAACCGCCGTGTTCCTCCGGCACCGCGAGCGCGGCGACCCCGATCTGCGAGCACAGCACGTCCCAGGAAGCGTCGCGGGACAACGCGGTGCGGACCGACGAGCGCAGCGCGTCCAGCTCCTCCGCCGTACTCACGCCAGCACCCGCCCTCGGTGGAAGGCAGGCGTTCCCCACGCCGCGGCCAGGGCGCGCACCTTCGTCAACCGCAGGCCGAGCCCGTGCTCGGCGGTGTAGCCGATGGCGCCGTGCACCTGGAGACCGGTCTTCGCGGCGAGCGCGGCGGCCTGTCCCGCCGCGACCTTCGCCGCGGAGACGTCCCGGGGTGCCGCGGTCAGCGCGGCCGCGTGGAGCAGCGGACGGGCGAGTTCCAATGCGGTGACGGCGTCCGCGAGCAGGTGCTTGATGGCCTGGTAACCGCCGATCTCCCGGCCGTACTGCTTGCGCTGCTTGGCGTAGGTCACCGAGGTGTCCAGCAGCCACTGACCGGCACCGAGCAGTTGCGCGGCCGTGGCCAGTGCGCCGTGCTCGAACGCCAGCGCTACCGCGTCGCCGACCCGATTACCGCGTTCCGGCTCGAACAACCGGCGCACCCGGTCCACAGAGGACAGGCGCTCACCGGCGGCGAAATCGTACGTCCCGTCGGGCGTGAGCATCAGACGCACGTCCGCGACATCGGCGTCCAGCCCGTACGGCACGTGCGGCGGCGCCACCACCGACGCCAGCCGCCCGCCCGATTCGATCGACAGCGCGGGCAGCACGGCGGCCGTGTCGACCCACGGCCCCGGCACCGCGTGGTACCCGAGGCGTTCGACGGCCACCACCAGGTCGACCAGCGAGCCACCGGCGTCCAGCAGGTCGAGCAGGCCGAGATCGGTGAGCCCGTGCCAGAGCTTCATGCCCGGCCCGAGATCGTCCTCGGCCCACGACCGGGCGGCCGCGTCGCAGTCCGCTGTGGACAGATACGCGTCGATCGCGGCGGCGAAGTCCTGCTGTTCCGCGGAAAGGGCGAACCTCATCGATCACCTCGCGGGAGGCCGAGCAACCGCTCGGCGACGATGTTGCGCTGGATCTGGTCGGTACCGCCGTAGATCGGCCCGGCCAGGGAGAACAGCCAGCCGTCCGGCCACGTGTCGTCCACCTCGGCCGCCGGGCCCAGCAGGTCCAGCGCGGTTTCGTGCATGGAGACGTCCAGCTGCGACCAGAACAGCTTGTTCACACTGGATTCCGGCCCGAGCGACGCGCCTTCGGCGAGCCGGGTGGCCGTGCCGAAGGTGTACAGCTGGTAGGCGCGCGCCCCGATCCACGCGTCGGCCACCCGGTCGGCCAGCGCCGGATCCCGGCTCTCCGACCACAACCGGACGAGCCGGTCGGCGGTGGCCAGGAACCGGCCGGGGCTGCGCAGCGACAGCCCGCGCTCGTTGTTCGCCGTGGTCATCGCGACCCGCCAGCCTTCACCCGGCGTGCCGATCACGTCCTCGTCCGGTACGAAGACCTCGTCGAAGAACAGCTCCGCGAAACCCGGTTCACCGTCGAGCTGGTTGATCGGCCGCACCTGCACGCCCTCGGCCCGCAGGTCGATCATGAAGTAGGTCAGCCCGCGGTGCCGCTCCGAGCCCGGATCGCTCCGGAAGAGGCCGAAGGCCTTGTCCGCGAAGGCGGCCCGCGAACTCCACGTCTTCTGGCCGGACAACAGCCAGCCACCCGAGGTGGGTGTCGCGGTGCTCCGGAGGGCCGCGATGTCGCTGCCCGCCTCGGGTTCGGACCACGCCTGCGCCCAGACCTCCTCGGAGCGCGCCATCTTCGGCAGGATGCGGGCCTGTTGCTCGGGCGTGCCGTGGGAGAACAGCGTGGGCGCCAGCATGAACAGGCCGTTCTGGTTGACCCGGCCGGGCGCGGCGGCCGCGTAGTACTCCTCTTCGAAGATCAGCCAGTCCAAAAGGGACACGTCACGGCCACCGAACTCGACCGGCCACGAGACCACCGACAACCGCGCGTCGGCCAGCTTGGCCTCCCATTCGCGGTGCCGCGTGAACCCTTCGGCGGTGTCGAACGAGGGCAGTTTGACGACGTTCTCGGCCAGCCACTCGCGCACTTCGGCCCGGAAGGCCAGCGTCGATTCGGGGAGGTCGAGGTCCATCAGGACTGCTTCCCGGCGTCCCGCATCGACCGGGCGTCCTGCCCGCCGAGCGAGTCACCGCCGGCGACCTCGGCGTTGTGCGCGTGCGCGAAGTGGTGCAACCCGAACACCGAGTCCATGCCCGCGCGCAGGCCCATCAGGTCCTCGGCCTGGTTGACCGCCTTCTTCGCCAGCGCGAGCCCGAACCCGGGCATGGCGGCGATCTTCCCGGCCAGTTCCAGCGTCGCCGACTCCAGTTCCTCGCGCGGCACGACGCGGTTGAGCATGCCCCACTCCTTGGCCTGCGCGGCGGTGAACCGCTCGCCGGTGAACAGCACCTCCTTGGCCGCGCGCGGCCCGAGCACCCACGGGTGCGCGAAGTACTCGACCCCGGGAATACCCATGCGCACCACGGGATCCGCGAAGAAGGCGTCCTCCGAGGCGACGATCAGGTCGCACGACCACGCCAGCATCAGCCCACCGGCGATGCACGCGCCCTGGACGCTGGCGATCATCGGCTTCGGCAGCTCCCGCCAGCGGCGGCACATGCCCAGGTACACCTCGGACTCACGGGCGAACCGCCGGTCGCCGCCCTCGCGGCGGGTGTGGTCCCACCACAGCACCGCACGGCGGTCGAAGGAGGTGTCCGCGTCCCGTTCCGGCGAGCCGATGTCGTGCCCGGCGGAGAAGTGCTTGCCCGCCCCGGCCAGCACGATCACCTTCACCGAGTCGTCGTCGACCGCCCGCGAGAACGCGTCGTCCAGCGCGTAGGTCATCGCCGAGTTCTGCGCGTTGCGGTAGTCGGGCCGGTCCATCGTCACCACCGCGACCGCGTCCCGCTGCTCGTACCGCACCGTCATGGGGCCTCCTCGCCGTCGACACGGAGTGTTCGCTTGAGTACTTTCCCGGACGCGTTGCGCGGCAGGGCGTCGACGAACTCCACCCGGCGCGGGCGCTTGTAGTTGGCCAGGTTCGCCGTGCAGTGCGCGAGAACGTCCTCTTCGGACAGTGCGGAACCGCTACCGGAGCGCACCACGAAGGCCGCGCCGACCTCGCCGAGCCGGGCGTCCGGCACCCCGATCACCGCCGATTCGGTGACCCCGTCGAGCCGCGCGAGCACCTGCTCCACCTCGGCCGGGTAGACGTTGAACCCACCGCAGATGTACATGTCCTTGATGCGGTCGGTGATCCGGAGGTAACCGCGTTCGTCCAGCTCACCGGCGTCCCCGGTGTGCAGCCAGCCGTCGGCGTCGATGGCCTCGGCGGTGGCCTCCGGATCGTCGAGGTAGCCGAGCATGGTGTTCGGACCGCGCAGCAGGACCTCGCCGGACTCGGCGATCCGCACCTCGAAGCCCGCCACCCCGGGACCGCAGGTGGTGGCCACGGTGACCGGGTCGTCGCCCGCGTGGCACATGGTCGCCACCACGGCTTCGGTCAGCCCGTAGGCGGTCAGCACGGTGTCCAGGCCGAGATCGGTCTGCATGCGTTCGATCAGGGGGACCGGCACGATGGCCGCGCCGGTCACCGCGATCCGCAGCGACGACAGGTCGTGCGCCGGGCGGTCCGGGTGGTCGAGCAGCACCTGGAAGACGGTCGGCGCGCCGGGCAGCACGGTGATCCGCTCCGCCTCGATCAGCTCCATCGTGCGCACCGGGTCGAAGGTGGCCTGCGGCACGATGGTGCTGCCGCGCAGGACCGCGGCGAGAATGCCCGCCTTGTAGCCGAAGGTGTGGAAGAACGGGTTGAGCACCAGGTACCGGTCGTCGGCGGTGAGCGCGGCGCGCTCGGCCCAGGCGGCGGCGACGCCGAGCGAGCGCCGGTGGCTGGTCATCGCGCCCTTGCTGCGGCCGGTGGTGCCCGAGGTGAACAGGATGTCGGCGAGGTCGTCGGGTTCGACGACCGGGTCGAACGTGCCGGGGACGTCGGTCCAGTCGGTGGGCAGGCGCAGCACCACGCCCGGCGCGGCGTCCCCGATCTGGGCGAGCCGGTCCACGCCGAGGAAGTCGTCCGCGACCACCAGCGCCTTGGCCCGGCTGCGGGTGATCACGTCCCGCATCTCCGGGCCGGTGAACCGGGTGTTGATCGGGACCAGCACCGCGCCCGCGGTCAGCGCGCCCAGTGCGGCGATCACCCACTGGTGCGTGTTCGGCGCGCAGATCGCCACGCGGTCGCCGCGGTGGACGCCCCGTTCGGCGAACCAGGCGGCGCGCCCGAGTACCTGCTCGTGCAACTCCGGCCAGCTGAGCCGCGCCGGACCGTCCACGAGCGCTTCACCGTGCGGCAGGCGGGCCGCCGTCGCGGCCAGTGCGGCGGGAATCGTGTCCGAAGTGTTCAAGGTCTTCGCTCCCTAGCAAGTGCTTGGTAGGGTAGCAGCGTGACCGAGTTCCGGGAACGGGTGCGCGACTGGCTGGCCGAGAATCTGGCCGGTGAGTTCGCCGCGCTGCGTGGCCTCGGCGGCCCCGGCCGCGAGCACGAGGCGTTCGAGGAGCGGCTCGCCTGGGAACGGCGGCTCGCCGACGGTGGCTGGACCTGCCTCGGCTGGCCGGAGGAGCACGGCGGCCGCGGGGCGAGCCTCGGCGAACAGGTGATCTTCCACGAGGAGTACGCCAGGGCGAACGCGCCGGCGAAGGTCGGGCACCTGGGTGAGCAGCTGCTCGGACCGACGCTGATCGCCTTCGGCACGCCGGAGCAGCAGCGGCGGTTCCTGCCGAAGATCGCGGCCGTCGAGGAGCTGTGGTGTCAGGGCTATTCCGAGCCGGGCGCCGGCTCGGACCTGGCCGCGGTGTCGACCACGGCCACGCTCGACGGTGACGAATGGGTGCTGCACGGGCAGAAGGTGTGGACCTCGCTGGCGCAGCAGGCCGACTGGTGCTTCGTGCTGGCGCGCACCGAACCCGGCTCGAAGCGCCACCACGGGCTGTCCTACCTGCTGGTGCCGATGCGCCAGCCCGGCATCGAGATCCGGCCGATCGTGCAGCTGACCGGCACCTCGGAGTTCAACGAGGTGTTCTTCGACGGTGCCCGCACCGCCCGTGACCTGGTGGTCGGCGAACCGGGTGACGGCTGGCGGGTGGCGATGGGCACGCTCGGCTTCGAACGCGGGGTCGCCACCCTCGGCCAGCAGGTCGGCTTCCGGCGTGAACTCGACGCGCTGACCGAACTCGCCGAGCGCACCGGCGCCGCCGCCGACCCGCACATCGCGGAAAAGCTGGCGCGGGCCCGGGTCGGCCTCGAAGTGATGAACGCGCACGCGCGCCGCACGCTCGGGGACACCGCGCCCGGCGTGGCCGAAGTGTCCAAACTGGTCTGGGCGAACTGGCACCGCTCGCTCGGTGAGCTGGCGATGCTGGTGCGCGGCCGGGAATCCCTCCTGGCGGCGGAACTGGACGAGTGGCAGCGGCTCTACCTGTTCACCCGCGCCGACACCATCTACGGCGGGTCCAACGAGATCCAGCGCAACGTCATCGCCGAGCGCGTGCTCGGCCTGCCAAGGGAGGCCCGCCCGTGATTCCCGTGCCGAAGTACCCGGAAGGCCGCGATCTGCTGCGGGACAAGGTCGTGGTGATCACCGCGGCGGCGGGCACCGGGATCGGCTCCGCGGTGGCCAGGCGCTGCCAGGAGGAGGGCGCGCGGGTGGTGCTCAGCGACCGGCACGAGCGCAGGCTGGCCGAGAAGGCGGCCGAGCTCGGCGGGGTGCCCGCGATCCCGTGCGACGTCACCGACGGCGACCAGGTGCGGGCGCTGATCGACGGGGCCGTCGCGCACCACGGCCGGATCGACGTGCTGATCAACAACGCCGGGCTCGGCGGCCAGAAGTCCATTGTGGACATGACGGACGACGAGTGGTCCACGGTGATGGACGTGACGCTGAACAGCACGTTCCGGGTGACGAGAGCGGCGCTGCGGCAGTTCATCGCGCAGGGCGACGGGGGAGCGGTGGTGAACAACGCCTCCGTGCTCGGCTGGCGGGCGCAGGGCGGGCAGGCGCACTACGCCGCGGCGAAGGCCGGGGTGATGGCGCTGACCCGCTGCGCCGCGGTCGACGTCGCCGAGCACGGCATCCGGGTCAACGCGGTCGCGCCGAGCCTGGCGATGCACCCGTTCCTGGCCAAGGTGACCAGCGAGGAGGTGCTGGCCGAGCTGACCGCGCGCGAGGTTTCCGGCAGGGCGGCCGAACCGTGGGAGGTGGCGAATGTGATGGTGTTCCTCGCCAGTGACTACGCCTCGTACCTGACCGGCGAGGTGGTCTCCGTTTCCAGTCAGCACGCGTGAGGAAGCCGATGAGCAAGCCAGGAACGAACTCGGGCCGCCGGGCCGAACTGCTGGGCATCGCGGCCGGCCTGTTCGCCGAGCGCGGGTTCGTCTCCACCACCGTGCGGGACATCGCCGACGCGGCGGGCATCCTCTCCGGCAGCCTGTACCACCACTTCGACTCCAAGGAGCAGATCGCCGACGAGATCCTCACCGGGTTCCTCGACGAGCTGTTCGGCACCTACGCCGAGATCGTCGAGTCCAAGCTGGGGCCGCGCAAGACGCTGGAGGCGGTGGTGTCCGCCTCGTTCGACTCGATCCACCGGCGGCCCGCCGAGGTGGAGATCTACCAGAACGAGGCCAAGCACCTGGCGAAGTTCCCGAGGTTCGCCTACCTCGGCACGCGCAACGCCGAGTTCCGCAAGCTGTGGCACGACCTGCTCGCCGAGGGCATCACCACCGGTGAGTTCCGCGCGGACCTGGACATCGAACTGGTCTACCGGTTCGTCCGCGACACCGTCTGGGTGGCCGTGCGGTGGTACAACCCCGAGGGCACGCTGTCCGCGGCCGACGTGGCCGCGCAGTACCTCGGCATCCTGCTCGACGGCATCGCGACGAAGCGGCGCCGCGTCAAGAAGGAGACCTGATGGCCGAGGCCTACGTGCTCGACGCCGTGCGCACCCCGGTGGGCAGGCGCGGTGGTGCGCTCAGCGCGCTGCACTCCGCCGATCTCGGCGCCCACGTGATCGAGGCGGTGGTCGAGCGGACCGGGGTCGACCCGGCGCTGGTCGACGACGTGATCCTCGGCTGCACGGACACGCTCGGGCCGCAGGCGGGCAACATCGCCAGGACGGCGTGGCTGGCCGCCGGGTTCCCGCACCACGTGCCGGGGGTGACGGTGGACCGGCAGTGCGGGTCGAGCCAGCAGGCGGTGCACTTCGCCGCGCAGGCGGTGCTCAGCGGCACGATGGACCTGGTGCTGGCCGGTGGGGTGCAGAACATGAGCCAGATCCCGATCAGCGCGGCCATGCTGGCCGGGCGCGAGTACGGCTTCGACGACCCGTTCTCGGGGTCGAAGGGCTGGCAGGAGCGGTACGGCGCGGCCGAGATCTCGCAGTTCCACGCGGCCGAGATGATCGCTTCGCACTGGGGTTTCCCGCGAGCGCAGCTGGAGGAGTACGCGTTCGCGAGCCACCAGCGCGCGCTGGCGGCCATCGATTCCGGTCGCTTCGACGCGGAGATCGCGCCGGTCGGCGAGTTCCGCCACGACGAGGGGCCGCGGCGGGACACCACGCTGGAGCGGATGGCCTCGTTGAAGCCGCTGAGCCCGGGTTCGGTGCTGACCGCCGCGGTGGCCAGCCAGATCTCGGACGGCGCCTCGGCGACGCTGATCGCGTCGTCGGAGTTCGTGAATGAGCACGGCCTTCGACCGCGGGCCCGCATCCACCACCTGTCGGTGCGCGCCGCGGACCCGGTGTGGATGCTGACGGGCCCGATCCCGGCGACCGCGCACGCGTTGCGGCGTACCGGGTTGTCGATCGGGGACATCGACCTGTTCGAGGTGAACGAGGCGTTCGCGCCGGTGGTGCTGGCGTGGCTCGACGAAACCGGCGCCGACCCGGCGCGGGTCAACGTCAACGGCGGCGGTATCGCACTGGGGCACCCGATCGGCGCGACCGGGACGAAGCTCTTCGCCACCCTGCTGCACGAACTCGAGCGACGCGGGGGCCGATACGGCCTCCAGACCATGTGCGAAGGCGGCGGCACCGCCAACGTCACCATCGTCGAGCGAGTGTGATCTAGCCTCGTGGCATGGGTGAGCACAAGGAGCGCATGCTGCGCGGCGAGCTGTACCGCGACAACGATCCCGAGCTGGTCGCCGAGCGGCACCGGGCGCAGCGGCTGTGCGGTGAGTTCAACGCGACCGAACCGGACGCGACCGTCCGCCGGGACGAGTTGCTGCGCGAGTTGCTCGGCAAGTTCGGTGAGGGCTCGTGGATCATGCCGCGCTTCCAGTGCGACTACGGCTACCTCATCGAGATCGGCGCCAACTCGTTCCTCAACTACGACGCGATCCTGCTGGACTGCGCCCCGATCCGGATCGGTGACGACGTCTCGATCGGGCCTCGGGCGCAGCTGCTGACCGCGCTGCACCCGATGGAGGACCACGAGGCGCGCCGCCAGCGGTGGGAGAGCGCGGCGCCGATCACCATCGGGAACAACGTCTGGTTCGGCGGCGGGGTCACCGTGTGCGCCGGCGTGACCGTCGGCGACTACACCGTGGTCGGTGCCGGGAGCGTGGTCACCAGGGACCTGCCGGACCGGGTGTTCGCCGCGGGCAACCCGGCGCGGGTGATCCGGCCGCTCTGATCAGCCGGGCAGGTCCGCCAGTAGCTCCCGTAGGGCGGCTTCGAAGCCCTTCGGGTTGCGCTGCGGGGCCAGGTGCGCGCCCGGCACCTCGGCGAACGGCTGCCCCAGCTCCAGCGCCAGCGTTTTCGCCGGCCGGTAGTGGTAGTACCCCCGGCTGTCCCGGCCCGCGGTCGGGGTGATCTCCACCCGCGACCGCCGCAGCGCCACCAGGTCCGGTTCGTACCCGTAGAACTCGCGGATCTCCCTGGTGAACAGCCGGATCCACTCCTGCTCGTTCGGCAGGCGCACCATCTTCAGCTCCGGCAGCCCCGCCCCGGCCAGCGAGCCGACGAACTGCCTGAACGCCCCGACCAGGTCACCCCGCTCGCACGCGACGACCTGCGCCTCGGCGAAGGCCAGCCACTCCTCGGCGTCCGGCAGCAGGTGCACCACCGGCGGCTCGTGCGCGATCAGCCCGGTCAGCACGTCGGGGTGCCGCGCGGCCAGGTCCAGCCCGATCAGCGCGCCCGCGCTGGTGCCGAACACGGTGGCCTTGCCCAGTCCGGCGTGCTCGATCACCGCCCGCGCGTCGTCGGCCTGCAGGCTCACCGGGACTGCTCCGGTGGTCTCGTCCGTGCTGCGGAAGTGCCCGCGTCTGTCGTAGGTGATCACGGTGTAGTCGCTGCTCAGCCGCTTGCCGATGGCCCGATAGCTGTTCGCCGCGCCCAGCCCGCCCGCGATCATCAGCAGCGGCGGCCCGTCCCCGGTGGATTCGACGTGCAGCTCACCGTCGACGACCGGGCAGCGCTCCGAGATCATGCCGGGAAGTCAAGCACATCAACCGGTGCCGAGGCGCCGAAGGATCTGCTCGGCGTCGGTGACGATGCTCTCGATCAGCTCCGCCACCGGCGGCAGGTCCGCCAGCACGCCCACCACCTGCCCGGACGCCAGCACCCCGGCGTCCGGATCGCCGCCGACCAGCCCGGCGCGCAACAGCATCGGCGTGTTCGCCGCCATCAGCACCTGCGCCCAGTCGCGGTCGCCGCCGCGCTTCATCGCCACGCCCTCGCGCAGCATCGCCCGCCAGCTCAGCCCGGTGATCCGGCGGAACCGCGCGGCGTTGGCGACGGCCCGCGCGAACCCGGTGAGCCGCCCGGACCGCTCCAGCGAGTCGACCAGTTCGGTGCGCAGCACGCGGTGCGGCATGCCGTCGACCTTGCGCGTCACCACGGTGTCGCCGAGCCCGCGGTCCAGGTAGGCGCGTTTGACCGCGTCCGGCACGGTGCTTTCGCGGGTCAGCAGGAACCGCGTGCCCATCGCCACCCCGGCCGCGCCGTAGGCCAGCGCGGCGGCCAGGCCGCGACCGTCGTAGAAGCCGCCGGCGGCCACCACCGGGATGTCCACCACGTCCAGCACGGACGGCAGCAGCAGTGTGGTGGCCACGCCACCGGTGTGCCCGCCGCCCTCGCCACCCTGCACGATCACCGCGTCGGCGCCCCAGCCCGCGACCTTCTCCGCGTGCCGCGCGGCCCCGACCGACGGGACGACCACCACGCCGTGGTCCTTGAGCTTGGCGATCATGTCCGGTTTCGGGGCGAGCGCGAAGGAGGCGACCTTGACGCCCTCGGAAATGAGCAGGTCGACCCGGCGGCCGGCGTCCTCGGCGTCGGCGCGGAGGTTCACGCCGAACGGTTTCGCCGTGCGCAGCCGGGTTTCCTTGATCGCGGTGGCGAGTTCCTCGTAGGTCATCGTCGCCGAGGCGAGGATGCCGAGCCCGCCGCCCTCGGCGGTGGCGGACACCAGCCGCGGCCCGGCCACCCAGCCCATCCCGGTCTGCACCACCGGGTGCTCGACCCCGGTCAGCTCGGTCAGCGCGGTCTTCACGACGGCACCTCGCGCTCGCGGTGCCCCTTCGGGTCGACGACCTCCCGCAGCAGGCGCAGTTCCTCGTCGGTGGGCTGCCGGGTTTCGGTGACCTCGCTGGTGTCGAGCTCGAAGGAGGTGTTCGCGCACACCTCGGCCACGGACACCCCCGGGTGCGTGGACACCAGCCGCATGGTGTGGTCCGGCCCGCCGAAGTCGAGCACGGCCAGGTTGGTCACCACGCGGTGCACGTCGTGGTACGGGAAACCCTTGGCGCGCTGGTAACCCACCCCGGATACGATGTCCACTTCGGACACGAAGACGCGCTTGCCGTGCCGGGGCACCCAGTAGCTGGTGCGGTGGTTGACCGTGTTGCCCGGCCCGCCGCGCACCCCGAGCAGCTGCTTCACCGGCCGGGCGTGCGCACCGATCGCCGAGATGTTCTGGTCCCCGTGGCGGCCGATCTGGTTCGCGCCCATCACCACGTGGCGCTTGCCGTGCGGCACCACGGTGTCGAGCACCTTGCGGAACGGCTGCCAGCCCTCGATCGTGCCCTCGGCGTCGACCAGGTACGCCTCGCCGTTGGAGAGCAGCAGATCCGGTTCGAAGGTGAGCCGGGCCAGCCGCGCGCCGATGGACGGCAGCAGGCCCATCGGGCTGACCAGGATCTCCCCGTCGCCGCGGAACAACTCCGCGCAGGCGACCGCGGCGACGTCGGCGCGGGTGGTGCTCATGCGGCCTCCTCGTGGAACTTCGCGACCTGGTCCTGGTACTGCTGTTCGTCGCCGCCGAGGAAGCGATCGGCGAAGGCAGGCCACTTGTCCGGGTCCTTGGCGGATTCGGCGTAGTGGCGCTGGAACTTCTCGTCGCGGCCGTAGTCGGGCGCGGCCGTGGTGAAGTGCGCGCCGTTCGGCGTTTCCGCCACGCCGTCGACCGAACTCCGGTTCAGCAGCAGGCTCTGCACCGGCCCGCCCGCGGTCAGCTCCGCGGTGTCGACCACCTTCTCCACGCTGACGAAGGTGCGTTCGGCGGCGAGCGCGAAGAGTTCGTCGAAGTACGGATCGGGGCCGAGGTACTGGGCGTTGCCGCGGGCGTCGGCGCGGTTCAGGTGGACGAGCGCGGCGTCCAGTTTCAACGCGGGCACGGCGAGCAATTCCTCGCCGTCGTCGTAGGGGGAGCGGACGGTGCGCAGGTGCCGGTTGAGGTCCAGCACCGCCGAACCCAGCCCCGCCCGCGTCGGCAGGAACGGAAGTCGTTGCGCGGCAGCGGAAAGCGCGGTGCCGAACACGCCCTCGTCGTACTCGGTCACCTCGATCGAGCCCTGCTCGCGCACGCGGTTGAACCACGGGTCGAACGGGATCGAGTCGAGCGTGACGAAGCCGAACACCAGCCGCCGGATCTTGCCCGCCGACGCGAGCAGGCCCACGTCGGGACCACCGTAGGAGACCACGGTCAGGTCCTTGACCGGCGACCGCAGCAGCGCCCGGACCAGCGCCATCGGCTTGCGGCGGGACCCCCAGCCGCCGATGCCGACGGTCATGCCGTCGCGCAGTTCCGCGACGATCTCGTCCGGCGTGGTTCGCTTATCCGCCATTCTTCCCCCTGTCCAGGAACTGCTGCCGTGCCTCGTCCGACACCCCGGAGAGGTTCAGCTCGAAGGTGAAGCCCTGCTCGAAGCGGTAGCTGCGGTGCACGTTCTGCGGGTCGATCCCGTTGATCGCCTGCTTCGCCGCGCGGATCACCCGGGTGTCCTTCTCCGCGATCGTGCGGGCGAGCGCCAGCGCGGTCTTGTCCAGTTCTTCGCGCGGCACCACGGAATACACCGAACCGTGGTGGTGGAGCTGGTGCGCGTCGATGGTGCTCGCGGTGAAGTAGAGCGTGCGCATCAGGTGCTGCGGCACCAGTCGCGCGAGGTGCGTGGCCGCGCCCAGTGCGCCGCGGTCCACTTCGGGCAGTCCAAAACTGGCGTCCTCGCTGGCGATCACCACGTCCGCGTTGCCGACGAGGCCGATGCCGCCGCCGAGGCAGAAGCCCTGCACGGCGGCGATGACCGGGACGGCGCAGTCGTAGACCGCGGCGAAGGCCGCCGCGCAGCCCTGGTTGGCGCCGATGAGCGCGGAGTAGCCGGAATCGGCCTGGATCTCCTTGATGTCGACCCCGGCGTTGAAGCCGCGGCCTTCGGCGCGCAGCACCACGACGTGGCAGCCGGGGTCCTCGCCGGCGGCGCGGACCGCGTCCGCGAGGTCGAACCAGCCCCGCACGGTGAGGGCGTTGACCGGGGGCGCGTTCACCGTGACCACGGTGACGCCCGGCTCTGGTTGTTCGGTGGTGATGGGCATGTGGGCCTCTCGCCAAACCTAGCACTTGCTTGGTACGTTAGCAGGGCAGCCGTCGGAAGGGCAGGCCATGACGACCTGGGATCTCGGCCTCGACGGTGCCGTCGTGCTGGTCACCGGCGGCGCGCGCGGCGTGGGCGCGGGGATCACCGCGGCCTTCGCCGAGGTCGGCGCGCGGGTGGTGGTGTGCGGCCGGAAGCCGCCGGATCGCTTGTCCGGCGCGGACTTCCTGCCGTGCGACGTGCGCGAGCCGGAGCAGGTCGAGGCACTCGTCACGCGGATCGCCGAGCAGTACGGGCGGCTGGACGTGGCGGTCAACAACGCCGGTGGGGCACCGTTCGCCGAGGCGGCGGAGGCCTCACCGCGATTCCACGAGAAGGTGGTCGCGCTGAACCTGCTGGCCCCGCTGACCGTCGCGCGCTGCGCGAATTCCGTGATGCGGCAGCAGGAAACCGGCGGGGTGATCGTCAACGTGGGCAGCGTGAGCGGGGGCAGGGCGTCCCCGGGCACGGCTTCCTACGGTGCTGCCAAGGCCGGGCTGGCGAACCTGACCGCCAGCCTCGCCGTGGAATGGGCGCCGAAGGTGCGGGTGGTCGCGATCGCCGCGGGCATGGTGCGCACCGAACAGGCCCACCTGCACTACGGCGACGAGGCGGGCGTGGCGGCGGCGGGCCGCACGGTCCCGCTGGGACGGCTCGCGGAACCGGCGGAAATCGGTTCCTGCGCGGTGTTCCTCGCCTCGGCCAGGGCCGCCTACGTCAGCGGGACCACGCTGACCGTGCACGGCGGCGGTGAGGTACCCGCCTTCCTGGCGGCGAGCAACGCACAACACGAGGAGCGGGCATGATCATGGACGGCCGGGTGGTCGTGGTGACCGGGGCGGGCCGGGGGATCGGCCGCGCGCACGCGCTGGCCTTCGCCGCCGAGGGCGCGTCGGTCGTGGTGAACGACGCCGGGGTGGCCGCCGACGGGAGCGGCACCTCGGCCGGGCCCGCCGAGCAGGTGGTCGCCGAGATCGAGGAGCGGGGCGGCAAGGCCGTCGCGAACACCGACGACGTGGCCGACTGGGCCGGTGCGGCCCGGCTGATCGGCACCGCGCTGGAGAACTTCGGCAAGCTGGACGTACTGGTGAACAACGCGGGTTTCGTCCGCGACCGCATGCTGGTGACGTTGAGCGAGCAGGAGTGGGACGCGGTGATCCGCGTGCACCTCAAGGGCCACTTCGCGCCCCTGCACCACGCCGCCGCGCACTGGCGGGCCGAGGCCAAGGCGGGCCGGACGCCGTCGTCGGCGCGGGTGATCAACACCAGTTCCGGCGCCGGGCTGCTCGGCAGCGTCGGGCAGGGCAACTACTCCGCGGCCAAGGCGGGCATCGCCGGGCTGACCGTGGTGGCGGCGGCCGAACTCGCCCGCTACGGCGTCACGGTGAACGCGATCGCCCCGGCCGCGCGGACCCGGATGACCGAGCAGGTGTTCGCCGAGATGATGGCGGCCGGGGACGGGTTCGACGCGATGGCGCCGGAGAACATCTCGCCGCTGGTGGTCTGGCTGGGCAGCGCGGAGTCCGCCGGGGTGACCGGACGGGTGTTCGAAGTGGACGGTGGCAGGGTCTCGCTGGCCACCGGCTGGCGGCACGGCCCGGAGCGCGACAAGGGCGCGCGCTGGGAACCCGCCGAACTGGGCGCGGTGGTGGCCGAACTGCTGGCCGAGGCACCCGAACCGGAGCCCGTCTACGGCGTCTGAAAAACCCGCGCCCGAAACCATGACAGGTTCTGTCGGGGTTTGGGGTGACCCTGGGCGCATGACAGGTTCCTGGAAGCAGTTCGAAACCGAGGCGCCCGAGCTGGCCGCGCGGGTGCACGCCCGGTTCACCGCGGAGAAGTCGCACGTGCTGGCCACGCTGCGGCGCGACGGCTCACCGCGGGTGAACGGCAGCGAGGTCGAGTTCCGCGACGGCGAACTCCTGCTCGGCTCGATGCTGGACGCGATGAAGGCCCGCGACCTGCGGCGGGACGGCCGGTGCGCGATCCACGCCTACCCGGGCGACCCGGAGAACGGCGGCGACGCGAAGGTGTCGGGCGTGGCCGAGGAACTCCCCGGCGGCGAGGACTCGCACCTGTTCCGGGTGGCGCTGACCGATGTGGTGCTCACCTGGGTGGAGGGCAACTCGCTGAAGGTGGAGACGTGGTGGCCGGGTCGGCGCCGGGTCCGCTTCGAACGCCCGGAGAACGGCCCGGCCCTCCGCTACGAGCTGTGACCCGCGTGCTGTGACCCCGCGTGCTGTGAATGTGGCTTTCACTGCCGAATTCGCCGTGAAAGCCACATTCACAGCACCGCGCGGGCGGGTCAGAGGCGTTCCAGGATGGTGGCGGTGGACATGGCGCCCCCGGCGCACATGGTGACCAGCGCGGTCGAACCGTCCCGGCGTTCGAGTTCGTGCAGGGCGCTGGTCAGCAGGCGCGCGCCGGTGCTGCCCACCGGGTGCCCCAGCGCGATCGCGCCGCCGTTCACGTTGACGCGCGAGGGGTCCGGCTCGTGCACCCGCTGCCACGACAGCACCACCGAAGCGAACGCCTCGTTCACCTCGAAGATGTCCGGGTCCGCGATGCTCATGCCCGCGCGCTCCAGCACCCGCGAAGTCGCCTGGACCGGGCCGTCGAGGTGGTAGTACGGCTCGGCGCCGACCAGTGCCTGCGCCCGGATGCGTGCCCGCGGCTTCAGCCCCAGCGCCCGCGCGCGAGCGGCGTCCATGATCAGCAGGGCGGCCGCGCCGTCCGAGATCTGCGACGAGGTGCCCGCGGTGTGCACGCCACCTTCGAGAACGGGTTTCAGCCCGGCGAGCGCCTCGACGGAGGTCTCGCGCAGGCCCTCGTCCCGGTCCACCAGCTCGTCGGCGGTCTTGACCGGCACCACCTCGCGCTCGAACCGGCCGTCCGCCCACGCCGCCGCGGCCTTGCGCTGCGAGTCGGCGCCGAACGCGTCCACGTCCTCGCGCGTGATGCCCCGGCGCGCCGCGATCCGTTCGGCCGCACCGAACTGGTTCGGCATATCAATTGCCCACGAGTCCGGTTTCGGCTTGCCCACGTCGGTGCCGAGGTTCGAGCCGAGCGGCACGCGGGACATCGACTCCACCCCGCAGGCCACCCCGGCTTCGATCGCCCCGGCCGCGACCAGCCCGGCGATCAGGTGCGCGGCCTGCTGCGCCGACCCGCACTGCGCGTCGATCGTGGTGGCCCCGCAGCCCTGCGGGAGCCCGGCGTGCAGCCACGCGGTGCGCGTAACGTTCCCCGCCTGCTCGCCCGCCTGCGTCACCGCACCGCCGATCACCTGCTCGACCAGGTCCGGTTCGATCCCCGCGCGGTCGAGCACGGCCTGCTGGGCCACCCCGAGCAACTCGGCCGCGTGCAGCCCGGACAGCCGGCCGCGCCGCCTGCCGATCGGGGTGCGCGCGGCCGCCACGATCACCGGTTCCGGCATGGGCCGCTCCTCTCGTCACCTGGGGTCAAAAGTAGAACACGTTCTCATTCAGGGCAAGCAGGCAGCGCGTCAACCGCCGATCGGTGTCAATCGGCCACCAAGTCGGCCACCAGTGCTTCGCGGAGTTCGGTGCGCGAGTTAACGGGTTTCACTAGAAGCCCTTCACCTGACGGGACAGCTGTGCTTCAATCGCGAAATAGAACGCGTTTCACTGCCGAGTTCGCGCTGGAGGCAACCGTGGCCGCTCCCGGGATCCCCGCTGGTTTCGATTTCACGGATCCGGATCTGTACGCCGAGAGAGTGCCACTGGAGGAGTTCGCGGCACTCCGCCGGACCGCGCCGGTCTGGTGGAACGCGCAGCCCCACAACCTGGCCGGCTTCTCCGACGACGGCTACTGGGTGGTGAGCAAGCTCGAGGACGTGAAGGCGGTTTCCCGCAACGACAAGGTGTTCTCCTCGCGCGAGAAGACCGCGATCATCCGCTTCGACGAGTCGATCACCCAGGAGACCATCGAAGCGAACCGGCTGGTGCTGCTCAACATGGACGCCCCGCAGCACACCAAGCTGCGGCGGATCGTGCAGAAGGGCTTCACCCCGCGGTCGATCGCGAAGCTGGAGGACGCGCTGCGCGAGCGCGCCGGGCGCATCGCGGCCGAGGCGAAGAAGAAGGGCTCCGGCGACTTCGTCACCGACGTGGCCTGCGAGCTGCCGCTGCAGGCGATCGCCGAACTGATCGGCATCCCGCAGCAGGACCGGCTCAAGATCTTCGACTGGTCCAACCAGATGGTCGCCTACGACGACCCCGAGTACGAGATCGAGCCGATCGCCGCCTCCGCCGAGCTGATCGGCTACGCCTGGAACATGGCCGAGGACCGGCGCAAGTGCCCGATGGACGACATCGTCACCAAGCTCATCCACGCCGACGTCGACGGTGAGGCGCTGGCGTCCGACGAGTTCGGCTTCTTCGTGCTGCTGCTCGCGGTGGCGGGCAACGAAACCACGCGCAACGCCATCACGCACGGCATGAAGGCCTTCCTCGACCACCCCGAGCAGTGGGAGATCTTCCGCGAGCAGCGGCCGAACACCGCGCCGGACGAGATCGTGCGCTGGGCGACGCCGGTGACCGCGTTCCAGCGGACCGCGATGGAGGACACCGAGCTCGGCGGCCAGCAGATCCGCAAGGGCGATCGCGTCGGCCTGTTCTACGGTTCGGCGAACTTCGACCCCGACGCCTTCGACGAGCCGGAGAAGTTCGACATCCTGCGCCAGGACAACCCGCACGTCGGCTTCGGCGGCACCGGGGCCCACTACTGCATCGGCGCCAACCTGGCGCGGCTGGAGATCGACCTGATCTTCAAGGCGATCGCCGACGAGATGCCCGGCATCCGCGAACTGTCCCCGCCGGTGCGGTTGCGGTCGGGCTGGCTGAACGCCATCAAGCACTACGAGGTCGCGTACGACTGACCACGTTTGGTCAGCCGGAAGGCGAGGAACGCCGGTGCCTCGCTCAGCTGCGCGTAGTTCTCCGGGTAGTGCTGCGCCATCTGCTCGTCCGGCTTCGGTTCCACCAGTTCGTCGATGACAAAACCGGCCGCGGAGAACTCCGCGCAGACCGCGGACAGGGGCTGGCGCCAGTAACTCACGCGCCAGCCCTTCGTCCACGTCTCGGTGATCAGCTCGGTCTGGAAGTAGTCACCACCGGTGCGCAGCCAGTCCCAGGTGGGGTGCCCGGTGGAGACCAGCAGCCTGCCCGCCGGCTTGAGCACGCGGTGCAGTTCCCGCAGCGCGGGCACGCGGTCGTCGAGGTGGTGGATGGCCAGCGCGAACAACGCCGCGTCGAACGTGCCGCCGGGCAGCCAGTCGAACGGGTCGTGGAGGTCGTGCACGCGGAACTCCGCGTCCGGCACGCGGGCCTTCGCCAGTTCCACCATGCGCGGGCTCTGGTCCATACCGGTCACCTCGGCACCGCGGGAGACCAGTTCGCTGGCGTAGAGGCCGGGGCCGCAGGCCGCGTCGAGCACCTTGGCGCCGCGCACGTCACCGAGCAGGGCGAGCATCGTCGGCCGGTCGTAGAGCGCGTTGAACGCGCCGCTTTCGGCGTGCTCGGCGAACGCGTCCGCGAACACCTCGTACTGCGGTTCCCGGCCGATCCTGCCGGGACTGCCGGGACTGCCGGGACTGCCGGGACTGCCGGCGCTGCTCGTGTTGTCGTGCTCCTCGGTCACGTTGGCAGGTTAGTCACCCGGTTTGCGCGAGCCCACCACCCACATGGAGAAATATTGCGAGCCGCCGCCGTAGGCGTGCCCGAGCGCGATCCGCGCGCCGTCGACCTGGTGGTCCCCGGCGCGGCCCATCACCTGGCGGGCTGCCTCGGCGAAGCGCAGCATGCCCGACGCGCCGATCGGGTTGGACGAAAGGACCCCACCCGAGGGGTTCACCGGCAACCGGCCACCGATCGCGGTTTCCCCGGCCTCGGTCAGCTTCCAGCCGGCCCCGGCTTCGGCGAAGCCCAGGTTCTCCAGCCACATCGGCTCGAACCAGGAGAACGGCACGTAGATCTCCGCGGTGTCCACTTCGGACAGCGGGTCGGTGATCCCGGCGTCGCGCCACAGCGCGGCCGCCGCGTCCCGGCCCGCCCGCGGGCTGACCTGGTCACGGCCGGCGAACGTGGTCGGCTCGGTGCGCATCGCGGTCGCGTGGATCCAGGCGGCACCACCGGGCACCGCGTCCCCAGCGGCCTCGTCGCCGATCACCATGGCGCAGGCGCCGTCGGAGGACGGGCACGTCTCGTCGTAGCGGATCGGATCCCACAGCATCTTCGACGCCTGAACCGATTCCACGGTGATGTCCGGCTGCTGGAGGTGCGCGTGCGGGTTCAGCGCGCCGTTGCGGCGGTCCTTCGCAGCGACCATCGCGCCGACCACCTCGGGCGCGCCCGACCGCCGGATGTAGGAGCGCACGTGCGGGGCGAAGTACCCGCCCGCCCCGGCGCCGACCGGCATCTGGAACGGCGGCACGATGGACAGTCCCCACATCGCGTTGGACTCGGACTGCTTCTCGAAGGCCACGGTGAGCACCCGCCGGTGCACGCCCGACTGGACCAGGCTGGCGGCCACCAGCGCGGTCGACCCGCCGACCGAACCGGCGGTGTGCACGCGCAGCAGCGGTTTCCCGTTGGCGCCGAGCGAGTCGGCCAGGAACAGCTCGGGCATCATCACGCCCTCGAACAGGTCCGGGGCCTTGCCCAGCACCACCGCGTCGATCTCGCCCCAGCCGACTTCGGCGTCGGCCATCGCGCGGTCGATCGCCTCGCGCAGCAGGCCGGGCATGGACACGTCGAGGCGCTTGGCGCGGTGGTGCGTCTGCCCGGTGCCGAGCACCGCGGCCGGTTGCTTCTCGGTCATCAGTCCCGCCTCTCCAGCACGGCGACCAGGTTCTGTTGGAGCGCGGGCCCGCTGGTGGCGTGCGCGAGGGTGCGCCGGGCGGTGCCGGCGAGGATGCGCTTGGCCGCTTCGCCGATCCTGGCCAGCCCGGCGGCGAACATCGGGTTCCCGGTGAGCACCCCGCCGGACGGGTTGATCCGGACGTCGTCGCCCAGGCCCAGTTCGCGGCGGAGGATGAGTTCCTGGTGGGTGAACGGCGCGTGCAGTTCGGCCACCTCGATCCCGTCGGCGCCCGCCGCCTTCCCGGCGGCCGCGGTGCTGGGGGAGCGGGTCAGGTCGCGGCCGCCCAGCTCCGGCGAGTCCACCCGGTGCTCGATGCCGGTGATCACGGCGGGTCGTTCGACGAGGTCGCGGGCGCGTTCCTCGGAAGCCAGCACGATCACCGCGGCGCCGTCGGTGATCGGCGCGATGTCGTGGCGCCGCAACGGATCCGCCACCATCGGCGCGTCCAGCAGCTCGCCCACCCCGGCGGAACCGGAGAACTGGGCGAACGGGTTGTCCGCCGCGTCCGCCCGGCTGCGCACGGCGACCTCCGCGAGGTCCTTTTCGGACCAGAGGCCCGCGTCGAGCCCGGCTCTGGCCTGCAACGCGGCGATGCTGATCGAGTCCGGCCACAGCGGCGCGGTGAAGTACGGGTCGAGCTGGAGCGCGAGCACCCGGCGCAGCTGCCCGGCCGAGGACTTGCCGAAGCCGTAGACGAGCGCGGTGTCCACCTCGCCCATCCGGACCTTCAGCCAGGCCTCGTAGAGCGCCCACGCCGCGTCCATCTCCACGTGGGACTCGTGGATCGGCGGGAAGGCGCCGATCGCGTCCACCGCGGCGATGAACGAGAACGCGCGCCCGGCCAGGTAGTCCGAGGATCCCGAGCACCAGAACCCGATGTCCTGTTTGGACAACCCGGTCTGCTGGTAGGCGTCGGCGAGCAGGGGCACCAGCATCTCCACCCCGTTGGTGGTGCCCGGCGTCTCCCGCACGTTCGGCGCCTGGGCGAAGCCGATCACGGCGACATCTGGCATTTGTGCGTCCCTACAGGTGGTGGGCGAAGGATTCGTACGGCGCGTCCGGTTCCCCGGTCGGCTCGAAGTGCGCGATGTTCTCCAGCGAGGTGGTCCACTCCTCGCGCGGGCGCCACGACGCGCGCACGCGCATGCCCATCCGCACGTCGGCCGCGTCGCAGCCGAGGATCAGGTGCAGGAAGGCGATGTCGGCGCCGTCGATGAGGATGTACGCGGTGACGTACGGCGGTTTGATGCGCTGGCCGAGGAACGGCACGTTCACCACGCAGAAGGTGGTGATGATGCCGGTGTCGGGCAGTTCCACCTCGTCGGTGGTCGGCACGCCGTCGGTCGGGCAGGCGCCGCGCGGTGGCAGGTAGACCTTGCGGCACACCGGGCAGCGCTGGCCGAGCAGCTTGCCCTTGGCGAGGCCGCGCAGGTACCGGCTCTCCTCGGGGGAGGCGGAGTGCCGGTACTTCAGGTGCACGGGCGTGATCACCACGCCGACCGGGTCGCCCTCCTCGCGCTCGGCCACCGGCGGCGGCTCGGCCGTCGGCCCGGCGTCGGCTTCCTCGGTGTCGACAGGGCGGAAGTAGGCGATGTCGCGGATGTGCCCGACGGTCTCGTCGGCCCAGCGGACCGCCACCCGCATGCCGGTGCTCATGTGCTCCGGCCCGGGCACGTCCACCGCGTGCAACATCGTGGTGTCGGCGCCGTCGAGCTGGATCAGCGCCCAGGCGAACGGGCGCGACAACGGCTGTCCGTCCAGCGGTTCGGCCATCCAGGTCCACGACCTGACCGTGCCCTCGGTGCCGACCTCGACGAACTCGGTCAGCGCCTCGGCGGTCCCCGGGTCGTACTCGACCGGCGGCACGTGGACGCGGCCGTCGCTGCCCCGGACGCCTTCGATCCGGTGCGCGGCGAGGCCGTTGACGAACCGGCCCAGCACCGGGCCGACCGAACGGGTGTAGTCGAACCCGATGTTCATCGGGGCCGACAACGGCGCTTCCTGCGTGTGCGGGGGAGTCACGAGCAGAAGTGAAACACGTTCTCGAAATCTCGGCAATGGGACGGCGGCTGCCACTTGCCCAGAAGTGGAACACGTTCTAGATTTGGGGGATGAGCCTGGGTCTGTGGACGATCGCCGCCGCCGAGGGTGACCGCACGGCGGTGATCGAGCCGGACGGCACCGAAGTCACCTACGGCGAGCTGGCCGCCAAGGCGAACGCCTACGCCAACGGCCTGCGGGACCGGGGGCTCCGCACCGGCGACGTGGTCGTCGTGCTGCAGCCCAACGGCGCCGAGCTGGTGGCCGCCTACTTCGCCGCGATCCAGACCGGCCTGTACATCGTGGTGGTGAACTGGCACCTGGTCGGTCCCGAGATCGCCTACATCCTCAACGACAGCGGGGCCAAGGCGTTCCTCGCGCACGAGCGGTTCGCCGACGTGGCCATCGCGGCGGCCGACGAAGCGGGCATTCCCGCCGAAGCGCGGTTCGCCGTCGGTGCGGTCGACGGCTTCCGCCCGATGGAGGAGCTGGCAGGCTCGACCGAGCGGCCAGGGGAACGCACCTCCGGCTCGCCGATGCTCTACACCTCCGGCACCACCGGACGGCCCAAGGGCGTGCGCCGTCCGCTGACCGGCGCCGACCCCGACCAGGTGCCCGCCGCGTCCACCTGGTTCTTCGGCATCTTCGGGCTGAAGCCGGGGGACGGGCACGTGCACCTGTGCGGTTCGCCGCTGTACCACACCGCGGTGCTCAACTTCGTGGCGATTTCCCTGCAGCTGGGCCATTCCGCGGTGCTGATGGACCGGTGGGACCCGGCCGAGATGCTGCGCCTGATCGAGCGGTACCGGGTGACGCACAGCCACATGGTGCCGACCCAGTTCCGGCGGCTGCTGGCGCTGCCGGACCGCGAGCGCTACGACGTCTCCTCGCTGCGGTGCATGATCCACGGCGCGGCGCCGTGCCCGCCGGAGGTCAAGCGGCAGATGCTGGACTGGTGGGGTCCGGTGGTCACCGAGTACTACGCGGCCACCGAGGGCGGCGGCACCGCGATCAACGGCGAGGAGTGGCTGCGCAAACCGGGTTCGGTCGGCAAGCCGTGGCCGGGCTCGACGATCAAGGTGCTCGACGAGGACGGGGAGGAACTGCCCGCCGGCGAGATCGGCACCGTCTACATGCGCATGGGCGACTCGAAGTTCGAGTACCACAAGGACAAGGAGAAGACCGAGCGCGCGCGGGTCGGCGACCTGTTCACCCTCGGCGACGTCGGGCACCTGGATGAGGACGGGTACCTGTACCTGCACGACCGGCGCAACGACATGATCATCTCCGGTGGGGTGAACATCTACCCGGCCGAGATCGAGGGCGAGCTGGTGATGCACCCGAAGGTGGCCGACGTGGCCGTGTTCGGCGTGCCGCACGACGACTGGGGCGAGGAGATCAAGGCCGTCGTGCAGCCCGCCGAGGGTGTTTCCGGCGATCCGGCGCTGACCACCGAGCTGCTGGAGTTCGCCGCTTCCCGGCTGGCGAAGTTCAAACTGCCGAAGAGCGTGGACTACCTGCCGGAGCTGCCCCGCGATCCGAACGGCAAGCTGTACAAGCGAAAGCTGCGCGATCCCTACTGGGCCGGTCGCGAACGCGCCATCTGAAGCCGCCAGAGCGAGGTGGTCTCGTCGGCCCTGGCCCGTTTGTGCCTGGGCCGCGTGTCCAGCCTCTGCGTGACGCGCAGGCCCGCTCTGGCGATGGTGCGTTCGAGGTCTTCGCGGGTGCGCAGGCCGAGGTGCTCGGCGAGGTCGGACAGGATGAGCCAGCCTTCGCCGGCCGGGGTCAGGTGGTCTCCGAGGTCCGCCAGGAACCGGTCGAGCATGTCGGTGTCGAAGATCGCCAGCTCCAGGTCGGAACGGGCGCGGCCGGGCACCCAGGGCGGGTTGCACACGACCAGGTCCGCGCGGCCCGGTGGGAAGAGGTCGCGCTGCTGCACTTCGACGTCGTGGCCGAGCCTGGCCAGGTTCTCGCGGGCGCACGCGCAGGCCCGCGGGTTCACGTCGGTGGCGACGATCTTCGTGGCACCCCGGCGGGCGAGGAGCGCGGCGAGCACGCCGGTGCCGGTGCCGATGTCGAACGCGGTGGGGTTTGTGGTCGGGAAGGGTGCTCTGCCTGCCAGCTCCAGGTACTCCTGGCGGATCGGCGCGAAGACCCCGTAGTGCGGGTGGATCTTCGCGCCCAGGACGGGGACTTCGATGCCCTTGACACGCCATTCGTGCGCGCCGATGACGCCGAGCAGTTCGCGCAGGGGGAGCGCTTTCGGACTGGTCGGCGGGCCGAACGCCTCGGTGCACGCCGCGCGCACGTCGGGCGCGCGGCGCAGCGGCACGGTGTAGTCGGCGTCGAGCGGGATGAGCAGCATTTTCAGCAACGGCACGCTGTTGGTGCGGCGGCCGAGCGCGGTCAGCAGCTGGCGGGCGCCGTGGAAGTCGCCCTGCCACAACACCGGGCGGCCGCGGCGGAAGTGGCGCAGCGCGGTGTCGGCGCGCAGGGTGTCGTCCGCGAGCAGCGCGCTCGCGGGAGGTTCGGAAAGCACTTCGGCTCCTCATGATCGGACGTGGACCACACGCGGATCACTGCGACGCGAGGAGCAAGCGGGGTTCAGGTGCTCCGGCGCCGAAGTGGGAGCCGGACGTCACCGAGGACCATGCCCATGCACATGCCCAAACCCTGGCACGGGCACACCACGGTGAGCAATGGAATTAGGGCACGACACTGAACCGATCGAGTCAGCGGCCTCGGAAGTTCGGGCGGCGCTTCTCCGCGAAGGCTCGGGGGCCTTCCTTCGCGTCCTCGCTGGTGAAGACCGCGGCACCCAGCTGCGCCTCGATCTTGAACGCCTCTTCTTCCGGCATGCCTTCGGTCTCGCGGATCGTGCGCAGGATGGCCTGCACGGCCAACGGCCCGTTCGCCGCGATCGCCGCGGCGGTTTCCAGTGCGGCTTCCAGCGCGGTCCCGTCCGGCACCACGCGGCCGATCAAGCCGAGCTCCTTGGCCTCCGCCGCGCGCACGTGCCGTCCGGTCAGCAACAGCTCCGCCGCCACGGTGTACGGGATCTGCCGCGGCAACCGAACGGCCGAACCGCCCATCGGGAACAGGCCCCACCGCGCCTCGGACACGCCGAACTTCGCGCTCTCCCCGGCGATCCGGATGTCGGTGGCCTGCAGGATCTCGGTCCCGCCGGCGATCGCGGGCCCCTCCACCGCGGCGATCAGGGGCTTGGTCAGCCGCCGCCCCTTGAGCAGGCCGGGGATGGAGCTCGGGTCCCAGGTCCCGCGCTGGTAGGCGTCACCCGGCGAGTTGCGCGCCATCGACTTGAGGTCCGCCCCGGCGCAGAACGCGCCGCCGGCCCCGGTCAGCACGCAGCAGCGGATGCTCTCGTCGGCGTCGACCCGGTCCCAGGCCTCGGTCATGATCGCCATCATTTCGCCGGTGATCGCGTTGCGCGCGGCGGGGCGGTTCATCGTGACGACCAGCGTGTGGTCGTGCTGCTCGACCAGTGCGTGGGGGGTCTCGGTCATGCGGCGTCCTCCAGTCGGCGGCGTGGCCATTGCCCAAAACGATAACATGTTCTAGTTTGGCCTGGTGGCACTCAACATCGCAGATCTGCTCGAGCACGCCGTCGACGCCGTGCCGGACCGCACCGCGGTCATCTGCGGCGATCGACAGGTCACCTTCGCCGAACTAGAGGCGCGCGCCAACCGGTTGGCGCACCACCTCGCCGGGCGCGGTGTGGCAAGAAATTCCCATATCGGCGTCTATTCACGAAACTCCATCGAGACACTCGAAGCGATGATCGCCGCCTACAAACTGCGCGCGATCGCGGTCAACGTCAACTACCGCTACGTCCACAGTGAACTGAAGTACCTGTTCGACAACGCCGACCTGGTGGCGCTCGTACACGAACGGCGGTATGCCGACAAGGTGGCGGCGGTTCTGCCGGAATGTCCCAAACTGCAACACGTTGTCGTGGTCGAGGACGGGACGGACACCGACTTCTCTTCCTACGGCGGCGTTTCCTACGAGACGGCGCTGGCGGACAGCTCCCCGGAACGCGACTTCCCCGAGCGCAGTGCCGACGACCTCTACATCCTCTACACCGGCGGCACCACCGGCTACCCCAAGGGCGTGCTGTGGCGCCACGAGGACATCTGGCGCGCGCTCGGCGGCGGCATCAACTTCGTCACCGGCGAGTACGTCAAGGACGAGTGGCAGCTCGCCGAAGAGGGCAAGGCGAGCGGCCTGGTGCGCTTCCCGGCGGCGCCGCTGATCCACGGCGCCGCGCAGTGGGCCGCCTTCGGCGCGCTGTTCACCGGCAGCCCGGTCGTGTTCGTGCCGCAGTTCGACGCGCACGAGGTCTGGAAGGAGGTGCAGCGCAACCGCGTCCAGGTGCTCACCATCGTCGGGGACGCGATGGCCCGCCCGCTGATCGAGGCCTACCGCGAAGGCGACTACGACGCCACCTCGCTGGTGGCCCTGTCCAGCCACGCGGCGCTGTTCTCGCAGAGCGTCAAGCAGGAGTTCCTGGACACCTTCCCGAACCTGGTGGTCACCGACGCGATCGGCTCCTCGGAGAGCGGGTTCACCGGGATCGGCATGGTGGCCAAGGGCAGCGACCACAGCGCCGGCCCGCGGGTGAACTTCGGCAGCCAGGCGGTGCTGCTCGACGACGACAACCAGGTGATCGACCCGCAACCGGGCGCGGTCGGCCGGATCGCGCGGCGCGCCCACGTGCCGATCGGCTACTACAACGACCCGGAGAAGAGCCGGACGATCTTCACCGAGATCGACGGCACCCGGTACGTCATCCCCGGCGACTACGCGCGCTACGAGGGCGACGGCACGGTGACCCTGCTCGGCCGCGGTTCGCAGTGCGTGAACACCGGTGGCGAGAAGGTGTACCCGGAGGAGGTCGAGGGCGCGCTGAAATCGCACCCCGACGTCTTCGACGCACTGGTCATCGGCGTGCCGGACGACCGGCTGGGCCAGCGGGTGGCGGCGGTGGTGCAGGTGCGGCCCGGCCGGGCGCTGGACCTGGTCGCGCTGGAGACCCACGTCCGGCGGGAGGTGGCGGGCTACAAGGTGCCGCGCACGGTCTGGCTGGCCGACGAGGTCGGGCGCACGCCGACCGGCAAGCCCGACTACCAGTGGGCCCAGAAGTACGCGGCGGAACACGAACCGGCTACCGGGCTGGTAGCGGGACAGGCGGGCTGAATGCACACGGAACTCTGCGACACCTTCGGCATCGAGCACCCGATCGTGGCGTTCACCCCGTCGGAGCACGTGGCCGCCGCGGTGACCAACGCGGGCGGGCTCGGGGTGCTGGGCTGCGTCCGGTTCAACGACGCCGGCGAGCTGGACCGGGTGCTCGACTGGATGGACGCCAACACCGGTGGCCGCCCGTACGGGGTGGACATCGTGATGCCCGCCAAGATCCCGGACGAGGGCAGCTCGGTCGACCTCGGCAAGCTCATCCCGCCGGAGCACCGCGAGTTCGTCGACCGCACGCTGGCGCAGCTCGGGGTGCCCGAGCTGCCCGGCGGCGCGGACGAGCGCGAGGGCGTGCTCGGCTGGCTGCACTCGGTGGCCCGGTCGCACGTCGAGGTGGCGCTCAAGCACCCGATCAAGCTGATCGCCAACGCGCTCGGCTCACCCCCGGTGGACGTGATCGAGCAGGTCCACGAGCACGGGGTGCCGGTGGCGGCGCTGGCGGGCAAGGCCGAGCACGCGGTGCGCCACGTCGACAACGGCGTGGACATCGTGGTGGCGCAGGGTTACGAAGCGGGCGGGCACACCGGGGAGATCGCCTCGATGGTGTTGCTGCCGGAGATCGCCGACGCGGTCGGTGACCGGGTGCCGGTGCTCGCGGCCGGGGGCATCGGCTCCGGGCGGCAGGTCGCCGCGGCACTGGCGCTGGGTGCCTCCGGGGTGTGGACCGGCTCGATCTGGCTCACCACCGAGGAATACCTCCAGACCATGTCGGAATCCGAGGCCATGCAACGGGCCCTGGTCGAGGCGAAGTCCTCGGACACGGTGCGGACCCGGATCTACACCGGCAAGCCCGCCCGCCTGCTGAAGACGCGCTGGACCGAGGCGTGGGCGGCGGAGGACGCGCCGGCACCGCTGCCTATGCCGTTGCAGAACCTGCTGGTTTCCCACGCGCACAACCGGATCCACGCCGCGGGTGACCCGACCGTGGTGTCCATGCCGGTGGGGCAGATCGTCGGCCGGATGAACCGGGTGCGGCCGGTGGCCGAGGTCATCGACGAGCTGGTCCGGGACTACGCCGCCGCACTGTCGCGTTTGGACAAAACGAGGTAGGCGAGCGCGCCGAGGGCCAGCACCCCGGCCCCGGCGAGCACGGACGCGAGCGGCAGGCTGAACGCGAGCACCACGCAGCCCGCCAGGCCGACGCCGCCGACCACGCGGCCGAGGGTGAACGCGCTCGCGTTCGCGATGGCGTAGTAGACGAGCACGGCGAACGACGAGAACCCGATCGCCGTGCGCAGATCGGCCACCGCCGCGAGCGCGGCGACGACCACGCCGACGGTGACCTCGGCGCGGTGTGGCACGCCGAAACGGGGGTGCACGGCGGCGAGCCCGCGCGGCAGGTGGCCGTCGCGGGCCATCGCCAGCGTGGTCCGCGAGACGCCGAGCACCAGCGCGAGCAGCGCGCCGAGCGCGGCCAGTGCGGCGCTGACCCGGACGACCGGGGACAGCCACGCCGGGACGGCCTGCGCCACCGGGTCGGTCGAGGCGGCGAGCGCGGCCGGCCCGAGCTGCAGGAGCAGCGCGACGGCCAGCACGGCGTAGACGACCAGCGTGATGCCCAGCGCCAGCGGCACGGCCCTGGGCAGCGTGCGCGCCGGGTCGCGGACCTCCTCGCCGAGCGTGGCGATCCGCGCGTACCCGGCGAAGGCGAAGAACAGCAGCCCGGCCGCTTCGAGCACGCCGCCGGTGCTCAGCCGGAGGTTCGCCGGTTGCGGGTCGCCGGCGGCGAAGATGGTGACCACGGCGGCGGCGAGCACGGTCAGCGTGATCGACACGATCACCCGCATGGCCAAGGTGGACCGTTGCACACCGCGGTAGTTCAACGCGGTCACCGCCAGCACCACCGCGGCCGCGAACGCCCCGCGCCACGGCTGGCCGAGGCCGGGTGCGGCGTAGCTGACCACGGCGATCGTCATCGCCGCGCAACTGGCCGTCTTGCCGATGATGAAGCCCCAGCCGGCCAGGTAACCCCAGAACTCGCCGAGCCGCTCGCGCCCGTAGACGTAGGTGCCGCCGGACGACGGGTAGAGCGCGGCGAGGCGGGCGGAGGAGGTCGCGTTGCAGTAGGCGACCACGGCGGCGATGGCGAGACCGAGCAGCAGCCCCGACCCCGCGGCCCTCGCCGCCGGCGCGAAGGCGACGAAGACTCCCGCACCGATCATGGACCCGAGCCCGATGAACACCGCGTCGCCGGTGCCGAGCCGTCGCTTGAGGCTTTCGCTCACGGCGGTCACCCTACGAGGTCGAGTGCAGGCGCTGTCCGGTGAGTCTGCTCGATGGGCTTCGTGATCCAGGTGGTTCCTGGCGGTGCGGGCGGGTCGGCCTCGTACTGGCCGTACTCGGCCGATCCGCCCGTGCCGCCAGGGGCCGGCTGGGCGCGAAGACCGCGAGCTTGACTCGCCGGACAGCGCCTAGGGTGGTTGCTCGTGCCTGAGACTTCGAACACGCCGCCGCCGGCCAGTGGCGGCGGGCCGGTGCGGGACGGCGTTCCCGAGCACGGCCGGATCCCGCGGTACTACGCGATCAAGGTCGAGCTGCTCGGCCTGATCGCCGAGCTGGGGGAGGGCGCCGCGCTGCCCACCGAACGCGAACTCGTCGAGCGGTTCGACGTCTCACGGGCGACGATCCGGCAGGCGGTGGGCGAGCTGGTGCTGGAGGGCAGGCTGAGCAGGCGGCAGGGCAGCGGCACCTTCGTCGCCGGGCCGAAGCTGGTGCAGCCGCTGGCACTGGTCAGCTACACCGAAGGACTGCGGCAGCAGGGCATCGAACCGGGGCGGGCGCTGATCACCCTGGAGACCGTGCCCGCCGGGGCGGCGCTGGGCGCGGACCTCCGCGTCCCGCGCGACGAGCCGGTGGTGCACCTCGAACGCGTCCTGCTCGCCGACGGGGAACGCGTCGGCCTGGAGTCGACCTACCTGGTGGCCGAGCGGTTCCCCGGCCTGCTGGACGTCTTCGATCCGGCGGAGTCGCTGTACGCGTGCCTCCGGAACCACTTCGGGCTGAGCTTCGGCGGTGCGGACGAACGGCTGGAGACGGTGCTGACCACCCCGCGGGAGGCCCTGCTGATCGGCACGAACCCGGCGTTGCCGATGTTGCTCCTGCACCGGGTCTCGTGGGGGACGGACGGGCGGCCGTTCGAACGGGTGCGCTCGCTTTACCGAGGCGACCGGCTCAGCTTCTCGACCCGCCTCACACCGTGAAGTAGATAACGGAAAAGTAACTGGTTCGGTCCAATGTTGCGGGCCGGTTCGGCTCGGGTTCGCCGGGTGGTCGTGAAGCGTTCACCGGCGGCGGCGACCGTCGGCGGCATGCGAATTCTGATCGTCGGTGGCGGGGTGCTCGGCACCATGCACGCCTGGCAGGCCGTCGAACGCGGCCACGAGGTGATCCAGCTCGATCGCGAGCTGGAGGCCCGCGGCGCGTCGGTGCGCAACTTCGGGCTGGTCTGGGTGGGTGGCCGCGCGACCGGTCCCGAGCTGACCACGGCCCTGCGCGCCCGCGAGCTCTGGGAGCAGATCGGCGCCAAGGTGCCCGAACTGGGTTTCCGCGCCAACGGCTCGCTGACCGTCCTGCGCACCGAAGCCGAGCTGGCCGTCGCCGCCGAGGTCGCCAAGGGCGAGGAGGCGGCGGAGCGTGGCCACAAGCTGGTCGACGCCCAGGAGACGCGTGCGATCAACCCCGCGCTCGGCGGCGACTACCTCGGCGCGTTGTGGTGCGAGCGGGACGCGGCCGTCGAGCCGCGTACCGCGCAGCCCGCGCTGCGCGAGTACCTCACCGCGACCGGCCGCTACACCTGGCTGCCCGGCCGTGAGGTTCGCGGGCTCGCCGAACTCGGCGTCGTCGACCAGACCGGCCAGTGGCACGGCGGCGACCTCGTGCTGTTCTGCACCGGTGCCGCGCTCGGTGGCCTGGTCCGCGAGCTGGCCGGGGAGATCCCGGTGCGCCGCGTCCGCCTGCAGATGGCGCAGACCGCGCCGCTCGGCACCCCGCTGACCACCTCGGTGGCCGACGGCGACAGCCTCCGCTACTACCCGGCCTACCGCGGTCCCGCGCTCGACCAGCTCAACCGCACCCAGCCCCAGGCCGAAATCGCCGCCGGGCACGGGATGCAACTGCTGATGGTGCAGCGTCGCGATGGTGGGCTGACCATCGGTGACACGCACGAGTACGAGGAACCGTTCGCCTTCGACGTCACCGAGGAGCCCTACGACCACCTCAACGCGGTGGCGCTGGACCTGCTCGGCCGCCCGCTGCCGCGCATCGTGCGCCGCTGGGCGGGTGTCTACGCCCAGTGCGCCGACCGCGACCGGGTGGTGCACCGCGCCCGCGTCGGCGGCAACGCCTGGCTGATCACCGGACCCGGCGGCCGCGGCATGACCTGTTCCCCGGCGATCGCCGAGGAAACCGCCGCCGAGGTGGGCCTCTGAAACGTCCTAAGTAGACACGGAAGATCGCCGGAGTGGTGGTGGCAATACGAAAGTAGGTACCGTGCAACCCCGTTCGGCACCCGTTCCGTCTACTGGGCATGAGGTACTCAGCGAAGATGGTTGGCGTCGGTGTCGTCCTGCTCGCCGGTACGGCCTGCGCCAGCCCACAGAACGGCAGTCAGCCCGCCGCCGCACCGCCGCCGCCCGCCGCGAGTGCGCCCGCCGACCAGATCGCCCCCGGTGAACCGCAGCCCGCGCCGCCGGTGAGCAAGGTGCCCGGCGGGGCGGAACCCGCGGATCCGGCCGATCCGGAGGCGGGCACCACGATCCCGGAGCAGAAGATCGACGCGGCGAAGCTCCCGGAGGGCTTCCCGAAGAAGGTCGCCATGGTGGCCGACGGCAAGGTGCTCTCCATCGGTGCCCAGGAGGGCGGCTGCGGCAAGGCCAGCCTGGAGATCAAGGAGCAGAGCGCGGAGAAGGTCGTGGTCAACGTGGTCGAGACCGAGCCAGGTGGCAACGTCGCGTGCACAATGGACATTCGCTACCCGACGCTGACCGTCGAACTGGAGCAGCCGCTCGGCGAGCGGACCGTGGTGCTCGAGCACGAGCAGCGCAAGCAGTAACGGGGAAAGACCACAGTGCCGGTGGCCGGGAACATGTCGGGGCGTGTTCCCGGCCACAACCCCGTTCCGGCCCCGGATCCGCCCTAGGGTGTCCCCATGGGACAACGTCAGGTCTCGTCCACGCGGACGATCAACACCACGCCGGACAAGATCTTCGAGCTGCTCGCGGACCCGGCCAAGCACCCGCTGCTCGACGGCTCCGGTACCGTGCTCGCCCCGCAGTCCGGCGGCCCGGAACGCCTCGAACTCGGCGCCAAGTTCGGCATGGACATGAAGATGGGCGCCTCGTACAAGATCCTCAACACCGTGGTCGAGTTCGAGGAGGGGCGCCTGATCGCCTGGCGCCACTTCAACGGCCACCGCTGGCGCTGGGCGCTCACCCCGCTCGACGGCGGCCGCACCCAGGTCACCGAGACCTTCGACTGGTCGACCGCGCGCGTGCCGCTGCTGATCTCGCTCAGCCCGTTCCCGAAGCGGAACAAGGCGGGCATCGAGAAGTCACTGGCCCGCCTGTCCGAAATGTTCCCGGGCTGAGCGAAGGGCTCAGCTCCGGAACGAGATCTGCAGCACCGGCTCGGCGGTCTCGGCGAAGAAGTCGTTGCCCTTGTCGTCGATCACGATGAACGCGGGGAAGTCCTCGACCTCGATCTTCCACACGGCTTCCATGCCGAGTTCGGGGTATTCGAGGACTTCGACCTTCTTGATGCAGTCCTGCGCGAGCCGGGCCGCCGGGCCGCCGATCGAGCCGAGGTAGAAACCGCCGTGTGCCTGGCAGGCGGCGGTCACCTTCTTCGACCGGTTGCCCTTGGCCAGCATCACCAGTGAGCCGCCCGCCGCCTGGAACTGCTCGACGTAGGAGTCCATCCGCCCGGCCGTGGTCGGGCCGAACGAGCCCGAGGCGTAGCCGTCCGGCGTCTTGGCCGGGCCGGCGTAGTAGACCGGGTGATCGCGCAGGTACTGCGGCATCTCCTCGCCCGCGTCCAGGCGTTCGGCGATCTTCGCGTGCGCGATGTCGCGGGCCACCACCAGCGGCCCGGTCAGCGACAGGCGCGTCTTCACCGGCAGCGCGGACAGCTGCTCGCGGATCTCGGCCATCGGGCGGTTGAGGTCCACCTCGACCAGCTCACCGGAGAGGTCGTCCTCGGTGACGTCGGGCAGGAAGCGGGCCGGGTCGCGCTCCAGCTGCTCGATGAACACACCGTCGGCGGTGATCTTCGCCTTGGCCTGCCGGTCGGCCGAGCAGGACACCGCCACGCCCACCGGGCAGGAGGCGCCGTGCCGCGGCAGCCGGATCACCCGCACGTCGTGGCAGAAGTACTTGCCGCCGAACTGCGCGCCGATGCCGAACTCGCGGGTCATCTCCAGCACCTGCTGCTCGAGGTCCACGTCGCGGAACCCGTGGCCCAGCGGGGAACCCTCGGTGGGCAGGTCGTCCAGGTACCGCGCGGAGGCGAGCTTGGCCACCTTGAGGTTGAACTCGGCCGAGGTGCCGCCGACCACGATCGCCAGGTGGTAGGGCGGGCAGGCCGCGGTGCCCAGGCTGCGCAGCTTCTCGTCCAGGAACCGGGCCAGGCGCTTGGGGTTCAGCACCGCCTTGGTCTCCTGGTAGAGGAAGGTCTTGTTGGCGCTGCCGCCACCCTTGGCCATGAAGAGGAACTCGTACTTCGGGTCCCCGTCACCGTCCTTGTGGTACAGCTCGACCTGCGCGGGCAGGTTCGTGCCGGTGTTGCGTTCCTCCCAGAAGTTCACCGGCGCCATCTGCGAGTACCGCAGGTTCAGCTCCTGGTAGGCGTCGAAGATGCCGCGGGAGAGGGCTTCCTCGTCGGTGCCGCCGGTGAGCACGCGCTCGGTCCGCTTGCCGATCACGATGGCGGTGCCGGTGTCCTGGCACATCGGGAGCACCCCGCCGGCCGAGATGGCCGCGTTGCGCAGCAGGTCCATCGCCACGAAGCGGTCGTTGCCGCTGGCCTCGGGGTCGTCGACGATCGAGCGGAGCTGCGCCAGGTGTGAGGAGCGCAACAGGTGCTGGATGTCGGTGATCGCGGTGCGCGCGAGCTGGGTCAGCGCGGCCGGGTCCACCTCGAGGAACTCCTTCCCGGCGGCCTCGACCACGCGGACACCCTCGTCGGTGACCAGGCGGTACTCGGTTTCGGTGTCCTCGCGCAGCGGCAGGACCTCGGTGTGCTGAAAAGTGGTGGTGGCAGGCAGTTCGGGCACTGCGCGGGCTCCCTTGCACGCGGATTTCGGTGCTGGCACCGTACCTCAGCCGGGAGAGCGCGAATAAACGGAAGGCCGGGCCCACCCCGACGGACCCGACCTTCCGGGGAAAGCGGTGCCGTGCGAGGAGCACCCACCGCGAAACTCATGGTGTGGCCCGAGCCGAGACGATCGGGAGGCCTGCCCCCGACCGTCTCGTGACACACGTCATAAGTCAACGCGGCCGAACGGGTGCACAACGGTCACACTGCGTGTTGCGCCAGGTGGATCAGCTGGCGTAGGCCCGCAGGCGGTCGGCCCGCTCACCCTGGCGCAGCTTGGACATGACCTCCCGCTCGATCTGGCGGACGCGCTCGCGGGAGAGCCCGAAGTGCTTGCCGATCTGGTCGAGCGTGCGCGGCTGGCCGTCGTCGAGGCCGTAGCGCAGCCGGATCACGTGCTGCTCCCGGTCGTCCAGGGTGGCCAGCACGCGCCGCAGGTCGTCCTGCAGCAGGCCGGAGATCACCGCGCTCTCGGCGTCGGTGGCCTCGGAGTCCTCGATGAAGTCGCCCAGCGGGGCGTCCTCCTCGGTGCCCACCGGCATGTCCAGGCTTACCGGGTCACGCGCGTGGTCGAGCAGGTCGGCGATCTTGTGCTCGGCGATGCCCGACTCCGCGGCCAGCTCCTCGTTGGTGGCCTCGCGGCCCAGCTGCTGGTGCAGGTCGCGCTTGATCCTGGCCAGCTTGTTCACCTGCTCGACCAGGTGGACCGGCAGCCGGATGGTGCGGCCCTGGTCGGCCATGCCCCTGGTGATGGCCTGGCGGATCCACCAGGTGGCGTAGGTGGAGAACTTGAAGCCCTTGGAGTAGTCGAACTTCTCCACCGCGCGGATCAGGCCCAGGTTCCCCTCCTGGATCAGGTCCAGCAGCGGCATGCCCCGGCCGGTGTAGCGCTTGGCCAGCGAGACGACCAGGCGCAGGTTGGCCTCGAGCAGGTGGTTCTTGGCCACGCCCCCGTCGCGGACCAGCGCGGACAGCTCGGCGCGGCGCTTCGGGGTGAGGTCCGCGGCGGTGTCCAGCATGTGCTGGGCGAACACGCCCGCCTCGATGCGCTTGGCGATCTCGACCTCGTCGGCCGCGGTGAGCAGGGCCGTCTTGCCGATCCCGTTCAGGTAGACGCGGACCAGGTCGGCGGCCGGGCTCTGGGCGTCGAGGTCGGCGCCTTCGGGGACCAGCGCGGTGGGCTGGACGCTCTGCGCGCCCGGCGAGGTGGCGCTCGAGGAGGAAGTGCCCGTATCGTCGGAAACGGACTTGGGAATCTTGCGGCGGCGAATGCCCCTGGCTTCGCGCTCAAGAGTCTGGACTGACATTTCTGCCTCCCCGGTCACGGGCTGACGTGTGTGGCTGGCGTCACACGCCAACGCTGTGCGTCACGGGACGGGCCTGTGGAACCCGTCTCGTGAGTCCGGCTGGCTGGCCGGACATTCGGTTCAACGCCTCGGTGTCTCGAAACGTTCCCGAGTCGTCGAAGAGAAGACGGCTCCGGGGAGGCCGAAGTTGCTCCAGCAAGCCTGAGCTTTTCCTGAGAACGGCTCAGTAGCTTCGGTGTGACAGCGGGGAGTCAGCGTCGTCTTGTGGTCTAGACCACCCGTCAGACCTCGACCAGCACGGTGAACGGGCCGTCGTTCACGCTGTGCACCGACATCATCGCGCCGAAGCGGCCGGTGGCCACCGGCGCACCGCGCCCGCGCAGTTCGGAAACCACGGAATCCACCAGTTTTTCCGCTATATCCCCACGGGCGGCGTTGCCCCAGGACGGCCGCCTGCCCTTGCGGGTCTCGCCGTAGAGGGTGAACTGGCTGACCACCAGCAGCGGCGCGCCGGTGTCGGCACACGAACGTTCTTCGCGAAGAATGCGAAGTTCGTGCAGTTTCCTGGCCATCGTCGCGGCCTGTTCCTCGGTGTCGTCGGTGCGGATGCCGAGCAGTACCAGCAGTCCCGGTTCGGTGATGGAGCCCACCACCTCGCCGTCGACTGTGACACTCGCCTCGGTCACCCTGGCGACCACGGCCCTCATCGCCCGGTCACCGGCAGCAGCATGCCGTGCCGCACCAGTTCGCGGACCACCGGCAGCGCGGCCTCGGTCAGCTCCTCGACCTCCTGGCCGTGCCCGAAGGCCAGCAGCTCCAGCAGGTCCTCCAGCGGCAGCGCGCCGCGGCAGCCCGCCAGCAGCGCGGTGGCCAGCTCGTCCAGTTCGTGCTGCCAGCCGGGCCCGTCGGTGCGGTGCAGGCGGCGGATCGCGGTCTGCCAGCCCTCGTCGGTGGCGTTGTCGACCCGTTCGAGCACGACCGTGTCCGGCACGGTGAACCGCGTCTCCAACAACTCGGTGTGGTGCTCGCGCAGCCAGTCCACCCGGTCGAGCCAGCCCGCCGCCTCGGCGCCGAGCGGATCGTCGAACGCCTGGCGCAGGTCCTCGCAGACCACCGTGGGCGTGCCGCCGGTCCGGCGCAGGGTGACAAAACCGAACCCGATGCCCTCGACGTCGTGCTCGGCGAACCAGTCGAGCCAGGCACCCGCCTTGGCGCGGCCCTCCGGCGACTTCGGGTCCAGCCCGGCGTCACGCAGCCAGGTGCCGACGTACAGCCCGGGATCGGCCACGTCCCGCTGGACGAACCAGGCGTCGGTGCCCGCGGGCAGCCAGCGGTGCACCCGATCGGCCCAATCCTCGCCCTTCACGTGCAGCCACGAGGCGAGCAGCTGGCCGACGCCACCCTCGTTGAGGAACGAGGGCAGCTGGCGGATCACGAGCGCGCTGGCGTCGTCGCCGCCGAGGCCGGAATCGCGGTAGACGTAGTCCACCCGCGGCGGGCCCACCACGAACGGGGGATTGCAGACGATCTGGTCGAACCGGCGGCGCGCCACCGGTGCGAACCACTCGCCGCGCGCCAGCTCCACGTCCACCTCGTTGAGCGCGAAGGTGGCCTTGGCCAGTGCCAGCGCGCGGTCGGAGATGTCGGTGGCGGTGATCCGGCTCGCGTGGCGGCTCGCGTGCAGCGCCTGCACGCCGTTGCCGGTGCCGAGGTCGAGCAGGCTGCCGACCGGGCGGCGGCTGGTCGCGCGGATGAGGCTGAGCGAGGCGTGCCCGACCCCGAGCACGTGGTCCTCGGGGACCGGGTGGCCGAGCACGTCGGAGTCGAGGTCGGAGAGCACCCACCACGAGGTGTCGTCGTCCCCGTGCGGCCGGAGGTCGAGCCCGGCGCGGATGCCGTTCTCGGCGCGGCGCACCAGCCCGGCTTCGAGCGAACCGTCCAGCGGCAGCGCGTCCGCGACGGCCGCCTCGCTTTCGGTGGACCCCAGCAGGAACAGCCGGATCAGCACGCCGAGCGAGCCCGCGTCCCGGCTGGCGCGGAACGCCAGTTCCGGCTCACCGCGGCCGAGCGCGGCGTGCGCGGCACCGCCGAGCGCCTCCACCACCCCGTCGGTGTCGTAGCGGGCTTCGCGCAGCGCGTCGCGCAGGCGGGCGCGGAAGTCGGGGGAGAACTCAGGAAGATCGCTCACGAGTGCGCATGATCCCACGGGGACGACCACCAGTGGTTGCCCCCGGAAGCCCTTCGTGGGTATCGGCGGATCCAGGTTTCCGCTGGGCGTGCCGCGTGAAGGTCCTCGTACCGAGTCGTACTCGGGCCTTTGCGCGGTGCGTCCAGCGGGAAGCTGGGCCGTCGAGACCCCGAAGGACTTCCGGGGGCGACCACTAGGTTGGTCGCCATGTCTTCGGCACAGGTACCACTTTGGGTGCCGATCCTGGTCGGCGTGCTCGGTGTCGCCGGTGTGGTCACCGCGCAGGTGATCACCACCTTCCGCGAGGAACGGCGCTGGCGTCGTGAACAGCAGCGGGAGGATCTGCGCTGGGAACGGCAGAAGGAGGAACGCACGCACGAGGCACGGGCGGAGGCCTACGCCGAACTGATCGGCGTGGTGGAAGCCCTCGACTTCGCGCTGTACCGGGTTCGCAAGGGGGATGAGAACGATGTCGTGCTCGCGGACGACCTGCGCGAGGTCGTGTCGAAGGCGCGGCACGCCCTCGGACCGGTGAACCTGCACGCACCCGAGCGGATCCGGGTGAAGCTGAAGGAGTCGATGCTGCCGCGCTTCGATCTCGCCGCCAAGCTCCTGGAGAAGGGCGGCGACGATCTGGGGAAGTGGCACAAGGGGCAGCGCGAGTACCGCCTGCTCCGCGCGGAGATGCGCCGCGACCTCGGCCTGGACGCCGAAGACCTGAGCCACCTGGAGGAGAAGTGACCGACGTGCTGGCCGGGCTGGCCGGGCTGCTGCCGGACCTGGAAGCGCTCTACCTCGACCTGCACCGCCACCCCGAACTGGCCTTCGCCGAGCACCGGACCGCCGGACTGCTGGCGGACCGCCTCGAAGCGGCGGGGTACGAGGTGCACCGCGGCGTCGGGCAGACCGGCGTGCTCGGCGTGCTGCGCAACGGACCCGGCCCGAAGGTCATGCTGCGCGCGGACATCGACGCGCTGCCGGTCGAGGAGAAGACCGGGCTGGAGTACGCGAGCACGGCCCGCGTCACCGGTGCCGACGGGCAGGAGGTGCCCGTGATGCACGCGTGCGGGCACGACATGCACGCCACCTGGCTCACCGGGGCGGCGGCACTGCTGGCCGCGCGGCGGGAGGCCTGGTCCGGCACGCTGCAGGTGGTCTTCCAGCCCGCCGAGGAGGTCGGCGGCGGGGCCGAGGGCATGATCGCCGACGGCCTCTTCGACCTGGGCGGGCGGCCGGACGTGGTGCTCGGGCAGCACGTGGTGCCGGGACCGGCGGGCTGGGTGCTCACCCGGCCCGGCGTGATCATGGCCGCCACCGACGCGCTGCGGATCGTGCTGCACGGCCGCGGCGGGCACGGTTCGCGGCCGGAGACCACGGTCGACCCGGCCGTGCTGGCGGCGTCCGTGGTGATGCGGTTGCAGACGATCGTCTCGCGCGAGATCTCGGCGAACGAGTCCGCGGTGGTCACCGTCGGTTCGATGCACGTCGGCACCACGCACAACGTGATCGCCGACGACGCGGTGATCGAGGTCAACGTGCGGACGTTCGACGAAACCGTGCGGAAGAAGGTGCTCGCCGCGATCGAGCGCATCGTGCACGGCGAGGCCGCGGTGGCGGGCGCGCCGAAGCCGCCGGAGATCACCGAGATCGGCAGCTTCCCGGTGACCAGGAACGACGCCGCCGCCAGTGACGAGCTGACCGAGGCGTTCCGCGCGCACTTCGGCGCCGACCGGGTGCTGGAGGCACCGCTGGTGACCGGCAGCGAGGACTTCAGCGAGTTCGGCACCGCGGCCGGGGTGCCGTCAGTGTACTGGCTGGTCGGCGGTCTGGACCCGGAGCTGGTGCTGACCGCGATGGCGGCCGGCCGGTTCGAGGCGGACGTGCCGTCGAACCATTCGCCGCGGTTCGCCCCGGTCCCGCACCCGACGCTGTCCGCCGGGGTGGAGACGCTCGTGGTCGGCGCACTGCACCGGCTCGCGCCCCCGGGTGTCGGATGAGCGGGCGGAGTGGGAACATGGGTGGGTTGGAGGTGGTGTGGTGAGTGAGCCGCGAGGCACTTCCGAGCCGGTCCTGATCACCGAGGCGCAGGCGTCCTACGAGGAACAGCTCGGCGCCCGCAAGCGCAAGTACATGCTGATGATGGGGCTGCGGTTCCCCTGCCTCATCCTGGCCGGGGTCTTCTACCACACCTGGTGGCTGGCGCTGGGGCTGATCGTGCTGTCGATCCCGCTGCCCTGGGTGGCCGTGCTGATCGCGAACGACCGCCCGCCGCGCAAGGCCGAGTCGGTCAGCCGGTACCAGCGGGAGGCCAAGGCCATCGAGCAACGCGAACACCGCGTGATCGACGGCTGACCTCCCGCCGGCCGGGGTTCACGGCTGGGCGCCGACCTTGCCGACCGCCCTGGCGCCGAAGCGGACCCCGGCGCGCAGGGCGTCCTCATGGGACGAACCGGACAGCCAGGCGGCCAGCACGCCCGCGTCGAAGGCGTCCCCGGCGCCGGTGGAGTCGATGCACTCGGCGGGTTCCGCGGGCACCGAGACCACGCCGTCGCCGTTCACCCAACTCGCGCCGTCCATGCCCGAGGTGACCACGACCTCGCCGACCGTGCCGAGCAGCGCCTTGGCCGCGGCCGGGTCGCCGGAGCCGGTCAGCGCGGCCAGCTCCGCCGCGTTCGGCATGAGCAGGTCGACCCCGCGCACGTCCGCCAGGAACTGCGCGCCGTCGGTCAGCAACGGGGCCGACTGCGGGTCCACCGAGGTGGTCATCCCGGCCCGCTTGGCGGCCGCCAGTGCCGCGAGCCCGGCGGGCCGTGACGTGGCGTCGAGCAGGACGTACCCCGACAGGTGCAGGTGCTGGGCACCGTCCAGCGCTTCCGCCGTGACGTCCTCCGGGCAGAACCGGGCGTTCGCGCCGCGGTCCGGCAGCATGCTCCGCTGGCCGTCGTTGTCCACCAGCACGACCACGCAGCACGTGGTGGCCTCGGGGTCCACGGCCAGCGCGCACCGGATCCCGGCGGCTTCCAGTTCCGCGCGGATCAGCCGTCCGCCGGCGTCGTCGCCGATGCGCGCGACGAGCGTCGGCTCGGCACCGGCCGCCCGCAGCCACATCGCGGTGTTCGCGCCCGCGCCGCCACCGGCGAACCGCACCTTCGTGCGCACGTCACCGCCGTGCAGGATGGGCCCGTCGTGCTGGGCGACCACGTCCAGCCCGGCGTCCCCGACCACGACGATCATGCGCTCAGCTCCACGGCCACCTCGGCGGCGAGCCGCACGTTCGACACCACCAGCGCCTCGTTGGCGTCCAGGCTCACCCCGCCGCTGGCGGTGTGGAAGTGCTCCAGCAGCACCGGCGTGACGTCCGAGCCGAGCACCTCGCGCTCCCGCAGCAGTTCGAGCCCTTCGGCGAGCAGGCGGTCGTGCAGCGAAGCGTCCATTTCGAACTCTTCCGGGATCGGGTTCGCCAGCAGCGCGGCGGAACCGGTGAGCCGCCGGTGCGCGGCGAAGGCGGCGGCGGCCTGCTTGGCGTCGTCCACCCGCCAGTTCAGCTCGAAGCCGGAGCTCCGGCGGTAGAAGGCGGGGAACTCGCCGGTGCGGTAGCCGAGCACCGGCACCGAGTTGGTCTCCAGCACCTCCAGCGTGGCCGCGATGTCCAAAATGGACTTGACCCCGGAGCAGACCACCAGCACCGGCAGCCGGGACAGCGCGCCGAGATCGGCGGAGACGTCCCAGGTGCCGGTGGCGCCGGGCAGCGGGAGGTGCACCCCGCCGAGGCCGCCGGTGCCGAACACGCCGATCCCCGCCGCGTGCGCCAGCGCCGAGGTGCTGGCCACCGTGGTCGCGCCCGAACCGCCCAGCCCCAGTGCCGGGCCGAGGTCGCGCCACGAGAGCTTGTCCAGCCCGGCGTCCTCGGCGCAGACCCGCTCCAGCTCGGCGGGGGACAGGCCGATCACCGCGCGGCCGTCCAGCACCGCGATGGTGGCGGGCACCGCGCCCGCCCCGCGCACCGCGCGCTCCAGCTCGGCGGCCACCTTCAGGTTCCGGCCCGGCGGCAGGCCGTGCGAGAGGATCGTGCTTTCCAGCGCCACCACGGGATTGCCGTCGGCGAGGGCGTCGGCCACTTCGGGGGCCACGGTCAGGTAATCGGTCACAACGGGACATCCTCACCGATCAGGTGACGGCGGCGCTTCCCGGGTCAGCACACCCAGCTCCCTGGCCAGGTTCCGCTTGGCCGCCGCCTCCCAGCGCGACCGGCCGAGCGCGGTGCGGTACAGCGGGTCGCGCGCCAGCAGCCGCGCGAGCACCTTCGACCGGCCGGCCGCCCAGTCCTGATCGGACACGGCGGCGTACTCCGCGCGCACGTTCGCCGAGAACGCGTCGTACGCGGCGTCCGGCGCGCCGAGGGTGGCGAGATCGGCGTCGAGCAGCGCGGACGCGGCCAGGTCCTCGGCGGGCGCGTCGTGCCCGAGCGTGGTCAGCACCAGCTCCTCGACCCGGAGCACGTCCGAACCGCCCAGCCCGGCGGTCTCCAGCCAGCTCACCGCCCAGTCCGCGCTGTGCCGCTCGTCGTGGCCGGGGCTGGCGTCGTAGACCACGTCGTGCGCGCACGCCGCGAGCGTGACCAGTGCCTGCTCGCGGGCGGGCAAGCCCAGGTCAGCCCCGATCTCCGCGCTGTCGCGCACCACGGCTTCGAGGTGCTCGGCGGTGTGGTACCGGCGGTGCGGCTGGGCGTACTGGGCCGCGAGTTCGGCGGCCGCGCGGGCCCCGACCTCCAGGTCACCGCCGAGCGTGACGTGGGCCTGCAGCCAGGCCTCCCGCGCGTTCAGTCGAAGATCCCGCGGGCCTTGGCCACGTCGTGCAGCCAGCCTTCGAGTTGCTTCTCCCACGGGACCCGTTCGAGGTTCGCGTGGTCGACCTTGAACGAGCCGAGGAACTCCTGGCCGCGCCCGCCGAAGCCGCCGGTCTTGCTCACCCGGACGCGCTTGACCACTTCGAGCACCACGGTGGTCTCGGTGGGGTTCGACAGGAAGGTCACCGCCACCGACTCGAACACCGGCGCGAACCGCTGCGACGGGCTGAACCGGATCTCCTGGAAGAACGGCAGCTGCTGGGTGACGCCGTTGATCCGGCCCTTCTCCAGCGTGGCGCCGGTGAAGGTGAAGCCGACCCGGCTCATCGCGTCGAGCACCCGCTTCTGCGCGGGCAGCGGCTCGATCGACGCGGCGTCGACGTCACGCGGGTCCGACACGCTGCCCGCCAGGTCGAGGCTGGTCTGCACGCCGACCGCGATCCCGGCCAGCGGCTTGCCGAACACGCTGCTGATCGGCGTCTCCCACGGCAGGGCGATCTCGAACGGCAGCCGGACCTGCTGGCCGGGCCGGATCACCTCGTTGCCCGCCAGGTGCTGGTCGCCGAAACCGAGGTCGCCGATCTCCGGCTCCCCGCGGTCCGACGGGATCTCCACCCTGGCGATCAGCCGGATGCCCAGCGCGTTGATCTCCTGATCGACTTCGCCGCCGAGCAGGAGGACCTCACCGCGGAGGGGACGGCCGGGCTGGACGGCGCGATCGGTCAGCCGCGCGTCGAGCCGCGCGCCACCGGAGCCGAAGCTGGCGAGCACCTTCTGGAACATGGCGCCGATACTGCCATTATGGAGGGGTGAGTACGCAGACCTTGCCGGAAGTCGACACCCGTCCCGAGGGCACCGACACCACGGACGACGACACCCCGAAGATGTTCCACTACGTGAAGAAGAACAAGATCGCCGAAAGCGCGGTCATGGGCAATCACGTGGTGGCGCTGTGCGGAGAGGTGTTCCCGGTGACGAAGTCGCCGAAGCCGGGCTCGCCGGTGTGCCCCGACTGCCAGAAGATCTACGAGGGCCTCCGCCCCGGCGGCGACTGACCCCCGCTTGAGGCTGTGAATGTGGCTTTCACCGCGGATTCCGCAGTGAAAGCCACATTCACAGCACTCGCGCGCGCTAGTGGGCGCCGGCCAGTTCCGGGGTTTCGGTGCGCGCCGCCTTCTTCGCGCGCCGCCGTTCCTTGCGGCCTTCGACCATGGTGTACAGCGTCGGCACCAGGATCAGCGTCAGCACGGTCGAGCTGACCAGCCCGCCGATCACCACGATCGCCAGCGGCTGCCCGATGAACCCGCCCTGCCCGGTCAGCCCGAGCGCCATCGGCACCAGCGCGAAGATGGTCGCCGCCGCGGTCATCAGGATCGGGCGCAGCCGCCGCCTGCCGCCCTCGACCACCGCGTCCGCCACGCTCATGCCCTCGTCGCGGTACTGGTTGACCAGGTCGATCAGCACGATCGCGTTGGTCACCACGATGCCGATCAGCATCAGCATGCCGATCAGCGCGGGCAGCCCCAGCGCGGTACCGGTGAGCAGCAGCAGGCCGATCGCCCCGGTGGCCGCGAACGGGATGGACACCAGCAGGATCAGCGGCTGCACCAGGCTGCGGAAGGTGGCCACCATGATCAGGAAGACGATCGCGATCGCCGCCAGCATGGCCAGGCCCAGCTCGGCGAAGGCCTCGTTCTGCTCCTGGCTCACCCCGCCGAGCGTGTAGGCGGCACCGCCCGGCAACGCCAGCGCGTCCAGCTTCCCGGTCAGGTCCCTGGTCACCGCGGCCAGGTCGGACCCGGTCGCCTTGGCCGAGACCGTGGTGCTCAGCTCCCCGTCGGTGCGCTTGACCTCGGTCGGCCCGTCCACCGTGCGCACGGCCGCCACCTGGTCCAGCCGGACGATCCCGGTCGCGGTCGGCACCGGCAGCGCGGCCACCGCCGCCGCGGTCCCCGGCTTGTCCCCGCTCCGCAGCACGATGTCGGTCCGGGTGCCGTCGACCGGCAGCTGGGTGACCGTCTGCCCGGCGATGGCCTGGTTGGCCAGCTGCCCGATGGTGGTCGCGCTCAGCCCGCGCTGGGCCGCCTTGACCTGGTCGACCTCGATCTGCACCCGCGGCATGCCCGCGGCCAGGTCGTTGGTCACCGCGGTCAGCCCGCCGACCTCGCCGAAGGCCCGCTCCACCGCGTCGGCGGCGGGGCGCAGCGACGCCTCGTCCGGCGCGGTCACGGTCACCGACACCTCGTCCGACGCCGGACCGGCCGCCGCACCGCCGAACTCCAGTTCACCGAGGCCCTGCTGGCCGTTCAGGGTGTCGCGCAGGCGGTTCTCGAAGGCGTCGAGATCGGTGCCCTCCTTGACCGTGATGCTGATGTTCGTGGTGCTCGCGCCGCCCCCGCCGAACATCGCGGCGACCGGGTCGTTGCCCACGGTGACCTGGTACTTCTCCACCTCGCCGGTGGCCGCCAGCGCCTGCTCCACCCGGATCGCCGCCTGCTCGCGGGTGTCCAGGCCGGTGCCCGGCTCGAACTTCTGGCTCAGGCTGGTCGTGGTGGTGGCGCCGTCATCGAGGAAGTTCGTCTCCAGCTTCGCGGTCAGCCCGATGGTGCCGGCGAAGATCAGCAGGGACAGCAGCACCACGGTCAGCCGCCGCCGGGTGGCGAACCGGATCACCGGCACGTACAGCCGCTGCAGCAGGCCCCGCCGCTCCTTCTCCAGCGCGCGCTGGAGGTTCGCCTCGGCCTCTTCGGCGGACGCCGCGGCCTTCGGCGGCTTGAGGAACCAGTAGGCCAGCACCGGCACCACGGTCAGCGAAACCAGCAGGGAAGCCAGCAGCGCCACGGTGACGGTCAGCGAGAACGGCGCGAACAGCTCACCGGCCATGCCGCCGACGAAGGCGATCGGCAGGAACACCGCGACCGTGGTGAGCGTGGACGCGGTGACCGCGCCCGCCACCTCGCGCACGCCGTTGAGCACGGCACGTTGCTTGCCCTCGCCGTACCCGAGGTGCCGTTTGATGTTCTCCAGCACCACGATCGAGTCGTCCACCACGCGCCCGACGGCGATGGTCAGCGCGCCGAGGGTGAGCAGGTTGAGCGAGAGGTCGCCGGCCCACAGCGCGAGCAGCGCCACCACCACCGACAGCGGGATGGACACCGCGGTGACCAGGGTCGAGCGCACCGAGAGCAGGAAGAGCAGGATCACCACCACGGCGAAGGCCAGCCCCAGCAGCCCTTCGGTGGTCAGCCCGCTGACCGCCTCGGCCACCTGCGGGCCCTGGTCGAAGGTCGGGGTCAGCTCGGCGCCCAGCTTCTGGCTCAGCTCGGGCAGTTTCGCCGCCACCGCGTCGGAAACCGCGACCGCGCTGCCGTCGGTGACCATGGTGACGTTGATGCCCAGGCTCGGCTTGCCGTTGGTGCGGGTGATCGAACTGGCCGCCGCGAGCGAGGGCTCCACGGTCGCCACGTCACCGAGTTTCGCGGTGGGGGAGAGCTGGAGGTTCCGCAGACTGTCCACAGTGACCGGTCCGCCGCCGACCTCGACGGAGAGCGTGCGCTCGCCGTCCTCGATGGTGCCCGCCGGCACGGCCGCGCCCGCGGTCTTGAGCGCGGTGGCCAGCGCGGTCGGCTCCACCCCGGCCGCGGCGAGCCTGGCGTAGTCGACGTCGATGGTGACCGTCTTCTCCTGCGCACCGGTGACCGTCGCGTCGCGCACGTCGGTGACCTTGCGCAGCTCCGGCACCACTTCCCGGTTCAGCCGCTGGGCGAACTGCTGCTGGTCACCGGGGGCGGAGGCGGCCAGGATGACCACCGGGATGTCGTCGGTGCCGCCCGCGGTCACGGTGGACTCGGTGTTCTCCGGCAGTTGCGGGCGCAGCCGGTTGACCGCCTGCTGCAACTGGTTCACCGAGGCGTCGATGTCGGTGCCGTAGGCGAACTGGACCACCACCGTGGACGCGCCCTCGGCCGAGGTGGAGGTGACCTCCTCGACCCCGGTGATGCCCTGGATCCCGCCTTCGATCGGCTGGGTGAGCTGGCGGTCCACCGCGTCGGGGGAGGCGCCGGGGTACGGCGTCACCACCACCGCGCTCGGCAGTTGCAGCGACGGGTAGAGCTGTTGCTTGAGCTGCGGCAGCGCGAGTGCGCCGAAGCCGAGTACCAGGATGGCCAGCAGGCCGATCAGGCTTCTGTTCCGGAGGCTGAGCTTGGCCAGCGCGGACATGACGGGAACCCCCTAGGTGCGGGCCACGCCGGTGCGTGGCACCGCTGAAGCCTGTCATCACGGCCCGTACCCGCGGCTCAACCGAGGAGTGGATTCACGTCCTACTTTGGGATGAGGGCGGGGTTTCAGCCGGTCGCGCCGGGTGTTCGGCCGGTTCGTCCGCGTCACCGCGCGGCTCGGCTTCGGGCTCCGGTTCGGCCTTCCGCGGGCGCCGCAGCGGGATGGTGGTGCGTTCCCAGAGCTTGCGGCCCTCCTCGGTGCGCAGCCGCTCGCTGGCCCGTTCCATCTCCAGCCGCCGCCACTTGCGCCGCTGGCGCCGGGTCATCTTGGCCGGCCACAGCTCCTGGATGGCGCTGTTGAAGTAGGCACCGCCGACCACCGCGAGGCCGATGAAGAAGGTGAACAGCAGGAAGGCGATCGGCGTGGCCAGCGCGCCGTAGGTGTAGCCGGTGGTGGTGATCCAGGAGATGTAGATCCGCAGGCCCACACTGGAGAGCAGGAAGATCGCCATGGCCAGCACCGCGCCCGGCAGGCCGCGGTGCCACGGCAGCTTGCGCGGCAGCGCCAGCTTGTACAGCGTGGCCAGCGCGAGCACCAGCAGCGCGCCGAGCACCGGGAAGTACAGCGTGCCGACCAGGTCCCGCACGGTCGGCTGCCAGCTGTCCGGGAAGAACTCCGGCAGCAGGTCCGGCCCGATCGCGATCACCGGCAGGCCGACCACCAGGAAGACCAGCATCACCAGGTACAGCAGCAGCGCGAAGATCCGCTGCCAGACCTCGTTGCGCACGCCGTACTGGCCGTGGGCCACGGTGATCGCGTCGACGAAGGAGGACATCGCCGAGGAACCGGCCCACAGCGAGATCAGGAAGCCGATCGAGACGATCTCGCCCTTGCCGATGGTCAGGATGTCGTTGACCGTCGGCTCGATGATCCGGGTGACCACGTCGGAGCTGAAGATCTGCGCGCAGAAGGCGATGATCCGGTCGTGCACGGCGGTGACCACGCCCTGGCCGAACCAGTCGCCGATGAAGCCGAGGCTGCCGAGCAACCCGAGCAGCAGCGGTGGCAGCGAGAGCGTCTGCCAGAACGCGGCCTCGGCCGACTCGGAGAAGATGTTGCCGTCCCACGCCTTGTTCAGCGTGCGCTGGATCAACCGCAGCGGGCGCTTGCGGGCAGGCTTGGGCCCCGGCGCCCGCTCGGCGTCGGGGTCTGCGTCGGGTTCGGGGTCGGCTGTGTTCATCTTCACCCTCAAGCATGGTGCATTCGGGCGAATTTGGCTCGTGGGGGCACCTCTTGCCGGGGTGTCGCCGGGTTGTGGCCGTGCTCTCGCCGCCGCCCGCCGTGGCGCGGCACGAAGTTGTCGGGGGCGGCGGGTAAGCTCGTCGGAGCCTCCGCAGCGGTGCCACGCGGGGGCGTTCGCATGTAGTCGCAGGGGATAGCACGCCCAGAGGGGAGTTGGACCTCTTTGTCGGAGACGGCCCAGCACGATCGGGCGGCCGCCGGATTCAGCGCTCCGCCGCCCGGCCAGGACACCACCGTCCGGCCGCTGCGCGCCTGGCAGCGCCGCGCGCTGACCAAGTACCTGACGACCAAGCCCAAGGACTTCCTCGCGGTGGCGACGCCCGGCGCCGGGAAGACCGTCTTCGGCCTGCGCATCGCCGCCGAACTGCTGTCCGACCGCACCATCGAGGCGGTCACCATCGTCACGCCCACCGAGCACCTCAAGCACCAGTGGGCGGCCTCGGCCGCGGCGGCGGGCATCGCGATCGACAGCAACTTCCGCAACACCACCGGCGTGACCTCCTCGGACTACCGCGGGGTCGCGGTCACCTACGCGCAGGTCGCCGCGCACCCGACGATGCACCGGGTGCGCACCGAGAACCGCAAGACGCTGGTGATCCTGGACGAGATCCACCACGGCGGCGACGCCAAGTCGTGGGGTGACGCGGTGCGCGAGGCGTTCACGCCCGCGGTCCGGCGGCTTTCACTGACCGGGACACCGTTCCGCAGCGACGACTCGCCGATCCCGTTCATCACCTATGAGCCGGACGGCGAAGGCGCCATGCGCAGCCGCGCCGACCACGCCTACGGCTACTCCGACGCGCTCGCCGACGGCGTCGTGCGGCCGGTGGTCTTCCTCGCCTACTCGGGGGAGGCGTCGTGGCGCACGAGCGCGGGGGACGAGTTCACCGCGCGGCTCGGCGAGCCGCTGACCGCGGAGCAGAACGCCCGCGCCTGGCGCACCGCGCTCGACCCGTCCGGTGAGTGGGTGCCCGCGGTCCTGCAGGCCGCCGACACGCGGCTGAGCCAGGTCCGCACGAGCATGCCCGACGCCGGTGGCCTGGTCATCGCCACCGACCAGGACTCCGCCCGCGCGTACGCGAAGATCCTGCAGCGCATCTCGGGCGAGGCGCCCGCGGTGGTGCTGTCCGACGATCCGAAGGCGTCCGCGCGCATCGGCGAGTTCTCCGAGTCGACGGACCGCTGGCTGGTCGCGGTGCGCATGGTGTCCGAAGGCGTGGACGTGCCGCGGTTGGCGGTCGGGGTGTACGCGACGAGCGCTTCGACGCCGCTGTTCTTCGCGCAGGCGATCGGCCGGTTCGTGCGGGCGCGGCGGCCCGGTGAGACGGCGAGCGTTTTTGTGCCGAGCGTGCCGGTGCTGCTGGAGCTGGCGAGCGAGCTGGAGGTCCAGCGCGACCACGTGCTGGGCAAGCCGCACCGCGAGAAGGACGGCTGGGACGACGAGCTGCTGGTCGCCGCGAACCGCACCGAGGACGAGCCTGGTGAGGAGGAGAAGGCGTTCACGTCCCTGGGTGCCTCCGCCGAACTCGACCAGGTCATCTACGACGGCAACTCGTTCGGGACCGCGGTGTTCTCGGGATCGGACGAGGAGCAGGAGTACCTGGGTCTGCCGGGCCTGCTGGAGCCGGACCAGGTGCGCGCGCTGCTGCGCAAGCGCCAGGAAGAGCAACTCGCCGACGACAAGCGCCGCAAGCCCAAGGTGGAGGCCCCGCCCCCGGCACCCAAGCCGCGCACGGTGGCCGAGCGCCTGGGTGCGCTGCGGAAGGAACTGAACGCCCTGGTCGGCATGTACCACCACCGCACCGGGAAGTCCCACGGCCAGATCCACAACGAACTCCGCGCGGCCTGCGGTGGCCCGCCGACCGCGATGGCCACGCTGGAACAGCTGGAAGAACGCGTGGTCACGCTGCGCTCCTGGTAGCTCCGAGCCGAACCCGCCCACCCAGGTCCCCGGACCCGGGTGGGCGGGTTTCTTCATGGCCCCCACGCGACCCCGCTCCGCCGTCGCGAAGGGTGGCAGCAGCGCTGTGAATGTGGCTTTCACTGCGGAATCCGCAGTGAAAGCCACATTCACAGCACCGGGCCGACCCCGGACCCTCCTGGTGAGGGGTTTCTGGGTGCCCGCCTATCGGGTGAACCTGCACCCGGTCCCTGGCCCCGGATCGTCACGCTGCGGATAGTGGGCGGACACCCACCCTGGGCAGTCACCCGCTCGCCGGTCACGCTGCGTCCGGAGTGGACTTAGGTGGCCCTGTTGCCAAAACGTATCCGGACATCCGGTACTGGATCGATTCAGACTTCTTCCGTTGGTAACCTGCCGGGACATATGTTGTCGCCCACAACATTTGCGCGACGGGGCGCCGGTCCGGGCAGGGCCGCCGCGCTGCTCGGGCGCAGAATCCGGGAAGGACAACGGATGCGCAGGACAAAGACTCTTGCCCTCTTCGCCGCGGCGGCGAGCGTCACGATCGCACTCGCGGGCTGCGGGGCCAACTCCGAAGCCCCGCCGGCAGGCTCGAGCGGCACCGCCACCGCCGGGCAGCAGCCCGCCACCGGCGGCGCGAAGGTCGGCGTGGTGCTGCCGGAGACGGCGAGCTCGGCCCGCTGGGAAGGCTTCGACAAGCCGATGATCGAAGAGGCGCTCCGCGCCGCCGGTCTCGACCCCGACGTGCAGAACGCCCAGGGTGACGTGCAGAAGTTCAGCACGCTCGCCGACGGCATGATCGCCCAGGGCGTCAAGGTGCTGATCATCGCCTCGATCAACAGCGAGGTCGGCAGCGCGGTGGCGACCAAGGCGCGCAACGCCGGCATCCCCACCATCGACTACGACCGCCTCAACCTCGGCGGCTCCTCCGACTACTACGTCTCGTTCGACAACGAGAAGGTCGGCGAGCTGCAGGGCCAGGCGCTGGCCGACGCGCTCAAGGACAAGCCGGCCGCGCAGGTCATCGAGATCGAGGGCGCGCCGACGGACAACAACGCGACCCTGTTCTACAACGGCCAGCAGCGCGTGCTCGGCCCGCTGTACACCTCGGGCACGCTGAAGCTGGTCCAGAAGCAGGCCATCGACAACTGGGACAACCAGAAGGGTGGCTCGACCTTCGAGCAGATCCTCACCGGCAACGGCGGCAAGGTCGACGGCGTGGTCGCCGCGAACGACGGCCTGGCCGGCGCGATCATCACCGTGCTGAAGAAGAACGGCCTCAACGGCACCGTCCCGGTCACCGGCCAGGACGCCACCGCCGACGGACTGAAGAACATCCTCCGCGGTGACCAGTACATGACCGTGTTCAAGCCGATCAAGGAGGAGGCCGAGGCCGCCGCCAAGCTGGCCGCCGCGCTGGCCAAGGGCGACAAGGCCGCCGCCGACGCGATCGCCACCGGCACCGCCCGCGACGACAAGGGCGGCCGCGACGTCAAGTCGGTGCTGCTGACCCCGCAGACCGTGCTCAAGGCCGACATCAAGAAGGTCGTCGACCAGGGCTACGTCAAGGCGTCGGAGATCTGCGCCGGCGACCTGCAGCCCGCCTGCACCGAACTCGGCATCCAGTAGCCGAGCCCCCGAGCTCCGGGCTGGGGTGCGTGCCCCGAAGGCGCACCCCAGCCCGGGCCCACCCGTGTAACCAGCAGCCCGGAGAAAACTCAGATGACAGTTCCGATTCTCGAACTCAAAGCGGTGAACAAGAGCTTCGGCCCGGTCCACGTCCTGCACGACGTGGACTTCTCGGTGCGGGCAGGCGAGGTCACCGCGCTGGTCGGCGACAACGGTGCGGGTAAGTCCACGCTGGTCAAGAGCATCGCCGGGATCCACCCGACCGACTCCGGGGAAGTGCTGTTCCAGGGCGAGCCGGTGAGCATCAAGGGCCCCAAGGACGCCGCCGAGCTCGGCATCGAGGTCGTCTACCAGGACCTCGCGCTGGCCGACAACCTCGACATCGTGCAGAACATGTTCCTCGGCCGCGAGCGCGGCAGCGGCTGGCTGCTCGACGAGGCCAGCATGGAGCAGGCCGCGCGCGAGACGCTGGCCTCGCTGTCGGTGCGCACGGTGAAGTCGGTGCGCACCCCGGTGTCCGCGCTGTCCGGCGGGCAGCGCCAGACCGTGGCCATCGCCAAGTCGGTGCTGTGGGACAGCAAGGTGGTGCTGCTCGACGAGCCGACCGCGGCGCTGGGCGTCGCGCAGACCCGCCAGGTGCTCGACCTGGTCCGCCGCCTCGCCGAGCAGGGCCTCGGTGTGGTGCTGATCAGCCACAACATGGCCGACGTGTTCGAGGTCGCCGACCGCATCGCGGTGCTCTACCTCGGCCGCCTCGTCGCCGACGTGCACACCAAGAACGTCACCCACGGGCAGGTGGTCGAACTGATCACCGCCGGTCGCTCCGGCGACCTCGGCCTGGCCCGTCCCGAAGCCGCAGTGCTGTAAGTGGAGAAAGAGAACATGACTGAGACCCCCGCCAAGCCGGCCGAGCCGGAGGTGACCGGCTCCGGGTCCGCCAAGGCCGCGATCTCCGACTTCGGGATCGACACCACCTCGATGTCCACCGCGGAGGCCGTCCGCGACTACTTCTCCCGGTTGCGCGCCGGGCAGCTCGGTTCGCTGCCCGCGTTGCTCGGACTGGTCGTCCTGGTCGCGGTGTTCACCGGGATGTCGGACGTGTTCCTCTCGCTGAACAACATCGCGAACCTGCTCGCACAGGGCGCCGGGCAGACGATCATCGCGATGGGCATCGTCTTCGTGCTGCTGATCGGCGAGATCGACCTGGCCGCGGGCACCGCGTCCGGGGTGACCGCCGCGGTGATGGCGATGCACTACGTGGAGAACGGCAACCTGCTCGGCGGCATGGGCTCCACGGTCTTCTACATCTTCGTCATCGTGCTCGGCCTCGGTGCCGCGCTGGCGATCTTCCTGCGGATCTGGGCCGGCGCCGTGCTCTCCGTGGTGGCCATCGCGATCGCGCTGCTCGGCATCGCCGCCAACCCCTGGGTGGAGATGCTGCTGGCGCTGTGCGTCGGCGCGGCGATCGGCTCGATCACCGGGTTCCTGGTGTCCAAGATCGGCATGCCGTCGTTCGTGGTGACGCTGGCGCTGTTCCTCGCCTGGCAGGGCGTCATCCTGCAGTTCATCGGCGACGGCGGCGTGCTCGGCATCAGCTCGTCGAGCGTGCTGGACAAGGTGGCCAACGGCAACCTGTCCACCTTCGGCAGCTGGCTGCTGTTCTTCCTCGGCGCCGGCGGGTTCGCCGCGGTGACCCTGGGCAGGCACTTCACCCGGCTCAAGCGCGGCCTGGTCACCCAGCCCACCCCGCTGGTGCTGTTCAAGGTCGGCGGCGTCGCCCTGCTCGCCGCGGTGGCCACCTACCTGCTCACGCTGAACCGCGCGCCCAGCCCGACCATCGTCATCTCGGGCGTGCCGTACGTGGTGCCGATCGTGCTGGTGCTGCTGACCATCGGCACCTACGTGCTCAACCGGACCCGCTACGGCCGCCACATCTACGCGGTCGGCGGCAACGCCGAGGCGGCGCGCCGCGCGGGCATCAACGTGACCAAGATCCGGGCGAGCGTTTTCGTGGTGTCCTCGGCGGTGGCCGCGGTCGGCGCGATCGTCTACTCGTCGAAGGTCGGTTCGGTGGATCCGCAGGCCGGTGGCCTGAACACGCTGCTGTTCGCGGTCGGCGCGGCGGTGATCGGCGGGACCTCGCTGTTCGGTGGCAAGGGCCGGGTCTTCGACGCGGTCATCGGTGGCACCGTGCTGGCCGTGGTGGCCAACGGCCTCGGCCTGCTCAAGCAGCCCGCCGCGGTGGTCTCCATCGTGACTGGGCTGGTGCTGCTGCTGGCGGCCACCGTGGACGCGCTTTCGCGGCGTCGCGCGGCGGCTTCGCCGCGCTGACCGTGCACATGGGACGATAACCATCGTGACCAGCACACCCGTTGCACGACCCGACGAGGTGCGCAGGCACAACCGCACGACCCTGCTGCGGTTGCTGCACGTGGGCGGCCCGGTCACCCGGGCCGCCCTGGCCACCGAACTGGGGCTCAACCGGAGCACCATCAAGACGCTGGTGGACAGCCTCGCCGAGGCCGGGGTGGTCGAGGAGCGGGTGCCGCGACCGGGGCGGGGGGCCGGGCGGCCCTCCCTGCTCGTGCTGCCGCAGCCGCAGGCCGCCGTGGTGCTCGCGGTGGACATCCAGGTCGAGCACGTGGCACTGGCACTGGTCGGCTTCGGCGGGCAGATCCTCGGCCGCAACAGCTGGAACCTGCGTGGCCGCTCGCGGGAACCGGACGAGGTGATCACGCACGTGATCGAGTCGGCGGGCATGCTCGCCGCCGATCTCGGCGTGGAACCGATCGGGACCGGCGTCTCGGTGCCCGGCGTGGTCCGGCGCTCGGACGGCTACGTGCACCAGGCACCCAACCTCCGCTGGACCGACGTGGCGCTGGGCGAGCGGCTCGGCTCGGTGCTGCGCATGCCGGTGGTCGTCGGGAACGACGCCGAGCTGGGTGCGGTCGCCGAGCACCTGCGCGGGGTGGCGAAGGGCTCGTCGGACGCGGTCTACGTCTCGGCGGACGTCGGGGTCGGCGGCGGCGTGATCGCCGACGGCTCCTCGTTGCGCGGGGCGGCCGGGTACATCGGCGAACTCGGGCACATGGTCATCCGGCCCGGCGGGCGCGGCTGCTACTGCGGCAGCAGCGGCTGCTGGGAGACCGAGGTGGGCGAGGCCGCGCTGCGGCGGGCGCTGGACGTGCCGGAGGAGACCCCGCGCGGGGTGCTGCTGGTGGAGCTGCGGGAGCTGGAGAAGGACCCGGAGCGGGCGGGCGAGAAGCTCGGCGAGTTCGCCGAGTGGCTGACGCTGGGCCTGGTCAACGTGGTGAACCTGCTCGGGCCGCAGCTGGTGGTGCTGGGTGAGCTGTTCGGCATGCTGCCGGAGGAGATCGTGCGCAAGGTCACCGCCGAGGTGCAGCGGCGGAGCATGGTCAGCCGCGCGGTCGGTGGCACCCGGATCGTGCCGTCCGCGCTGGGCGTCGACGTGAAGCTGCTGGGCGCCGCCGAAGTGGCCTTCGAGAGCGTCCTGGACACGGTGTGATTGGCCGCGCCTCCGGCGCGGCGGGCGAGGTCGCTCTGGACCCGGTCAACTGAGGAAGGCACGCCGTGCCGCTGGGCGGCCCGTCGCGCCTCCCTCAGTTGACCGGCGCGACCTCGCGTGGGGCGCCCGGAGGCGCGGCCAAAATTACAGAGGGCGGGGACCCCTGCTGAGGGATCCCCGCCCGAGACGGATGGATGGCTGCCGGGTGGCTGAGTGGTGTCAGCCTCGCTCGATGCTCGCTTCGAGTTCCTTGAGCTTGTCCTCGTGAGCCCTGGCGTGGTGGCCGCAGAAGAGCAGCTCGCCACCGTTGCGGAGCACGGCGCGAACCTGGGCCGCGGCGCCGCACCGGTCGCAACGGTCCGCAGCGGTCAGTTCGGGGCGGGTGAGCGTAGGCGAAGTCATGGGAGTCTCCCTCCGTCCCGGCATCGGCGGGGCCGATGCCATCGATCCAGCCGCGACCACTCCGGTACTTATCCGGCGACGGGGCGTCTCCGGCTCCTCGGTGTTCGCTGCTTCTACTCTTGCAGACGTTTCGGAAGCCGCAAGTGTTCCCATCTCCGTGGGAGGTGTGTCACGCCGAATTACCCCGGATGTCGCAAGTGGCCCCGCCAGTCCGGAACAGCCGGTGACCGGAGCCCTTGTTTCCGCAGGTCAGAGCCCTGTCGCCAGCAGTCGTCCGCAGCCGGTCGCACCCGCCGAAACGGGGTGAGGAAACCGTGTTCGTTCAGAGCTGAATTTTGAACCGTTATCCGGTGGAAGGCGGGCCGTGACGGAAATCGACGGCCGCCGGCCACTGACCGGAATAGCCGGTTTGCCGACGAATTCCCTGGTGGGCAACGAAAAATGAGGTTAAATCCGGAGCCGGGGCGCGGCCGGGGCGGATCTTGGGTCACGCCGCGGCCCCGGTTCGGCGTGGGTTATGTCACGCTGCGTGCTCGCCGCCGAGGTTCGGCAAGAAAAAAGAAGGGATTGCGGGCTGTCACGGGACTCGGACGCCGTAGCAGCGCTCGCCGTTGGTCCGCCAGAACCCGGCCGAATCGCCCAAACCGGCCGCGGACACCAGCTCCTCGGTGAACCGGACCACGTCGCCGTACTCGCCGCGCAGGCGGCTCACCGGCCAGTCGCTGCCGAACAGCACCCGGTCCTCGCCGAACCGCTCGAAGGCGAACGCCGCGTACGGCACGAACCGCTCGACCGAGGCCGCCGACGGCTCCACTTCGGTGAGCAGACCGGACAGCTTGCACCAGGTGTTCGGCAGTTCGGCCAACCTGCCCAGCCAGGTGCGCCAGCCGGCGTCGGCTTCCCAGTCGTAGGCGGGTTTCGACAGGTGGTCGAGCACCACGGTCAGCTCGGGCAGTTCGCTGAGCACCGCGTACAGCGTGGGCAGGTGCCGGGTGAAGGTCAGCGCCTCGAACCGGACCCCGGCCCCGGCGAGCGCCCGCAGCCCGTCGCGGACCTCCGGCCTGCCGATCCAGTCGTCGTCGGGCAGGTCCTGCAGCATCGGGCGCACGCCGAGGAAGTACGGGTCGGCGGCCAGTTCGGGCAGCGCGTCCGGCTGGTCGAGCGGGAGCCAGCCGGTCACGCCGAGGATGAAGCCGGTGTTCGCGGCCAGGTCGAGCAGGTACCGGGTCTCGGCGACGCTCGGCGACGCCTGCACGACGATGGTGCCGGTGACACCGGCCGCGGCCAGTTCGGGGGCCAGCCGGTCCGGCAGGTACTCCTCCCGCAGCGGCCCGTCCGGCGGCATCCACGGGTAGTCGCCGCGCTCGATGCCGGCCAGGCTCCACAGGTGGTGGTGCGTGTCGAACCGGTTCACCGGGACACCCCCGCTTCCTGGGCCAGGATGGCCGCCTGCACCCGCGACCGCAGGTCCAGTTTCGTCAGCACCCGCGACACGTGCGTTTTCACCGTGGTCTCACCGATGTACAGCCTGCTCGCGATCTGCGCGTTCGACAGGCCCTCACCGAGGCAGGCCAGCACCTCGCGCTCGCGGTCGGTCAGCTCGGCCAGTCCCGCCGGCTCCGGCGGCCCGGCCGGGCGCGGCGGCTCGGCGGTGGCGAACGCGCTGATCAGCTTGCGGGTGATCTGCGGGGCGAGCACGCCCTCCCCGGCGTGCACCAGCCGGATCGCCTCGACCAGGCGCGGGGCTTCGACCGACTTGAGCAGGAAGCCCGCCGCGCCCGCGCGCAACGCGGCGAACACGTACTCGTCGAGGTCGAAGGTGGTCAGCACGAGCACCTGGCCGAGTTCCGCGGCGACCAGCTCGCGGGTGGCCGCGATGCCGTCGACGCCCGGCATGCGGACGTCCATCAGCGTGACGTCCGGGCGCAGCGCCGTGGCCTGGCGGATCGCGGTGGCGCCGTCGGCCGCCTCGCCGACCACCTCGATGCCCTCGGCGTTGTTCAGGATCATCACCAGCCCGGCGCGGATGGCGCCGTGGTCGTCGGCGACGAGAACGCGGATGCCCATCAGGCCGGTCCTCCGATCGGGAGCGCGGCGAAGACCCGCCAGCCGGGTTCGGCCGGGCCCGCGGTGAACGAGCCGCCGATGGCCTGGGCCCGCTCGCGCATGTTGAGCAGCCCGTGCCCGGTGTCGGACGCGCGCCGGGTGGTGGTCAGTGCGTTGGTGACTTCCACGGTGAGGATCTTGCCGTCGAGCCGGATGCGCACCGCGGCCGAGGTGCCCGGCGCGTGCTTGACCGCGTTGGTCAGCGCCTCCTGGGCGATCCGGTAGGCGGTCAGGTCGACCGCGGCCGGGAGCGGGGTGGCGGGGTCGACCTCGTTGGCCACCGACACCGCCATCCCGCTCGCCCGCGCCGATTCGACCAGTTTGGACAGTTCGCCGAGGCGCGCGGGCGCGGTGGTCTCGTCCTCGCCGACGCCCTGCGAGCGCAGCAGCCCGATCATCGCGCGCATCTCCTCCAGCGCGTCGACGCTGTTGCCGCGCACCGACTGCAGCACCTCGCGCATGGTGTCCGGCTTCGCGCCGTCGGCGATCGACAGCGCGGCCTCGGACTGGATCGCGATGGCGGACAGGTGCCCGGCGATCACGTCGTGCAGGTCGCGGGCCATGCGCGCGCGTTCCCCGGCGACGGCGGCGTTGCGGTCGAGTTCGGCGATCCTGGCCAGCTGCTCGGCGTTGGCGCGTTCCTTGAGCGCGATCTCGCGGTGCGTGCGGACGTTCGACGCCCACCACACCGGCGTGATGATGAACGGCACCGCGGCGACCGCCGCCAGCACCGCGGTGCGCCAGTCGTCGGCGACGATCAGCGCGATCACCACCGCGCCGAGGGTGCCGCTCGCGGCGAGGCCGATCATGGTGCGGCTGAGCCGTCGCGAGCCGTAGAGGGTCGCCGCGTAGAGGTGGTCGGAGAAGGCGATCAGGATCGGCGCGGACATGCCGAGGTAGATGTCGGCACCGAACGGCACGGCGGCGAGCACCAGTGCCAGCGCGGGTTTGGTGCGGCGCAGTAGTTGCAGCAGGCAGACCGCCGCCAGCAGCAGGAAGCGCGTCCAGATCAGCGGAGTGGGTTCGCCGAAGAGCGGGTAGATGCCGGAGAGGTAGAGCACGGTGCCGCCGGCGAAGTAGAGCAGGGCGATGCCGACGTCCTGGGTGAACGGCGGCAGCCGGCGGTAGTCCAGTCGCACGTGGACCATCTCAGCACACCGCGCGAAAGCGGTTCGTCCTCCGAAGTGATGACGGGCCGATCCTGCCGTCCGCCGACGCGCGGGCGCGGGGTCCGGCCGCAGGCTGGGTGGCATGGACAAGGTGCTGGACTTCATCCGGGACAACCCGATGGCGGCGGTGGTCGCGGCGGGGGAGATCGGGTTCTGGGTGTTCATCGCGGCCGGGCTGGCGGCTCGTTACCTGCTGAAGCTGCGGCGGACGAGCGTGGTGCTGCTGGCGATGACGCCGGTGATCGACGTGGTGGTGCTGGTGGCCACGATGATCGACCTGGCCGGGGGCGGGCGGGCGTCGTGGACGCACGGGCTGGCCGCGATCTACCTCGGTTTCAGCGTGGTCTTCGGGCCGAGCATGATCCGCTGGGCCGACGTGCGGTTCGCGCACCGGTTCGCCGGCGGGCCGCCACCGGTCAAGCGCGGGGGCACCGACCGGCTGCGCCACGAATGGCGTGAATGGGGCAAGTGCCTGATCGCCTGCGCGATCGCGGCGGTGGTGCTGGCGGTGCTGATCCTGGTGGTTGGCACGCCCGAGCAGACCACCGCGCTGTGGTCGGGCGGGGGCGCGTGGCTGCCGAGGCTCGGGTGGATCGCCGGGATCTGGCTGATCACCGGTCCGTTGTGGCAACTGGTTTCGTCAACGGGTTCACGGGAAGGGGTACGACGATGATCGAGGTGCTCGGCATCATCCTGGTGGTGCAGGGAGTCGGGGGGTTCATCAACCGGGTGGCGGAGAGCTCGTCGAAGAGCTGGTTCGTGCAACTGCACCTCCTGCCGGACTGGCTGCACATCCCGGTGAGCGTGGTGATGGCCCTGCTGGGCGCGGCTCTCGTGCTGGGCGACATGGCCCGCCGGAAGAAGCGGCGCGCGGAATGAGGGTGGCGGCGGTGCTGGCCGCGCTCCTGCTGCTGGCGGGATGCGGCCGGGGAGTGGATCGCGAGGTGGTCTGCGGTGCCGCCGAAGCCTGGCTGTCGGCGGACGCGGATTCGCGGTCCGGCCTGGCCGACACGCTGCGGTCCGCGGTGGACTCGCTGGGGAACGAGGAACTGCGGCGGTTGAGCGATCTCGTCGGCGAAGGCGACATCGACGGCGTCGCCACGGAGATCACCCAGTACTGCTCCTGACGAGAACGCGCCCGCCGTGAAAGCCACCTTCACGGCGGGCGTTCAGACGGTGAAGACGACCTGCCCGACGGCCGCCCGCAGCTGTCCACATCGGACGTTTCGAGCACCGCGTGCCGTCCGGTGGTGGTCACCGTGATGAGCAGGGTGGTGGTGCGGTCGGCCGGGTGCCGCGTCGCCCGGCCGGCCACTCGGTCATCTCGAGCCCAGCCGGAACAGGTTCACCATGTCGCGGCCCACTTCCCTGGCCAGCAACGGGGATTCGTTGACGAACTCGTCGCGGTCGCTGTGCGCGTCGAGTCCGCTCAGGTCGTCGAGCACGTGGTAGGTCCACTCCCAGTCGAGCACCCAGCCCGCCTCGGCCGCTTCCGCCCGCACCTCCGCCGGGTCGAGCAGCCGGACCGGCAGCGTGCCGGGCTCACCGGGCCCGGCGACCAGCTCGTCGAACCGCGCCCGGCCGACCGCCTCCGACCGGCTTTCCCCGTCCACCAGCAGATCGACCGTGTACCCGCCGCGCCCGACCGGCGAGCGGCTGTAGCACAGCACGAGCGCGCCGCCGGGGGCCGCGAGCCCGGCCAGGTCCCGCAGGATGCCGCCGACCGCGCCGGTCGGCACGTGCTGGATCACGTGGTTGGACAGCAGCAGGTCGTACGGGCCGCCACCGGCGGTCGAGGTGTCGCCGACGGTGTAGGTGATCTCGGTGCCCGGCGCCAGCGCTTCGTGCTTGCCGCGGGCGGCGGCGAGGCGCTCGGGATCGGGGTCGATCGCGGTGATCGTGGCGGCCTGGTGGCTGAGCCACGGCAGCAGCCTGCCGTCCCCGCAGCCCGCGTCGAGCCCGCGCACGCGTTCGCGCGGACCGGCGTCGAGCCGCTCGACCAGGCGGTCGAGGGCCAGCCGCTCGCTGGCCGCCCAGTAGCCGGGATACGGCTCGTGGTGGCTGATGAACGAAGCCGTCACGTGGTCCCCGGCGTCGGGGTACCGGTAGCTGCCGGTGAACACCGGGAAACTCTAGCCAGCGAGACCAGACATCGGATGTATCTTGCGCTTTCCGGGTGAACAGGCTGGATCTCGGGCGGATTCTTGGCGAAACATAGCATCTCTCGCCGCCGAGAAGGGAGCTGTCATGCCCGAGGTCGATCGACGGACGGTGCTCGCGGGAATGGCGGGCGGGATCCTCGCCCCGGCCGTGCTCGGCTCGGCGGCGCACGCCTCGCCCGGCACAGCAGGCGGCACAGCGGGCACGCCCGGCGGGGCAGGCGCGGCGGGCGGCTCACTCGGCCTCCCGGACTGGGCCGAGTTCGTCGGCCTCGCCGATCTGGTCTGGAAGCGCCTGCCGAAGACCTGGTTCGAAGGCCCGTTCCTCGGCAACGGCTTCCTCGGCTCGGGCATCTACGCCGAGCCCGGCCGCAACGCCATCCGCGTCAACGTCCAGCACAGCCAGGTCCAGGACCACCGCCCGGAGTTCGGCTCGCTGTTCGGCCTGGCCAGGCTGCCGATCGGGCACTTCACCCTGGAACCGGCCGGCGCGATCACCGGCGTCGACTGGCGCCTGGACCTGTGGAACGCCGAACTGCGCGGCACCATCACCACCGCCGCGGGCCGCCTCGACCTGCGTGCCCTGCTGCACAGCACCCGGAGCGTGCTCGCCGTCGAGGTCCGGCCGTCCGAGGGCGAACGCGGGTTCCGCTGGGTGTTCCACCCGGCGGTGGCGATCAGTCCGCGTGCCGACCCGAAGTTCGGCAGGCAACCGCCGCCCGGGTACACCGCGAACCCGCCCGCCGTCCTCGAATCGGCGGGTGACGTCCGGCTCGCGGTGCAGCCGCTGCACGCCGGTGGGGAGCACGTGACCGCCTGGCGCGAGGCCGAACGGGGTTCAAGCCGCGTGCTCTACACCGCGGTCGCCTGGTCGCACCCGCTGAAAACCGCTGTGCGGCAAGCGTTGTCACTGGTGCGCGGCGCGAGCGTGCCGCTCGACGCGCTGGCCGCCGACCACCGGCGCTGGTGGCACGACTACTACCGGCACGGTTTCCTGTCCATTCCGGACCGTAAGTTGCAGAGCTTCTACTGGATCCAGCTGTACAAGCTCGCCGCCGCGGCCAGGAAGGACGCGCCGGCGATGGCCACCTGCGGGCCGTGGCTGGAACCGACCCCGTGGCCGGCGACGTGGTGGAACCTCAACGTGCAGTTGGAGTACTGGCCGATCCACGGCGCCAACCACCTGGAACTGGACGCGGTCACGCACTCGCTCGACCGCTACCGCGAACACCTCCGCGACGAACTCCCCGAGCAGTACGCGGCCGGGTCCTACGGCATCCCGCGGACCACCGACATGGAACTGCGCAACGGCGCCGGGCTCGGCGATTCCGGTTACGGCGTGGGCATTCCCGGCCAGGCCAGCCCGACCCCGGAGGTCGGCAACCTCACCTGGGCCCTGCACAACGTGTGGCTGAGCTACCGGCACACGATGGACGAGCGCATCCTCCGCGACGTGCTGTTCCCGTTGCTGCGCGGCGCGATCAACTACTACCTGCACTTCCTCGCGCCCGGCGCGGACGGCCGCCTGCACCTGCCGTTCACCTTCTCGCCCGAGTACGGGGTGAACGCGCCGGACTGCACCTACGACCTCGCGCTGATCCGCTGGGGCTGCCGGACCCTGCTGGAGTCGGCGGACGCGCTGCACCTCGACGACCCGCTCGCCGGGCGGTGGCGTGAGGTCCTGGCCAAGCTGGCGCCGTACGCGGTGGACGCCAACGGGTACATGATCGGTGCCGGGGTGCCGTTCGCGAAGTCGCACCGGCACTACTCGCACCTGCTGCAGATCTACCCGCTGTACGAGATCACCGGCGAGCAGCCGGAATCCCGGCCGCTGATCGAGAAGTCGCTGGCGCACTGGGTCAGTTTCGAAGGCGCGTTGCAGGGCTACACCTTCACCGGCGCGGCCTCGATCTCGGCGCAGCTGCGGCACGGCGACAAGGCGGAGTTCTACCTGGGGGAGTTGCAACGGCGGTTCATCAAGCCGAACACGATGTACCAGGAATCCGGGCCGGTCATCGAGACACCGCTGTCGGCGGCCCAGTCGCTGCACGACATGCTGTGCCAGAGCTGGGGCGGCGTGGTGCGGTTGTTCCCCGCGCTGCCGGCCGGCTGGGCCGACGCGACGATCCACAACTTCCGCACGCAGGGCGCGTTCCTGGTCAGCGCGTCCCGGCAGCGGGGGAGTACGCGCTGGCTGCGGGTGCGCAGCGAGGCCGGGGCGCCGTGCGTGCTGCGGCCGGGCATCACCGGTGCGCTGGCGGTACTGGACGAACGCGGGAAACCACGGAACTTCAAGGACCTCGGCGACGGCACGATCGAGGTGGAGCTGCCGCGCGGTGCGGAAGCGGTGGTGCACCGGGTGGGTGACAAACCCGACTTCGAGGTCGGTCCGGTGGCACCGCAGGGCGATTCGACCCCGTGGGGGCTGCCCTGACGCCACCCGGCTGGGGGCTGTTGCCCGCTCGGGTGCGCCAGCCACGCTGGACGCGATGGGATCTTCGCGGCAGACACACCTCAACCAGGCGCTGTTGCGCATCCCCCGGCGAGCGGAGGGCGTCGACCGGGCGACGCTGAGCCGCACCTTCGTCTCGGCGGGTTCGTTCGCCGCGATGCTGCACTCGACCGACCACCAGATCCTGTACGGGCGGCGGGGCACCGGGAAGACCCACGCCCTGCGGTACCTGCACGAACTCGCGTCGACCTCCGGGGACCTCTCGGTCTACCTCGACCTGCGCACGATCGGCTCGGCCGGTGGGCTGTACTCGGACAGCGAGCTGGGCGCGGACCTGCGGGGCACGCAACTGCTGGTCGACACGCTGGAAGCGTTACACGAGGAGCTATTCACCGTCGCCGTCGACCGCGAGGTGGGTGATCACCGCCTGCTGCCCGCGCTCGACGAACTCGCCGAGGCGATCACCGCGGTCGAGGTGGTCGGCGAGGTCGAACGCGCCACGAAGGTGGGGGCGGCCGCCGAAGCGGAGGCCGCGCTGGAGTTGTCGTCGTCGGCGAAGCTGTGGGGACGGCGGAAGGACGCGGTCACCGCGGAGAGTTCCTTGCGCCGCACCGGAACCGAGCGCCACCGGGTGGTGTTCGGCCCGCTCGGCCGGGCGTTGCAGCGGATCGCCGCGGCACTGGGCGGAGCCCGGCTCTGGCTGCTGCTCGACGAGTGGAGCAGCCTGCCGCTGGAACTCCAGCCGCTGCTGGCGGACCTGCTGCGCCGCAGTGTGCTGCCGGTCAACGGGATGACGGTGAAGATCGCCGCGATCGAACGCCGGTCGCGGTTCCGCCGCCGGCTGCCGGACGGGGACCACCTCGGCATCGAGGTCGGCGCGGACGCCGCGTCGGCGGTCAGCCTGGACGACCTCCCGGCCGGGCCGGAGGAGTTCCTCGGCGAACTGCTGTTCAACCACGCTTCGGTGGCACTGGCGAAGATGCTCGCCGACCCACCGTCCGAAATGGACCAATTCGTCCGACAGGTCTTCCACCGCAACGCCTTCGGTGAACTGGTGAGGGCGTCGGAGGGGGTGCCGCGCGACGCGATCAACATCGCCGCGCTCGCCGCCCAGCACGCGCACGACGAACCGATCGACGTCCGCGATGTCCGCCTCGCCGCACGCGACTGGTACCTGCGCGACAAGCGCAAAGCGATCGAGACCGACCGCGCCGCCGCCGACCTGCTGCGCAAGCTGATCGACGAGGTGGTCGGCCGCCGCCGCTGCCGGACCTTCCTGCTGGCCCAGGAATCGCGCTGGACCGCGATCGACGACCTGCACGACGCGCGCCTGCTGCACCTGCTCCGCCGCGGCGTGGTCGACGAGGAATCGCCGGGCACGCTGTACGACGGGTACTCGCTGGACTACGGCTGCTACGTGGCGCTGCTGCTCGACGCGGGCAAACCGGGCAAGCCGCAGGACCGCGTTGGCTGGTTGCGCACGGCCAAAGGCGTGCCACCGGACGGCTTCCGCCCGGCACGGGAAGTGGTCGACCTGGCGGCGTTGCGCTAGAGGTCCAGGGCGACCGTGCCCGAGGTCGCGCGTCCGACGCAGATCAGCATGCTGTCCTCGTCGCCGTCCAGCACGCGCACCCGGCAGGTGCCGCAGAAGCCCTGGCGGCACGAGTAGGCGACGTCCGGGCGCACCGCGCGGATCACCTCCAGCGCCGACCGGTCGGCCGGGACGTCCACCGTGGTGCCGGTGCGCCGCAGCTCCACCCGGAACGGCTTGCCGTCCACGATCGGCGGTTCGGCAAACCGTTCGAAGTGGACGGTCCGGCCGCCGGTGGCCAGCGCGTCCGTGCGCACCGAAGTGATCATCGGGATCGGGCCGCAGCAGTAGACGTGCGCACCCGGTGGCGCCTTCTCCAGCAACTCGGCGCCGGATGCCGGGATGCCGTACTCGGTGTCCGGGCGGATCCACACCCGTCGGGAGTCCAGTGTGGACAGCTCGTCGAGGAATGGCATGGAGGCGCGGTCACGGCCGGCGTACACGAGCCGCCAGTCGGCACCGGCCGCCGCGGCCGCGCGCACCATCGGCAGGATCGGCGTGATGCCGATGCCACCGGCGATGAACTGGTACGCGCCGGTGCCCACGAACGGAAAGGCGTTGCGCGGCCCGCGAACGGTCACCCTCGTGCCGAGGCCCACCGCCTCGTGCACCTCGCGCGAACCACCGTTGCCGTTCTCGATCCGGCGCACCGCGATGCGGTACGAACCGGAATCGCCGTCGCACAACGAATACTGCCGAACGCGACCGGACGGCAGCACCAGATCGATGTGCGCGCCGGGCCGCCACGACGGCAGCGGTGCGCCGTCGATCCGGCGCAGCCGCAGGCTTTTCACCCCGTCGGCGACGATCTCGGCCTCGTCGACGACCATCGGCAGGTCGCGGTCCACCGCCGCGACCGGCGGGCGCCGCCTGCCGCTGACCCGGCTCAGCCGCGTGTACACCACGGCGACCCCGCTCAGCGTGGACAACAGCCGGTCCGCGCGGCCGCGACCGCGTAGATCCGGAGGGAACCTGGGCTGCGTCACTCGGCCGCCAGCGCGGCCGGGGAACTGGCCAGGTAGGCCACCGCCTGATCGGTGTTGCCGGTCTGGGACGGGTGGTAGGACCGCCGGAAGTACGGCCGGATCTCCCGCAGCAGCCCACGTCCGCTCGGCACGAGCCCACGCCGGGCGCCGCTGCGGAACCCGCGCCAGCTCGCCTTCTCCGTCAGCGTCGGGTCGGCGGCCATCAGGAACCGGGTCCCGCGCAGCCACAACCACGCCAGCACCGGCGTGACCAGCGCCATCGTCCGCGCGCGACGCAGGTACCGGCCGTCGAGGTGCTGGTACAGGTCGTAGGCCACCGCGCGGTGCTCGACCTCCTCGGCACCGTGCCAGCGCAACAGGTCGAGCATGGTCGGATCGGCGCCGGCGCGGTCCAGCGGCACCGAGTCGAGGATCCACTGGCCGAGGAAGGCGGTGTAGTGCTCGATCGCGGCGACGATCGCGACCCGTTCGACGATCCACTCCTCGCGGGCCTTGCCGGTGAGGTCGCGGTCGCCGAGCAGGCGGCGGAACACCCACTCCATCTGGCGGGTGTAGGGCCGCGGGTCGAGCCCGTGCGCCTCGAAGTGGTCGAGCACGCCGCTGTGCGCCTCGGCGTGCATGGCCTCCTGGCCGATGAAGCCGAGCACGTCCTGGCGCAGCCGGTCGTCGCGGATCATCGGCACGGTCTGCTTGAACAGCTCGACGAACCAGCGCTCGCCCTCGGGCAGCAGCAGGTGCAGCACGTTGATCGTGTGCGTGGACTGCGGTTCGGCCGGGATCCAGTGCATCGGCAGCGCCGACCAGTCGAAGTGGACGTCGCGGGCACGCAGCACCAGCTGCTCGTCGTCGTGGGCGGCGCTCACTGGGACCTCCCGGTCAGCTCGTAGTGGCTCGGGTCGACGTGGCGGGTGCGCTGCCAGTAGCGCCAGGTGAAGCCGGGCCAGATGGTCCGGTTCACCCCCTTCGCGTCGAGGTACCAGCTCTTGCAGCCGCCCTGCGTCCACACGCCCTTGACCAGCTTGTCCTGGATCTCGGCCTGGAACTCCGCCTGCGCCCGCTCGCGCACCGACAGCGCGGCGGCGTGGTGGCGGTCGGTCAGCTTGATCGCGTCCACCACGTACCGGGACTGCGACTCGATCATGAACACCACCGAGTTGTGGCCGAGCGCGGTGTTCGGGCCGAGCAGGAAGAACAGGTTCGGGAAGCCGGCCACGGTGATGCCGAAGTGCGTGCGCATGCCCTCGGTGGCCCATTCCTTGGCCAGGTCGCGCCCGTCCGCGCCGGTGATGTTCAGGTACTCCAGCGCGTCGGTGACGTGGAAGCCGGTGCCGTAGATGATCGCGTCCACCTCGTGCTCGACGCCCGCGCTGTCCACAATGGAGTGCTCGCGGACCTCGCGGATACCGTCGGTGATCACGTCCACGTTGTCGCGGGAGAGCGCGGGGTAGTAGTCGTTGGAGATGAGCACGCGCTTGCAGCCCATGGTGTAGTCCGGGGTGACCTTGCGCCGGAGTTCGCGGTCGGGGATCTGCTTGCCGATGTGGCGCTTGGCCACGGCTTCGCCTGCCTTCATCAGCGCGGGGTGGCCGTTGAAGCCGAGCGCGCGCACTTCGAGCAGCCAGTACAGCGCGGTGCGGTAGGCGCGCTGGGCGCCGGGGACGCGGCGGAACAGCTTCTTCGACCACTCGGGCATGGCGTGGTCGGGTTTGGGCATGATCCACGGCGGCGTGCGCTGGAAGAGGTCGAGCTGGGCGACGTCGCGGGCGATGCGCGGCACGAACTGGATCGCGCTGGCCCCGGTGCCGACCACGGCGACGCGCTTGCCGGTCAGGTCGTAGTCGTGGTCCCACTGCGCGGAGTGCCAGGTGCGCCCCTGGAAGCGTTCGATGCCGGGGAGTTCGGGGATGCGCGGGATGTGCAGCCCACCCACCCCGGCGACGACGAACTGCGCGACGAACTCCTCGCCGCCCTTGGTTTCGACCGTCCACAAGCCACGGTCGGAGTCCCAGTGCGCGCCGGTGATCTCCACGCCGAAGCGGATCTTGTCGCGCAGGCGGTACTTGTCGGCGACGCCCTTGAGGTAGTCGAAGATCTCCGGCTGGCGGGAGAAGGAGCGGGTCCAGTCGGGGTTCTGCTCGTAGGAGAACGAGTACATGTGGGACTGCACGTCGCAGGCGCAGCCCGGGTAGGAGTTGTCGCGCCAGGTGCCGCCGACCTCGTCGGCCTTCTCCAGGACCACGTAGTCGCGGATGCCCGCCTTCTCCAGCTGGATCGCCTGGCCCAGCCCGGAGAAGCCGGTACCGACGATGACCACCTTGAACCGCGCACCCATTGGTCCTCCACGCCGTTGCGGATCCTCAAGTAGCTGTAACCGGAAGTAACAGCTACTTCGGAGTAGGATGCGGGACGCGGATTGACGTGTCAAGCCACCTGGCGGGGGAGGCCGCCGGGCGGGCCGAGGGTGCCGTGAATGTGGCTTTCACGGCGGAATCGGCTGTGAAAGCCACATTCACGGCATGGGGCGCGGTCGTCAGAGGGGGTTGTACTCGCCGAGGGGGGCGGTGCAGAAGGGACCGCCGATGTGCTCGGCCGCCACGCCCGTCGGGCCAGGGACGTCCGCCAGCTCGGCGGCGTACGACTCCGCGTCGTCCTGGGGGGCGTAGCCCAGAGCGGCCGCCTCCTCCAGGGAGAACAGGCGCCGCTTGTTGTCGGAGACGCCCCAGATCAGGCGGTAACCGGGGGAGGGCGCGGTCAGGCAGGCCTCGAACAGGCGGGCCCCGTCGTCCGGGGAGAGCCAGGTGGTCAGGCCCCGCGGGCCCAGCACGACCGGGGTCTCGAAGCACGACCCGATCCGCACGCAGATGACGTCCATGCCGAACCGCGACGCGTACAGGCTGCCCAGCGCCTCCATCGCGGCCTTGCCCACGCCGTAGTACGTGTCCGGCCGCGTGCTCGAATCGGCGGGCAGGCCGTCCGGGCCCGCTTCGTCGTTGCGCCGGAAGCCGACCGAGTGGTTGCTCGACGCCAGGATCACCCGTTTGATACCCGCCGCCTGCGCGGCCGCCAGCGCGATCTGCGTGCCGTTGATGTTGACGTCGAGGATCTCTTCCCACGAGTTCTCGCGGCTGTGCCCGCCGAGGTGGATCAGCGCGTCGGCGCCCTCGCAGGCCCGCGCCATCGCGTCGGGATCGGTGACCGAACCGGTCAGCACCTCGACCGCTTCACCCGGCTCCGCCGGAGCGGGCGGGCGCACGTCGAGCAACCGCAGGATCCGGCCCGGCCTGGCCAGCCGCGGCCGCATCAGCGTGCCCACCACCCCCGACGCACCCGTGATCAGGACGCGCTCGTCTGCCATGACGCCTCTTTCTTGGAACAGGTCAGCGGATACCGGCGCGTCGCAGGTTCTGCCCGAGTTCGGTGGTGATCTCCGCGATCAGCTCGCCCGCCCGCCGCGCTTCGGCCTCGGTGACCTGGTCGACCGGCATCGAGCAGCTGAGCGCGTCGGTGCCGGGGATGCGGTACGGCACCACCGCGGCCACGCACCGGATGCCCGGCGTGCCCTCTTCGATCTCCGAGGCGTACCCGCGTTCGCGGGTCTCGGCGAACTGGCGGTGCAGTTCGTCGAGCGAGGTCACCGTGTTCGGGGTGAGCGCGGTGAGCGGGTTCGGCAGCAGCGCGTCGATCTCGTCGTGGGTGAGTTCGGCGAGCAGCACCTTGCCCAGCGCGGTCGCGTGGGCGGGCAGCGTGCGCCCGACCCGCGACACCAGGTGGATGGACTTCGCGGACTCCCGCGTCTCCAGGTACACCACCTCGGTGCCGTTGCGCCGCGCGTAGTGCGCGGTGAACCCGGTGCGCTCACGCACCTTCTCCAGCGCCTCGGTGGCGAAGGGCACCACCGGGTCCCGGTCGAGGTAGGCCGTTCCGCAGATCAGCGCGCGCACGCCGAGGCGGTAGCGCGTGCCACTGGAATCGGTCTCCAGCCAGCCGGCCTCGTGCAGGGTCCGCAGCAGCCCGTGCAGGCTGGACCGCGGGAACCCGGTGCGGGTGTGCAGGTCCGAGAGCGACATCCAGACGTCGTTCTCGGCGAAGGTCTCCAGCAGGTCGATCGCGCGCCGCGCGGATTTGACGCCGGCCGGCTCCGCGTTGTTCTCACCGGCCGAAACCGCTGTCGGCTGAGCCATCGACCCCTCCTCCACCTGCGGGTTGACTTGTGTCCGCACCCATATTAACGTCCTGCGACAGTGTTCTTGTAGGTGAACGAGCGTCACGATAGCAGACTTCATTCATAAGTGTGAACAGAAGGGTCCCGATGGCACAGCCTGAGACCGTGTTGGACGGTCTGCTCGCGTTCCCGCTCACCCCGTTCACCGAAGACCTCCAGGTCGATCTCGACGCCTTCGGCGACCACGTCGGGCGGCACCTGGACGCGGGTGCGGGCGCGTTGTTCATCGCCTGCGGCACCGGGGAGTTCAGCGCGCTGAGCCCGGACGAGGTGCGGGCGCTGCTGCGTCGCGCGCGCGAGGTCGTCGCCGGGCGCGTGCCGATCTGGGTGGGCGCGGGTGGCGGGGCCGCCACCGCGCGGGCCGGGATCGCGGCCGCCGAGGCCGGGGGCGCCGACGGGGTGCTGCTCCTGCCGCCGTACCTGGTCACCGGCCCGCCCGACGGGCTGGTCGACCACGTCCGCCACGCGATCGGTGACAGCGGCGTCCCGGTGATCGTCTACCACCGTTCGCCGGGCGTGTTCACCGCGGCCGCGGCGGTGAAGCTGCTCGACCTGCCGACGGTGGCCGGGCTCAAGGACGGCTTCGGCGACGTCGACCTGATGACCCGGATCGTCACCGGCATCCGCGGCGCGGACAACCCGCGCGGGCGGGAGTTCCTGTTCTTCAACGGACTGCCCACCGCCGAGGTCTCGGCGCGGGCCTACGCGGCGATCGGCGTGGCCCGGTACTCCTCCGCGGTGCACTGCTTCGCCCCGCGGATCGCCCAGGCCTTCCACAAAGCACTGTCCACAGGGGACGACGCGACGATGGACGCGCTGCTGGCCGGGTTCTACCTGCCGCTGGTCGAACTCCGCGACGAGACGCCAGGGTTCGCCGTGTCGCTGGTCAAGGCCGCCGCCCGGCTGTGCGGGGAGAAGGTCGGCACCGTGCGCCCGCCGCTGCGCGAACCCAGCCCGGGCCAGCTCGACCGGCTGGAGCGCATCATCGGCGAAGGGACCGCGGTGCTCGACCGGATCGGGGCCGCGCGATGAGGGTGACCGGTTACGCCTACCCGTGGGATGTGCTGGACGCCCCCGGCTTCACCGACCGCGCGGCCGAGCTGGACGTGGACGAGGTCGCCGTCGCGGTGTCGTACCACAGCGCGCGGGCGGCCACGCCCTGGTCGGCCGACCGGTCCTCGGTGGTGGCCCGGCACGCGGCCTTCTACCGGCCGATCCGGAAAACCGCCTGGGGGCGGCTGCGCCCGGCGTCCCCGGACTGGGCGGGTGCCGAAGACAGCGCCGGAGACGCGGTGCGGGTGCTGGACCAGGCCGGGATCCCGGCGGCGGCGTGGGTGGTCTTCACGCACAACTCCCTGCTGGGCACCGAAAACCCGGACGTCTCGGTGCGGAACTGCTTCGGCGAGCCGTACCCGTGGGCGTTGTGCCCGGCACGTGAGGAGGTCCGCGAGTACGCCGCGAAGGTGGCCGCGGAAAGCGTGCGCGACCTGGAGTTCCGGTCGGTGATCCTGGAGGCCTGCGGGCCGCTCGGCGTGGTGCACCAGCACCAGCACGAGAAAACCGACGGCGTGTGGTCACCCGCCGCGGCCAGGGTGCTGTCGATCTGCTGCTGCGAAGCCTGCGCGGCCCAGTGGGACGCGGACACCGGGGAGGTGCAGGCCGCACTCGCCGCCGAGGCCCGCCGGTTGATCGCGAGCGGTGACCTCGGAGCCACCGAGGACGAGCTGTCCCCGGAACTGAAGGCCACCGTGCTGGCCGGGCGGCAGCGCTCCACCGACGCGCTGCGGGCCGGGATCCTCGCCGAAATCGGCGCCGGGCCTAGACTGGTGCTGCACGGGGCGCTGGACCCCTGGGTGACCGGCGCGTTGCCCGGGCTGACCCCGGGCGCGCCCGAGGACGTGCATTCCGTGGTGCTCCAGTGCTGGGCACCCGGTCAGGCCAGCGTGGCCGCGGTCGCCGCCGCCCGCGCCGCGCTGCCGTCCATTGTGGACGTCGGGGCGTATGTCACCGGGGTGGCGGCGAACCCGGTGCCCGAGTTCGACCGCTACACCGCCGCACTGGCCGATGCCGGCGCGAGCGAACTGCACCTGTACCACCTCGGCCTGGCCGGCGCCGGTCGCTGGGCCGATCTCCGGGACGCCGTGCGCGGTGCCCGGACCGTGACCTAGGAGTTTGTGCTTTGTCTGCCGAATTTGTCGCTGAGACCGAAGAAGCCGAGCTGGACCGGGTGCTGGAAGCGGCCGCCCTGGTCACGCCCGCACTGGCCGGGACCACCCCGGCGCAGCGGGCGGAGTGGCTCACCGCGGCCGCCGACGCGCTGGACGCCGCGGCCGACGAACTCGTCGTGCTGGCCGCCGAGGAGACCAACCTGCCCGAGGCCCCGCGCCTGCGTGGCGAGCTGAAGCGGACCACCTTCCAGCTGCGGTTGTTCGGCCAGGTGCTGACCGATGGCGCGTTCCTCAAGGCCACCGTGGACCACGCCGACCCGGACTGGCCGATGGGACCGCGCCCGGACATCCGCCGGGTGCTCACCCCGATCGGCCCGGTGCTGGTGTTCGCCGCCAGCAACTTCCCGTTCGCCTTCAGCACCGCGGGCGGGGACACCGCCTCGGCGCTGGCCGCCGGCTGCCCGGTGGTGCTCAAGGCGCACCCCGGGCATCCGCGCCTGTCCGACCTGACCGGCCGGATCCTGCTCGCCGCGCTGCTCGCGGCCGGTGCGCCCGAAGGCATCTTCGCCGTGGTCCACGGCCGCGAGACCGGCGTGGCCGCACTCAAGGACCCGCGGATCTCAGCCGCCTCGTTCACCGGCTCGGTGCCCGGCGGCCGGGCCCTGTTCGACATCGCCAACGCCCGTCCGGTGCCGATCCCGTTCTACGGTGAGCTGGGCAGCGTCAACCCGGTGGTGGTCACGCCGGGTGCGGTGAAGGCACGCGGCGAGGAGATCGCCAAGGGGTACGCCGCCTCGTTCACCCTGGGCGCCGGTCAGTTCTGCACCAAGCCCGGCCTGGTCTTCCTGCCCGACGAGCACGGCCTGGAGACCGCGCTGAAGTCCGCTGTGGACGGTGTCGCCGCGCAGGAGATGCTCAACGACCGCATCGCCGGCGGGTACTCCGAAGGCGTGGCCGCACTGCGGTCCGCCGACGGGGTCGAGGTGTTTTCCGCGCCGGAGAACGCCGGATCGGGCTTCACCCCGACCCTGCTCAGCACCAGCGCGGAGAACTTCGCCCAGGGCGCGGAGGTGCTGCGCCACGAGTGCTTCGGCCCGGCTTCGCTGGTGATCACCTACTCCAGCCAGGAGGAGCTGATCGGCCTGCTCGACGGGCTCGAGCCGGGCCTGACCGCCACCCTGCACGCCGAAGAGTCCGAAGTGGAGGACGTGCGCCCGCTGCTGGCGCCACTGGCCCGGATCGCCGGGCGCGTGCTGTACAACGACTGGCCGACCGGGGTCACGGTGAGCTGGGCGCAGCAGCACGGCGGCCCGTACCCGGCCACCACCGCGCCGACCACCACCTCGGTGGGCACCGCCGCGATCGACCGCTTCCTGCGCCCGGTGGCCTGGCAGGGCTTCCCCGACGCGCTGCTGCCGCCCGCCCTGCGCGAGGACAACCCGTGGCAGCTGCCGCGGCGGACGGACGGTTCACCGCAGATCCTCTGACTGGGAGACGACATGCACGGACTGACCCGCAGATCAGCGTTGCTCGGCGGGGCGGCGGTCGCCGCGTCCACCACCCTGGCCGGGGTGGTGGGCGCACCGGCGGTGGCCGCCGGGAACGATCCGGCGAAGATCGTCGCGGCGTACCGGTTCCTCCAGATCGGGGCCGGGCGCACCTCGCCGGAGCGGACGCGGGCGGTCCGGGCGCTCGACGAGGTGGCGGTGGCCTACCACGCCGCGATGAACACCTCGATCGACCAGCTGTGGCCGGATCTGCCGGTGGGTCCGGGCAGCACGTACTTCCAGAAGATGTACTACCGGCTGCGCACCATCGCGGTCGACTGGGCGACGCCGGGGTCCGCGCTGTCGGCGGACCCGGCGGTGCCGCAGCGCCTCCACACCGCGCTGGAGACGCTGTACCGGGTGCAGTACAACGAGCACACCGACGAGATCGGCAACTGGTACAGCTACGAGATCGGCACGCCGTTGTGGCTGCTGCAAACGCTTGCGTCCACCTGGGACATCATTCCGGCGGCCGACCGTGAGCGGTACCTGCGCCCGGTGCTGCGGTTCATCGCCGACCCGAACCGGCGCACCAACAACCCCAGCGTGGTGGAGACGGGCGCGAACCGGGCCGACAAGGCCACGCTGACCGTGGTGTCCGGCGCGATGATGGGGGATACCGCCCGCATCCGGCTGGGGGTGGACGCGGTGACCGACGTGGCCGGTGGTGGCGCGGCCAGCCTGATCGCGAAGGTGACCGCCGGCGACGGCTTCCACACCGACGGCTCGTTCCTCCAGCACGAGGTGGTGCCCTATCCGGGGCACTACGCGCTGGTGCTGGTGCAGGCGGTGGCCGGGCTGATGGAGGTCACCCGCGGCACGGAGTGGGAGTTGCCGGAGGCCGTGCGCCGGGCGATCTGCGGCACGGTGCCGGATTCGCTGGCGCCGTTCATGTTCAACGGCTACATGATGGAACCGGTTCGCGGCCGCTTCCTGTCCAGGCAGGGAGAGACCGGCCACGACGCCGGGCACCAGCTGACCGCCGCGACGGCGTTGCTGGCACGCAACGCGCCGGAACCGGAGCGGGCGCAGGTGAGCGGGCTGGTCGCGTCGTGGATCCAGCGCGGCAAGTGGGCGCCCTTCCTGGAGGTGACCGACGTGGGGCGCTTCTCCGGCGGGTTGCAGCCGGTGGGCGTGCCGGAGGTCGAGTACGCGCAGGAACTGCTGGCGGCGAACCCGGTTCCGGCGCCGGTGGTGCCGGAGCACCGCGTGTTCGGCCAGCAGGACCGGATGCTGCACGTGACCCCGTCGTGGTCGGCTTCGCTCGGGGTCAGCTCGACGCGGATCTGCCGCTACGAGGCGATCAACTCGATGAACCTGCGTGGCTGGTACACCGGCGACGGCGTGCTGTACGTGTTCCGGCCCGACGCCGAGGGCCACTACAGCGACGCCTACTGGCCCACGGTCGACGCGAAGCTCCTGCCCGGCACCACGGCGAAGGACTCCGAGCCGCCGAAGCTCGAGCAGATCCCGTTGTCCAGCAAGCCGTTCTCCGGCGGGGTGCGGTTCGGCGCGCAGCACGGCGCCTACGGGGTCGACTTCATCTCGCAGGACGGCACGCTCACTGCGAAGAAGTCGTGGTTCTTCACCCCGGACGGAGTGGTGTGCCTGGGTGCGGGGATCACCGACGCGTCCGGGGCGAACGTGCGGACAACCATCGAAAACCGTTCCCTGGGCACGAATCCGCGCAACGCCCTGCGGGCGGACGGCCGCCTGCTGCCGGTCGAACTCGGCCGGACCACGGTGGTGCGCAAGCCGCGATGGGTGCACCTCGACGGGGTTGGCGGTTACGTGCTTCTGTCCGATGTGGATGTCTCCGTGCTGCGTGAGGATCGGACCGGTGCCTGGGCCGACGTCGACAAGGGCGCCAACACCGGCGGTACCACCACGCCGTACACGCGGCGGTACCAGAAGGTGGTGATCGAACACGGCGCCAACCCGTCCGGCGCGAGCTACGGCTACGTCGTGCTGCCGGGTGCTTCGGCGGCGGCCACCGCGGCCTCGGCGCTGTCCTGGCGGGTGCGGTCGAACACCGCCGAGGTGCAGGCGATCCGGTTGTGGGAAGGCACTCTGCTGGCGAACTTCTTCACCGGCGGCACGCTCGACGACCTGACCGTCTCCGGCCCCGCGTCGATCGCGGTGGAACGGGTGCGCGACGGCTGGCAGGTCGCGGTCTCGGACCCGACGCAGCTGCAGAAGTCGATCCGGGTGACGATCCTGCGGAGGTCGGTGGACGTCGACGTGGCCGGGACGCAGGGTGCCACCGTCACGGTGAAACTCAGCCGCTGACCTTGCGGGCCTCGATCAGGTACCGCCGCGAATGCGCCACGAACGAGCCTTCGACCAGGATGCGGCGGTGCAGTTCGGCCAGGCGCGGCCGGTACTTGGCCACGGTGAAGTCCGGCACCGTCCAGAGCACCTTGCGCAGGAAGTAGACCACCGCGCCGACGTCGTGGAACACCACGCGCAGCTTCTCGTGGCGCACGTCGAGGACGTCGAGCCCGGCGGCGCGGGCTCGCTCGGCGGCCCGGTCGGCGGCGCCTTCGTCTGTGTTGTTGTCGCCAGGTTGCGGGCCGAGGAAGAACTCGTACAGCTCGCGGTTGGAGCCCATTCCGACGCCCTGGGTGAGGAAGGTGCCGCCGGGCCGGAGCACACGGGCGATCTCCGCCCACGGCTCCACGATCAGGTGCCTGCCGGTGACCAAGTCGAAAGTGGCGTCGCGGAAGGGGATCAGGCCGTCGTGCGCGGCGAGCACCACCGAACCGCCGAGGCGGCGCAGGCGTTGCGCGGCGATCGCGGCGTTGGGCGGCCAGCCCTCGGTGGCGACCAGGCGCGTGCCGCCGCGTGCCGCGCTCGTCAGCACCTCACCACCGCCGGTCTGAAGGTCCAGTGCGATCCCCGCGGCGGAGAGGCGGTCGGCGAGCAGGCGCGAATAGCCCCACGACGGCCGTTCCTCGGTGGCGCGCCCGTCGAACCACGAGAAGTCCCAGCCCTCGACGGGCTCGGCTTCCCCTTCGGCGAGCAGGCGCTCGAACTCCTCCAGATCCACGGGCGACACGCCTGCCGACGCTACCTCGGGCCGGTCAGAGCTTCCACCGAATAGCCGGTGGTGACTCCGGCACCAGTTCACCGTCGAACGCGGCGGCGAAGTCCTCCACGTCCCAGTGCGGCCGGGTCAGCACGGGCTCTTTCACCGAGTGCTGCCGCACCAGGTGCAGCTTCTCGCCACGCAACCGGATCAGCTGCCCGCTGACGCCCGCGGACCGGTCGCTGAGCAGGAAGGTGACCAGCGGCGCGGCCAGGTCCGGGGTGAGGTCCCGGCTCAGCCGCGCGCGTTCCACCCGATCGGCTTCCACCATCCTGGTCCACGCCAGCGGGCTGATCGCGTTCACCCGGATGCCCAGCTCGGTGAGGTCCGCCGCCCACGAATAGGTGAGCGACGCGACCGCGCCCTTGGACGCCGAGTACGCCGCGCCACCCCGTTTGCCGAGCAGCGCGCCCGAAGCCACGTTCACGATCACCCCGGAACCGCGCTCGCGCATCACCCGCAGGGCGGCCATCCCGGTGAACATCGTGCCCAGCACGTTGACCTCGACCAGTGCGCGGACGCGGGCGGGATCGTCGTCCCACGGCGGTGCCTGGTAGTTCAGGCCCGCGTTGTTGACCAGCCCGTCGATCGTGCCGAAGGCGCGCACGCACTGGTCGACGATCTCGGCCGCCTCACCGGCGTCGGCCACCGAACGCGTGCTCACCTCGGCCCGGCCACCCGCCTCGGTGATCAAGGCGGCGACCTCCCGCGCCGGTTCGCCGTACACGTCGTTGACCACCACCGCGGCGCCCGCGCGGGCGGCGTGCAGTGCGTATTCGCGGCCGAGACCGCGGCCGGCGCCGGTGATCACCACGGCTTTTCCCTGGAGTGCTCCCATGCCGCCAGTTTTGGGCCGTGGCCGGTAAATGCCAACTCGGGACCCGTCCCGGCGGGCGTGGTTACCGTTCCCGGCGAACGGAAGGGGCCGGGGATGCGGAAGTGGACGTGGGCGGCGGTGGGCGTGGTGCTCGTGGCGGGCGGGTGCGGATCGGCGGAGGCGCCGCCACCGGCGGCCGCGCCGCCACCACCGCCACCGCAGCCGACCAGGGAAATGGTCACCTGGGCGGACACGATGTGCCAGGCGACGGACTCGCTGACGCGGGACCAGGTCGAGTTCGAGGGGCTCGAGGTGGATCCCGCCAAACCGGACGAGTTCGCCGACATGCACCTGTACAGCTACCTCAGCTCGGCCGACATGGGGCTGGAGAGCCTGGCTTCGCAGTTCACCGGGCTGCCGCCGTCCGGCGTGGCCGCCGGTGACCAACTGGCCAAGAGCCTGGGGGAAGGGCTGCAGCGCATCCTGCCCGAGGTGGAGGCACTGGTCGGGGACCGCTTCGCGATGAGCCCGCGCGGTGACTTCACGGGCATGTACGACCGCGCCCGCAAGCTCAACGAGCTGCTCGACTCGGTGAAACCGGCCGGGCCGGACCTCCCGGCGGTGGTGGCCGCCGACCCGCTGCTGACCGCGGCCCACCACCTCGCGCCGCGGTGCCAGCCGCCCGCGCCGCCGCCCCCGCCGGAGGTGCCGCCGGGTCCGCTGCCCGCCGCGAAGGACGGCACCGACTTCGGCGCCTGCGCCGACGGGGAGTGCCAGATCCTGGTCACCGGCGAGCCGAAGCTGAAGGTGGGGGACAACGAGTTTACCATCACGCTGTCGGAGAAGTCGGTGACGCTGAAGGACTACGGCCCCCAGGGCGCGTCCGGCACGATGCGCACCGGCGTGGGCGGCAAGGCGAGCTGGGGCAACGTGAACACCGGCAAGAAGCTCGAACTCACCGTCACCGCGCTGAACGCCGAAGGCGCCGTCCTCGACTTCAAGACCGTGACGCAGTAGGGGCGTCCGATGCCTCGATCAGGTCGAGGTCGCGGACGCAGAAGCCGTGGTGCTCGAAGGTCTCGGTGAGCACCGTGCCCAGGCACTGCCGCACCGAGCGGCCCCGGGCGTACGGCGGCCAGACATCGTCGTCGGGCACCGGCGCTCGCGCGGCGAGCTGCGCCGGGGTGACCTCGTCGAGCCAGGCTTCGAGCTCGGCGGCCTGTGCTTCGCGCACGCTCACGATCTCGTCGAGGGCCGGATCGAGCGAGGGGTCGAGCCCGTGCGCGCCGCGGTAGGGCTCGTCGGCCGGGCCGATGCCCATCGGGGTGAACAGCTCCGTCGAACCCAGGCAGCAGCGGCGGAACCACGAGTCGTGGACGAAGACCAGGTGGCGCAACGTCTGCACCGCCGACCACTCGTCGTTCACACCGCGGCGTTCGATACCGGGCGCACGGCGGATGCGCTCGATCGTGGCGGCCCAGCCGGCGTGGAGCCGGCGCGCTGCCTCGCGCAGGTCGGCCGGGTCCTCGGCGCGGATCAGCACCCGCACCGGGTGACGCCGGTCGAGCTCCGCCTCGACGTACTCGGTGACCTCGACCCCGTTCACCACGAGATTGGTGACGAGCCCGTCGATCACGGCGTCCTGCATGACCACCCCGACTAGCCGGGCCCCGGTCAGGTCGCACTCGCGGAACTCCGCCCCGCGCAGGTCCTCGTCGGCATACCGCTTCATGCCCCGAATACTAGGTCGGGGCACCGACAAGCCGGCGACTTCCGCGTCACGAGGCCGGTTGCGCGGCGGTGATCTCGGCGATCTTCGCCTCCTGGCCTTCGACGATCTTCCTGGCCAGCGCCTTGGTTTCCTCGTGGGCGCCGGTCAGCTGGACGTTCTTCGCCATCGACACGCCTTCGCGCAGGTGCTTCGCCAGCGTGCTCAGCCACTTCTGGTCGAACTCCGCCCCGCTCGCGTTCTCCAGCGCGGCGATGTCCTGCAGCGTCAGCATTCCCGGCATCGCGTGCCCGCCGTGCGCGCCCGCGGCGGGCACCTCGACGTTCCAGCTCCGCAGCCACCCGGTCATCTGCTGGATCTCCGCCGCCTCGGTGGTCGAGACCTCTTCCGCGGTGGTCTTGACCAGCGGCAGCGTGCCGCGTTGCTTGGCGATCTCGGCGATGTCCAGCGTCTGCTGGTGGTGCGGGATCATCTGCTGCGAGAAGCGGATGTCCGACTCGTTCCCGGCACCGGTGGCCGGGGGGTTCTCCTCGCCGGACGCCGAGCACCCGGCGAGGAGAACGGCGGCGAACAGACTGGCGAGCAAGGCAAACGTGCGCATGGACCCTCCTGGTGCGGCGGTGATGGTGGATACGGTCCGCACCCGGGGGTGGTTCACCGTCGACGGTGAATACGCGCGCTCAGCAAGTGAGCGTCAGGTCCGCCCAGTCCGCGTGGTCGTTCTGGATGCCGTCGCCCGCGTCCGTGGCCACGAGCCGGATCGCCTTGGCCCCGGTGACGTCCGCGACCAGCTGCCTCGCCGGATCGGCGACGGTGAGCGTCCCGCTGTCGTAGACCCGGTCCCCGTCGGCCCATACCTCGAAGGTGACCGAGCCGGTCTTGCCGTCGTCCACGCCGACCAGCGCGCGCACCTCGGAACAAGCGCCACCGGTGAAGTACTCCACCGAGGACAGCGCATGCGTGCCCAGCCCCTTGGCGTAGTAGACCCCGCGCAGGGTCAGCGGCCCGCCGTCACCGGGGGCGCGTGCGCCGTTCGTGTGGTCGACCTCCACCGGGCCCCAGCCGTTCGTCGTGCGCAGCCACGACACGTCGCTGAGGTACTGCGTGCCGGTGTGCGGCACTTCCGGGACCACCGCCTCGGCCACGTTGGTGAGCGTCGCCGGGGCGCCGGTCTGCGGGTTCACGTACTCGAAGGTGGCGCTCACCGGGTACCGGCCCGGCGGTGTGCCCGGTGGGGCCGAGACCTCCCACGTGGTGCGGAACCGCTCGTTCTCGCGCAGTGCCGTGGTTTCCACGTCCGAGGTGGGGCGGACCGACCAGGTCGGCGGCGCGATGAGCTTGGCCCGCACCGAGTGCACCGGCGCCCCACCGGAATTGCCGAGCGTGGTGGTGTACGCGACCGGGGTGTCCGGCGCGACCACCGGCAGCGCGCCCGAGTACGACAGTTCGACCTCGGCGGCCGCGTCGAGCGCGGGCGGGTACTGGAACCAGTGCCGGTCCGCGCCGATCCGGTACATCGTGGTGCCGTGCGCGGGGACCACCGCGCTGATCGCGCCCGTGGTGTGCGCGTCGGTGTGCGCCCACAGGTCACGCAGTTTGTACCCGGCGGACGCGGGCAGGCCGACTTCCGCCGCGGTGGTGTCGATCCGCGCCGGGGTGTCGTTCTCGTTGAACAACGCGACCGCCTTGTCGCCGCCCGCCAGCGGTTTCACGAACACGTGCAGCCCGCCTGCCGAGCGGATCGGCCTGCCCTGCACCCCGAGCGGGTCCTGGTCGACCGCGATCACGTCCTTGTTGCCCAGGATCTCGAAGGTCTCCGGGGTCACCTTGCGCAGGTCGGCGCCGATCAGCAGGGGCGCGGCCATCATCGACCACAGCGAGAAGTGCGTGCGGTACTCGGTATCGGTCATCCCGCCGTTGCCGACCTCCAGCATGTCGGGGTCGTTCCAGTGGCCGGGGCCGGCGTGGTCGGCGCGGACCATGTTCTGCTTGAGGATGCTGAGCATGCTCGCCCAGCTGTCGCTGATGTCGATGGTGGTGCGCCACAGGTGCCCGACGCCCTTGCCCCACTCCCACGGCTTGTTCACGCCCCACTCGCAGATCGAGAACACGATGGGCCGCCCGGTGGCCTTCAGCGCGTCGCGCATCTTCGTGTACCGCTCGACCGCGTTGACGCCCTGGTTGTTGCAGTTGTCGTACTTCAGGTAGTCGACGCCCCACGAGGCGAACAGGTTCGCGTCCCGCTGCTCGTGCCCGAGTGCGCCGGGGAACCCGTCCGGGTGGCAGGTCTTGGTGCCCGCGCTGGAGTAGATGCCGAACTTGAGCCCCTTCGCGTGCACGTAGTCGGCGACCGCCTTGATGCCGTGGGGGAAGCGCACCGGGTCCGGCACCAGGTCACCGTTGGGCGCGCGGTCCGGCAGCGCCCAGCAGTCGTCGAGGTTGACGTAGGTGTACCCGGCCTCCTTGAGCCCGTGCGAGACGAAGATGTCGGCGATGTCGCGGACCAGCTTCTCGTTGAAGTCCTCCGCGCAGTGGGTGCTGTTCCAGTTGTTGAAGCCCATCGGCGGGGTGAGCGCCAGGCCGTCGGCGGCCGGTGGCGCCGGCGCGGGCTCGGCGCTGTTCGCGGGCAGCGCGAAGGTGGTGGTGCACAGCGCGAGCGACGCGGCCAGTACCCAGCGGTGGGCCGGTCTTCTTCGTCGTCCTGTGGACACGGGTGCTCCTCGGCAGTTGGCGGAAAAAACGGGCCGGACCCGGCGGGGCGAACGAAAATCGCTTACCATGAACCCGGCCGGGCGGTTCGAGCGCGACAATCCGAACACCCGCCGCGCCGGTCCGGCAACCCCCTGCGTTATGCGCGGGGAATACCCCTCATCACCGGCAGCACCCCCTATTCGAACAGCCGGAAGGAGTGCGCGAGTGGCCGATTTCCCGGCGGCCTACCAGGGCGCCGCGCTGAGCGTGGACGAGGCCTTCTACACCGCGCTGGCCGACGGCCCGCGCGAGCTGGTCGAGCGGTTCGAGGTACCGATCCGCTCGGGTCGCGCGTGGACGGTCCCGCGCGGGCACCTGTGCCGGCTGGTGACCGTGGACGGACCGCAGGTGGGCGACCTGAACCTGTGGCACGCCAACGACCCGCGCGAGCGGTTGTGGGCTTCGCGCACCCGGCAGCTGCAGCGCGCGCACGTGAGCACCTTCGACCGGCTGTGGTCGAACCTGCCGTTCCTGCGCCCGCTGGTCACGGTCACCGGCGACACGCTGGCCGGGTACGGTCCGGACGAGCACGGCGGCCGCGTGCACGACCTGCTCGGCACCCGCTGTGATCCGTACGTGAACCGGATGCTCACCGGCGACGACTTCGATTTCCACTGCCATTCGAACCTGGTGCGCGCGATATTGCCGCACGGGCTCACCGAATTCGACGTGCACGACGTGCTCAACGTTTTCCAGTGCACCGGGCTCAATGCCGATGACCGCTATTTCATGAAGGCGTGCCCGGCGCGACCCGGCGACTTCTTCGAGTTCTTCGCCGAACTCGACCTGCTGTGCGCGTTGTCCACCTGCCCCGGCGGGGACCTGTCCGTGCCACTGTGGGGACCGGGGGCACGCGACCCGATCGACACCTGCCACCCGATCGGCGTGGAGGTGTACCGGCCGGCCGCCGGACTGCTCGACGGCTGGCGGCCGCCGGAGCGTGCCGCCTACCGCAATCTGCACGGACTGCGCCCACCGGCGCGAGAAGGGAACGCCTGATGACCGAACAGCGGATCGCCGACTTCTGGTTCGACCCCTCGTGCCCGTACACCTGGCTCACCTCGCGCTGGATGACCGAGGTGGCGCGGGTGCGCCCGGTCGAGCTTCGGTGGCACGTGATGAGCCTGGCCGTGCTCAACGAACACGCCGAGGAGGACCCGGAAGGCGACACCGAGGGGTACCTGTGGAAGCCGGTCCGCCTGTTCGCCGCGGTCGAGCAGCGCTACGGGCAGGAGGCGCTCGGCAGGCTCTACACCGCTTTCGGCACGCGGGTGCACCAGAACGGCCAGTGGGGCTTCGACGGCGTGCTCGCCGACGCCGGTTTGCCCGAGGAACTGGCCGCGGTGGCCGAAACGACCGAGTACGACCAGGCCGTGCGCACCTCCCACGAGGAGGGGGTGGCGAAGGTGGGTGACCACGTCGGCACGCCGGTGATCTCCTCGGCGGGGGTCTCGTTCTTCGGCCCGGTGATCTCGCGGGTGCCGCGCGGGGAGGACGCCGGGCGGTTGTGGGACGGCACGCTGCTGGTCGCCGCGGTGCCCGGCTTCCACGAACTCAAGGGCCGTCCGCACGAGGAGCCGAAGTTCTGAACCCGGCCAGTTTGGCCAGCGCGGCGACGGTGTCGTCGAAGTCGTCGCCGAGCAGGGCACGCAGTTCGGCGTTGAACCGGTCCAGCTCGGGGCGGAGGCGGTCGAGCGCGCTCTCGCCCTCGTCGGTCAGCGCGAGCTGGACGGCCCGGTGCTGCTCGGGGTGCCGTTCCCGGGCGAGCAGGCCCGCGCCGGTCAGCCGGTTCACCATCGCGGTGATCGCCGATTCGCGCTGCCCCAGGGTGGCGGCGAGGTCCCGCTGGGTGAGGCCGGGCGTCTCCCGCACCGCGAACAAAGCGCCGAGCTGGGCGGTGGTGATCCCGGCCGCGCCGAGGCAGCGGCGGTCGGCGTCCACCCGCAGTTCGTGCGCGGCTCGCTGGAGCAGGAAGTACAGGCGCTGCTCGGGCATGACCGAATCTTGACAGCCGGAGCGGCTCGGCGCCATTCTAGCTTCACTAGTGAAGTGAGGTGTGCCGTGATGGACCTGGCCTTCGCCCGCGCCGGCCTCGACGCCCAGCCGTTCAGCAAGCTGGTCGGGGCGCGGCTCGCCGAGTTCGGCGACGGCGCCGCCGTGCTGGAACTCGACATCCGCGACGAACTGCGGCAGCAGAACGGTTTTGTGCACGGCGGGGTGCTCAGCTACGCCGCCGACAACGCGCTGACCTTCGCGGCCGGCAGCGTGCTCGGCCCGGCGGTGCTGACCAGCGGCTTCACCATCGACTACCTGCGCCCGGCCACCGGCGGGGTGCTGCGCGCGGAGGCGAGCGTGGTGCGGGCGGGCAGGCGCGGGGCCACCTGCCGGTGCGATCTGTACACAGTGGACGACGAGCGGCGGCTGTGCGCGATCGCGCAGGGTTCGATCGCGGTGGCCACGCCGAGCTCGCCGATCCGTTCCGCGGCGGCGGATCCGAGCAGTTCGGTGGCTCCACAGTGGACTCGATGACCGGCGCGCTCACCGCGTGACGAGCAGTCCGGTGACGTAGGGCCGGAGCCGGTCGGTCAGGTCGTGGTGCCCGCCCGCTTCGCGCAGCCGCGGCGGCTCCGGCGAGCCGGGCTTCCCGGCGAGCGCCCGGGTGGCGTACCCGGCCACCTCGGCCGGGGTGGCCAGCGGATCGTGCCCGAGGTAACCGAGCACCAGCAGGTCCTCGGCGGAATGGGTCTCCACCGCCAGCGCCCAGCCGTGGCGCTCGTCCCAGATCAGCGCGAGGTCGCGGTCGGGGAAGCGGGGGAGCCGCCCGTCCAGCGCGATGTAGGCGGACGCCGGGGTGCCGGTGTCCACGGTGCAGGACTCCGGCCCGGCACCGCAGGCCGAGCCGACGGCCGCGGTGTACGCGCGCAGCGCGCGGGTGAACTCGAAATCGGTTTCCAGCAGGGGGACCACGGGTTCGTGAGCCTCTCGGGAAAGGCCGCCGCCCCCGTGCCGGGGACGGCGGCGGGCCGGTGGGGCGTCAGGCTTTGATCTCCTTGCGGTCGGTGCCGCGGTCGGAGATGGCGATCTTGCGGGGTTTCGCCTGCTCGGCGATCGGGATGCGCAGGGTCAGCACCCCGGCTTCGTAGTGCGCCCCGATGCGCTCGGTGTCCAGCGAGTCGCTGAGGAACAACTGGCGGGAGAACACGCCGAGCGGCCGCTCCGCGACCTGCATCTCGGCGTTCCCGCCGACCGGCCGCCGTTCCGCCTTCACCGTGAGCACGTTGCGCTCGATGCCGAGTTCGATGCCGTCGGGATCCACCCCGGGCAGGTCGAACATGACCACGAAGTCCTCGCCGGCGCGGTAGGCGTCCATCGGCATGGCCGCCGGCTTCGACCAGGTACCGGCCGTGCTGCCGAGCTGGAGCAGGCGGTCGAGGTCGCGGAACGGGTCGGTGCGCATCAACATCGGTTCCACCTCCTGTGGTTCGGGGTCAAGGGGTGTCAACACGCACCAGATGTTCTAGCATGTCGTCACAACGATGACAAGTTGAACGTCGTCGAAAGGATGACAAATGCCAGCCGAGGAGCGATTACGGCAGGTCGGCGCGGTGGTCGCCGATCCCGAAGCGAGCCCGCGGGACCTGCTCGACGCCCTGACCGCGTTGCGGCAGCTGCGGGAGGAACTGGCGGCGTGGGAGCCGGAGCTGATCTCGGCGGCTCGCGCGCGGGGCGTCAGCTGGGCGGCGCTGGCGCCCGCGCTCGGCGTCGCCAGCCGCCAGGCGGCGGAACGGCGGTACCTGCGGCTCAACCCGTCGGCCTCGGGGGAGGTGACCGGGGAGGGACGCGTGCGGGCGCAGCGCGACCGGCGGGCGGGTGACCGCGCGGTGGCCACCTGGGCGCGGGAGAACTCCGGTTCGCTGCGGCGCCTGGCCGGTCAGGTCAGCGCGGCGGACGGGCTGGATTCGGAAAGCGCGGGCCGGGTGGAGCGGGCGCTCGGGGACAACGACGCGTCGGCGCTGCTGTCCCCGCTGGCCGCGGCGAACCCGCACCTCGAAGCCGGGCACGAGCGGCTGGCCGCCGAGGTCGCCGCGGTCACCGAGCACACCGACCGCCTGCGCCGCGACGCCATCGGCTCCCGGCGACCGCCTACCGGATGAACCGGATCTCCGGGCAGCGGCTGAGCGCGCCGTCGAACAGCTGGGTCGCGCGGTCTCGCAGGTGCAGGTCGAAGAACGCGCGCACGTGCGTCCGCGTCGCGGTGACCACCTTGCCCGGTGCCGTGCTGCCCAGCCGCTCCGGATCGGGCAGCAGCAGCGGCTCGCAGTCGGTGAAGGAGAGCGTGGTCGTGCCGACCAGCTGGAGATCGCGCCGCCAGCCGCGGTGCCGCGCCCAGAACGACTCGGCCGCCGGATCGGTGAGGTGCGTCCGGTTCGCGTCCTCGCTGCCGAACAGCAGGACCGGCCGGTCCAGGTCGTGCCCCGGCATCGGCGGCAGGAACTCCCCGTCGAGCACCACCCCGGCGCGCAGCCGGTTGTCCCGGTACATCGCCTCCGCGACGGTGCCGCCGCCCGCGCCGTGCCCGAACGCCCCCAGCCGGTTCAGGTCCAGTACCGCGCCCAGTCCCGGCGGCAGCTGACCGTCCCCTGGCATGCGCCCCTCGGCCAGTGAGGCCAGCTTGGCCAGCACGGTCCGCACGTCCTCCACGCGCGCCGGGATGCGGGCCCGGTCGGCCCGCCGCTCGGTGATCCGCCCGGCCGGGAAGTCGACCGCGGTCTCGTAGGTGTGGTCGATGGTGACCACCACGTAGCCGTGGCTCGCGAGGTCCTCGGCCAGGGTGGTGCAGAGATCGCGCGGCAGGCCGAAGTCCGGGGAGAACAGCAGGACCGGCCGCTTCTCCCCGCGCAGCACCGCCGCGCCCTCCTCGGTGTGCAGGCCGACGCCGGTGAAGTCGCACCCCTCGACGCTCGCGGCGGCACCCTGGCGCAGGTAGAGCGCGGGACGGCCGCCACCGTCCGAGGGGTACCAGAGGCTCACCATCAGCTCGCGGTACGGCTGTTCCGGCACCCACGGATCGGGCCGGGACCAGTCGACCAGCCGGAGCGTCACCCGGCCGGCCGCGTGCCGCCCGCTGGGCCGCGGAAGCGTTCTCGCCAGTGCCTTCGTCATGAACCCGTCCCTCCTCGATCCCGCCATGAGCAGGGTCGGGGAGGGACGGGTTTCCGCGCTTCCCTCGCGGGCGGGAGCCACCTCCCGCTAGGGAAGGAGTTCCTGTGCCTTGGTCTTGAAGCCTTCCTTCGCCATCCGCCAGGCGTTCGGGTCACCGCGGAGCACGGCCTGCGTGGTCGCCTTGATCTGGTCGAAGGTGGCGTGCGGCGGGATCGGCGGCACCTCGGGGTCGCAGTGCACGTCCAGCACGGTCGGGCCGTCCGAGGCGAGGGCCTGCTCCCAGGCCGGGCCCAGCTGGTCCGGCGCGTCCACGGTGATGCCGCCGAGGCCGATGCCGCGGGCGAAGTCCGCATAGGACACTTCGGGCAGGTTCTGCGACTCCTCGAACTTCGGCGCGCCGCCCATCGCGCGCAGTTCCCAGGTGACCTGGTTCAGATCCCCGTTGTGCAGCACGCAGACCACCAGCCGCTGGTCCGTCCACAGTGCACGGTAGCGGGCGATGGTCATCAGTTCCGCCAGTCCGTTCATCTGCATGGCGCCGTCCCCGGCCAGTGCGACCACCGGCCGGTCCGGGTGGGCGAACTTGGCACCGATCGCGTACGGCACCGCGCAGCCCATGGTGGCCAGCGTGCCGGAGAGCGACCCTCGCATGTCACCGCGCATCCGCAGGTTCCGCGCGTACCAGTTGGCGGCGGACCCGGAATCCGCGGTGACGATGGCGTTCTCCGGCACGCGTGGCGAGAGTTCGTGCACCACCCGCATCGGGTTGACCGGTTTCGCGTCGACCATCGCCTGCTTGCCGACGGTGTCCCACCAGTCCTCGACGTTCTTGGCGGTCTTCTTCCGCCAGTCCGCGGCGTCCTTGCGGGTGAGCAGCGGCAGCAACGCCCGCAGCGTGCTCTTCGCGTCCCCGAGCAGGTTGACCTCGGTGGGGTAGCGCAGGCCGAGGAACCGGCCGTCCAGGTCGATCTGCACCGCCCGCGCCTGGCCGAACTCCGGCAGGAACTGGGAGTACGGCAGGCTGGAGCCGACGATCAGCAGGGTGTCGCACCCCTGCATCAGTTCCCAGCTGGGCCGGGTGCCGAGCAGCCCGATCGAACCGGTGACGAAGGACAGTTCGTCGGAGAGCACGTCCTTGCCCAGCAACGCCTTCGCCACCCCGGCGCCGGTCAGTTCGGCGAACTCGGTGAGTTCGGGGACCGCCGCGCGGGCACCCTGACCGGCCAGCACGGCCACCTTCTCGCCGGCGTTGAGCACCGCGGCCGCCGCGTCGAGCTGGTCGGGCGGGGGCACCATGGTGGTGCGCGGCAGGTCCGGCGGGCTGGACGGCACGTGCTTGAACTCGTGCTGCGGGGGCGTGTACTTCTCGTCCTGCACGTCGGCCGGGATGATCAGCGCGGTCGGCGCCCGCTGCGTGAGCGCGGTCCGGATCGCGCGGTCCAGCGCGTTCGGCAGCTGTTCGGGCACGTTGACCTCGACCAGGTACTCGCTGGCGACGTCCTTGTACAGCGCCTGGAGGTCGACCTCCTGCTGGTAACTGCCACCCATCGCGCTGCGCGCGGTCTGGCCGACGATGGCGACCACCGGCACGTGGTCCAGCTTCGCGTCGTAGAGGCCGTTGAGCAGGTGGATCGCGCCGGGCCCCGAGGTGGCCATGCAGACGCCGGCCCGCCCGCTGAACTTCGCGTAGCCGACCGCCTGGAACGCGGCCATCTCCTCGTGCCGGGCCTGCACGAACCGGGGTTCGTTGTCCGCTCTGCCGAACGCGGCGACCAGTCCGTTGATGCCGTCGCCGGGATAGGCGAACACCTGCCCCACCGACCACTCGCGCAACCGGGCCACGATGAAATCAGCGACTGTCTGAGCCATACGGTCTCGGGTACCGCACCCCGTCCGCGGCTAAACGGACGTTTGCCCCCGGCGGCCACGGGCACCCGGAGGGCACCAGACGTGGACGGAGGACAGCATGAAAGCGGTCACCTGGCACGGCAAGCGCGACGTGCGGGTCGACACGGTCGACGATCCGAAACTGCGCGAACCCACCGACGCGATCATCCGCGTCACCTCCAGCGGGATCTGCGGTTCGGACCTGCACCTGTACGAGGTGCTCGGCCCGTTCATGGGCGAGGGCGACATCCTCGGCCACGAACCGATGGGGGTGGTCGAGGAGGTCGGCGCCGAAGCGGGCGCGCTGAAGCCCGGGGACCGGGTGGTGGTGCCGTTCAACATCTCCTGCGGCCACTGCTACATGTGCGACACGGGGTTGCAGTCGCAGTGCGAGACCACCCAGGTCAAGGAGCAGGGCAAGGGCGCGGCGTTGTTCGGCTACACCAAGCTGTACGGGCAGGTGCCCGGCGGCCAGGCGGAGTACCTGCGCGTGCCGCAGGCCCAGTACGGTCCGATCAAGGTGCCCGACGGCCCGCCGGACGAGCAGTTCGTCTACCTGTCCGACGTGCTGCCGACGGCGTGGCAGGCGGTGGCCTACGCCGACGTGCCCGACGGCGGCAGCCTGGTGGTCTTCGGCCTCGGCCCGATCGGGCAGATGTGCTGCCGGGTGGCGTTGCACCGCGGTGCCGGCAAGGTGATCGGCGTGGACCTGGTGGACGAGCGGCTGACCATGGCCGAACGGCACGGGGTGACCACAGTGGACCTCCGCACCCAGCCGGAGGTGGGCGGCGTGATCCGCGACCTGACCGGCGGACGCGGTGCCGACGCGGTGATCGACGCGGTCGGCATGGAGGCGCACGGCGCGCCCGCGGGCAAGCTCGCGCACCAGCTGGTGGGGTTGCTGCCGAAGCCGATCGCGGCGAAGGTGACCGAGAAGGCCGGGATCGACCGGCTCAGCGTGCTGTACGCCGCGATCGACGCGGTCCGGCGGGGCGGCACGATCTCACTGAGCGGGGTCTACGGCGGCATGCTGGACCCGCTGCCGATGATGGAGCTGTTCGACAAGCAGATCCAGTTGCGGATGGGCCAGGCCAACGTCCGCCGGTGGATCGACGACATCCTGCCCCTGGTCAGCGACGACGCGGATCCGCTCGGTGTGCGTGACCTGGCCACGCACCGGCTGCCGCTGGAAGACGCTCCGCAGGCCTACAAGATGTTCCAGGAGAAGACCAACGGGGCGATCAAGGTCTTGTTGCAGCCAGCCGGCTGAGAGGCGGGGCCGACAACACGTGCGGCGCGCGTCGTTCACGCTCGGCTTGGCTGGGCGGCGCGCGCCGTTTCCATGGCCAGCTGCAGTTCTTCCCGGGATCGCACGGTCAGCACCGGAACCCCGGAACGGCTGAGCACGGCGTCCTCATCGCGTGCGGTGTCCAGGTCGCCCCGGAACCCGAGGATGCCCAGCCCGGCGGCGATGTCCTCGGCGAGTTCCGGCTGGTCCCAGCCGATGTCCCCGGTCAGCACCAGCCCGTCGATCCGGTCGAGGCTCGCCGCCACCCCGGCCAGCTCGCGGCGTGCCCGGTGCGCGAACACGTTCAACGCCAAGGCCGCACGGTCGTCCCCCTCGCGAGCGGCGGGGACCAGGTCGCGGGTGTCCTCGGAGAACCCGCCGGAGAGCCCGAGCAGGCCGGATTCCTTCTGCAGCCCGCGTTCCAGCTCGTCGACGCTCAGCTTCTTCTCCCGCAGCAACCACACCAGCAGGCCCGGGTCGACCGTGCCCGCGCGCTTGGCCATCACCAGGCCCTCCAGCGGCGTGAAGCCCATCGACGTGTCGACACTGCGCCCGCCGCGCACCGCGCAGACCGACGAGCCGCCGCTCAGGTGCGCGATCAGCAGGTTCAGCTCCGCGGCGGGTTTCCCGAGCAGTTCGGCCGCCCGGCCCAGGGCCCACGCGAACGAAAGCCCGTGGAACCCGTACCGCCGCAGACCCCACTGCTCCCGCCACTGCCGCGGCAGCGCGTACGTGCTCGCCGCTTCGGGGAGTCCATTGTGGAACGCGGTGTCCGGGCAGAGCACGTGCGGGCGTTCCGGGATCTCCTCGCGCAGGAAGTCCAGCAGGGCCACGGTGTTCGGCACGTGCAGCGGCGCGAGCGAGGTCAGCTCGCGCACCTGGTCGCACAGTTCGTTGTCGACGGCCACCGGCTCGGTGATCGTCTGACCACCGTGCACCAGCCGGTGCCCGACCGCGGTGATCGCGCCCGTCGGGGTCCGGCCGAGCAGGTCGCGCAGTTCCCGGCGTGCTTCGTCGGAATCAGCGGGGTGCTCGATCTCGGCGGCGTCGACCACGCGGTTGTCCGTGGTGTCGACCAGGTGGGCCCGCAGGCTCGACGAGCCGGGGTTGACGGTCAGCACCAGCATCACGACCACCTCCACTGGGTGAATTCGGCCGGGTCATCGCCATCGGTGTAGGCCCGGTGCAGCAGTTCGTCGCGCTCGCGGACCAGCGCGTCGGCGAGGTCACCACCCCGCGAACCCCAGCCCTCGGCGTGTGAGAGCGCGGCCGCGGCCAGGTCGTAGCGGCTCATCCGGTTGCGCGCCAGCAGGTCGAGCGGCGTCGTGGTGGTGCCCTCTTCGAGGTAGCCGTGCACGTGGAACCGGTTGGGCCGGGTGCGCCCGTGCAGCACCTGGTGCACCGCCGAGGGATACCCGTGGAAGCCGAACACCACCGGCACGTCCTCGGCGAAGCAGGCGGCGAACTCCTCGTCGGTCATGCCGTGCGAATGGCGTTCCCTCGGCGCGAGCGCGAGCAGGTCGACCACGTTGACCACGCGCACCCGCAGCTCGGGCGCCGACCGCCGGAGCAGCCACGCGGCGGCGAGCACCTCGGTCGTCGGGGTGGTCCCGGCGCAGGCCAGCACCACGTCCGGGCGGCTGGCCTCGCGCGCGCCCGCGGTGGCCCGCTCGCCAGGCCTGCCCGCGCCGCCGCGCTCGGTGCCCGCCCAGTCCCACACGCCGGCGCCCGCCCGGCAGTGCGCGCGGGCCTCGTCCAGGCCCAGCCACACCGGCGCGCTCTGCTTGCCCGCCACCACCACGTTGATCAGGTCGGTGGTGTCCAGGCAGCGCGCCATGGTGACCAGCAGCGTGTTGGCGTCCGGCGGCAGGTAGATCCGCGCCACCGAGGACTTCTTGTTCAGCATGGAGTTCAGGAACCCGGGGCCCTGGTGGCTGTAGCCGTTGTGCTCCTGGCGCCAGCCATCGCTGCTGAGCAGGTAGTTCAGGCTGGGCACCGGCGCCCGCCAGCCCACCTCCCCGGACAGCTTGAGGAACTTGGCGTACTGGTTCACCATTCCGTCCACAATGGAGGCGAACGCCTCGTAGCTGGCGAGCAGGCCGTGCCGCCCGGTCAGCAGGTAGCCCTGCAGCCAGCCCTGGCACAGGTGCTCGGACAGCACCTCCATCACGCGCCCGCCGCGCCCGAGGTGCTCGGCGTAGCCCGGCACCTCGCGGGCGAACGCGCGCGGGGTCACCTCCAGCACCGCGCCGAGCTTGTTGGACTCCAGTTCATCCGGGCAGGTGATGCGGAAGTCGCGGCGGTTCTCGGTGGCCCGCATGAGTTCGGCCAGCCAGACCCCGAGCACGCCGGTCGCCCCCGCTTCGCTGCCGCCCGGTTGCTCGACGGGCTCGGCGAACCGCGTCAAGTCGGGCAGCGGGAGCGGTTCGCGCAGCAGGCCGCCGTTGGCCTGGGGGACCCGGCCGAGCCGCAGGTCGCCCTCGGGTGGCAGGGCGAGCAGGTCGTCGGCCGGGCGGCCGTGCTCGTCGAACAGCTCTTCGGGCCGGTACGAGCGCAGCCATTCCTCCAGCAGCGCGAGTTCACGCGGGTCGTCGGCGGCGCTGGTCAGCGGGACCTGGTGCGCGCGGAACGTCCCGGCGAGCGGTTTGCCGTCGGCGTCCTCGCCGGGTGCGCCCGCGCCCTTGGCGTTGCGCAGCACGATCATCGGCGGCCGTTCGTCCGCCAGCCCGGCGTACGCCCGGTCGAGCGCGTCGGCGAGGGCCTGGTCCGGATCGGCCGCCTCGGTGGTGTCGACGATCAGGGGCGACCAGCCGCAGCCACGGAAGTAGTCCGTCAGCTCCTCGTCCGACATCGTGCCGTAGACCGTCGGCGACGCGATCTTGTACCCGTTGAGGTGCAGGATCGGCAACACCGCGCCGTCCACGCCCGGCGTGCGGAACTTGACGCCCTGCCAGGAACCCGCGGTCGGCCCGGTCTCCGCCTCGCCGTCCCCGACCACGCAGGCGACGAGCAGCCCGGGATCGTCCAGCGCCGCCCCGAACGCGGTCGCCAGCGCGTACCCCAGCTCGCCGCCCTCGTGGATGACCCCCGGCACGTCGGGGGAGAGGTGGCTCGGGAAGCCGCCCGGCCAGGAGAACCGGCGCACCAGCTCGGCCAGCCCGCTCCCGTCGCGGCTCAGGCGTTCGTCGTATTCGGCGTGCGTGCCTTCGAGCCAGAGGTTCGCGTGGTTCGCCGGCGCGCCGTGGCCGGGCCCGGTGACCAGCAGGGTCCGCCTGCCGGTCTCGCGGACCAGCCGGTTCAGTCCACTGTAGACGAGGTTGAGCCCGGGGCAGGTGCCCCAGTGGCCCAGCTGCCGGGGTTTCAGGTGCTCGGGCCGCAGCGGTTCGCGCAGGAGCACGTTGTCCCGCAGGTAGATCATCGCGGCGGCCAGGTAGTCGCAGGCGCGGCGGTACCGCGCCGGCGTGGTGTCGTCGGGCAACGGTTCGGCCTTCCCTCGGGGGCGCCAATCGGTTACCCGGACCGGAGCAGCGCAAACGCGACCAGGGTTGACCTCGCGCCGAACGGGTAGCCGGTGAGCGTGACCGCGGCGGACAAGGACCTGCTCGACACCCTCACGAGGGTGGCGAACACGTTGACGCACCAAGGCATCCGATTCGCGGTGGCCGGCGGCTTCGCGGCGTACGCGCGGGGCGGGCCACCGTCCGACCACGACGTTGACGTCCTGCTCAAGGAGTCCGACGCGGAGAAGGCCAGCCGGGTGCTGGCGGAGGCGGGCATGATCCCGGTCGACCCGCCCGAGGACTGGCTGACCAAGGTCTACGACGGGGACATCCTGGTCGACCTGATCTTCCGGCCCAACCACCGCGAGGTCACCGACGAGACCCTCGACCGCGCCGAGCCGATGCGCATCGGCGCGACCATGGCGCCGGTGGTCACCGGGACCGACCTGATGACCGACAAGCTGCTCGTGCTCGGACCGCACCGGTGCGATTTCACCGACCTGCTGCAGATCGCCAGGGAACTGCGGGAGCAGGTCGACTGGGCGCTGGTGGCCGAGGGGACCAGGGATTCCCCGTACGCGCGGGCCTTTCTCGTGCTGCTGCGGGAACTGGACGTAGTGGAGGCGGAATGAACACCGAAGATGTGCCGCAGTACTCGGCGGCCCGGTTGCGCCGGGCGCTCGCCGAGGACGAGCGGACCACCGAACTCGGCGTGCGGGTGGACATCCGCGCCGACCACGTGCACCTGTCCGGCGAGGTCGCCTGCGAGGCGCGCCGCGCCGAACTGGAGCAGGTGGTGCACGAGCACGCCCCGAACCTGCGGGTGCACAACGATCTGCGGGTCTCGGCGGTGGGTGAACCGGCTTCGAGGGAGGAACTGCGGTGATCCGGATCGCGGCCATCGGGGACGTGCACCTCGGCGAAGACGCGCGTGGCCGGCTCCGGCCCGCGCTGGAACAGGTCGGCGAGCACGCCGACGTGCTGCTGCTGGCCGGCGACCTGACCCGGCACGGCACGGTCGACGAGGCCGAGGTGGTCGCCGACGAGTTCGCCGATCTGCCGGTGCCCGTGCTCTCCGTGCTGGGCAACCACGACTACCACGGCGACGCCGAGGACGAGATCACCGATCTGCTGCGGGAGCACGGGATCACCGTGCTCGAAGGCGAGCACGCCACGCTGGAGATCGGCGAGGAAACGTTGGGCGTGGCCGGGATCAAGGGCTTCGGCGGCGGGTTCGCCGGCAAGTGCGCGAGCGCGTTCGGCGAACCGGAGATGAAGAACTTCGTCCGGCATTCGGTGGAACTGGCCGATCGGCTGGACGCCTCGCTCGCGGAACTGCGCACCGACGTGAAGGTGGCGCTGACGCACTACGCGCCGATCCCGGGCACGCTGCGCGGCGAGCCCCCGGAAATCCACCCGTTCCTCGGTGCCTACCAACTCGGCGAGGCGATCGACGCGAACGGCGTCGACCTGGCCGTGCACGGGCACGCGCACTACGGCTGCGAGCAGGGCGTGACCCCGGGCGGGGTGCGGGTGCGCAACGTCGCCCAGCCGATCATCCAGTCCGCGTACGCGGTCTACTGCGTGGAAAGCGCCGCGGTGCCGAGTGGCTGAGCACTGGCGCCGGACCGCGGTGCTCCAGGCGGCCAAGGCCGCCGTCGCGGCGGTCCTCGCCTGGTTGATCGCCGCCGAGTGGTGGGGCCTGCCGCAGCCGTTCCTCGCCCCGTACGCGGCCGTGTTCCTGGTCGAAGCCACCGTCTACCGCTCGTTGTTCTCGGCGTTGCAGCAGGTCGGGGCGGTGGTGCTGGGCGTGGTGCTGGCGGCGCTGGCGATCCAGGTGCTGCCGTGGCAGACGGTGGCGCTGGGGCTGGTGGTGCTGGTCGGGTTGCTGGTCGGCCGGTGGCGGGGGTTCGGCGCGAGCGGGGTCTGGGTCGGCGTGACGGCGTTGCTGCTGGTCAGCTACGGATCGGCGGACGACTCGATGCTGATGCTGGACCGCGTTGGCGAGACCGTGCTCGGCGCGGCCATCGGGGTGGCGATCAACGCGCTGGTCTTCCCGCCGGTGTACACGCGCGGCACCGAGGCGGCCACGAAGGCGCTCGCCGCCGAACTCGCCGACGTGTTGTGCGACATCGCCGCGACGCTGCGGGAGTCGTCGGTTCCGCGCTCCACGCCGTCCTGGGTGGCCAGGGCGCGCAACACCGAGCAACTGCTCCGCCGGGCCGAGGAGGCCAGCGGCTGGGGGACCGAAAGCGTGCGGTTCAACGCGCGGTCGGGGTCGGGCGGCAAGGTCGCGAACGCGGCCCGCTGGCACGACCTGATGGTGTTGCTGCGGGCCGCCTGGCCGCACGTCCGCGAACTCACCGAGGCGCTCGACCACGCCGTGCGCGACGACGACGCCTACCGCTACCCGAGCGAGGAAGTGCGCGAACGGCTCGCCGCCCTGCTCGAAGTGACCGCGCGGCTGAGCCGAGCCAGAGCCGAGGGCGAGAAACTCTCGCCGCTCGTCGAAGAAGGCCGTGAGGCGATGAACGCGCTCGAACGCGACCTCGTCTCCGGCGAGGGGTTGAACCTGACCATCGGCCTGGCCGGGGTCCTGCTCCCGGCGAAGAAGACCTTCGAGCAGTTCGCGGTCTAGCGCAGGCTGCGTTCGACCGCGGCCACCACGTCCGGATGACCCAGCGGCAACGGCCCGCCGTCGCCGTGCACGACCACCTCGCCCTCGCCGTCCGCGCCCGGCGGCGGTTTCACCAGCAACAGCGTGACCGCGACGGGGTGCTCGTCGAGCAGCCTCAGCACCGGTGACACCGCCTCCCCGCCGGCCACCACGTGCAGCGGCCCGGTGAGACCCCCGTCGGCCAGCAGTTCGGCACCCTCGGTGAGCGCGCCGTCGGACGGGACGCGGCACCACACGATCCGGCGGTGTTCGCTCAGCGGACGCCAAGTCGCCGGAAGCTCACCGTGTTTGGCGAGTCCGTCCGGATCGAAGACGAGTATCGTCGGGTGATCTGGATCCCCGCCGGTGACGATCGGCGGGCCTTCGGTTTCGGGATTAGCCGTCATAGAGCGCGAGTACCCGCCCGAGCGTGCGTGAACCAGTCCCCGGCCGGGTATCCGCGTCCGCGTGGAGGTGACGTCGTGGCCGCGTTGAGGGAAGTGCTCAAGCCCCGTCCGGTGGAGCACCGGCCGCGGCACGCCGGGGCCAAGGGCGCGATGCTGCTGAACCTGTTGCGCACCACCGACCACAAGCAGATCGGCATCCTCTACCTGGTCACCTCGTTCGGCTTCTTCGTGGTCGGCGGGCTGATGGCACTGCTGATGCGCGGCGAACTCGGCTACCCGGGCCTGCAGTTCCTCTCCCAGGAGCAGTACAACCAGCTGTTCACCATGCACGGCACGATCATGCTGCTGCTCTACGCCACACCGAACGTGTTCGGCTTCGCCAACTTCATCCTGCCGCTGCAGATCGGCTCGCCGGACGTGGCCTTCCCGCGGCTGAACGCGTTCGCCTACTGGCTCTACCTGTTCGGCGGCCTGATCGTGCTGTCCTCGTTCTTCACCCCGGGCGGCGCCGCCGACTTCGGCTGGACCGCCTACACGCCGCTGTCCAGCGCCATCCACTCGCCCGGCATCGGCAGCGACCTGTGGATCTCCGGGCTGATCGTGTCCGGCCTCGGCACCATTCTCGGCGCGGTCAACATGACCACCACGGTGGTCTGCCTGCGCGGCCCGGGCATGACCATGTGGCGGATGCCGATCTTCACCTGGAACATCCTGTTCACCTCGATCCTGGTGCTGGCCGCCTTCCCGATCCTGACCGCGGCGCTGTTCGCCCTGCTCATCGACCGGCACCTGGGCGCGCACGCGTTCGACCCGGCCAACGGCGGGGTGATCCTGTGGCAGCACCTGTTCTGGTTCTTCGGCCATCCCGAGGTCTACATCGTGGCGCTGCCGTACTTCGGCATCATCACCGAGATCGTGCCGGTGTTCAGCCGGAAACCGCTGTTCGGCTACAAGCTGATGGTGTGGGCCACGGTCGGCATCACCGCGTTGTCGTTCGCGGTGTGGGCGCACCACATGTACGCCACCGGCGCGGTGGTGCTGCCGTTCTTCGCCTTCCTCACCTTCATGATCGCGGTGCCCACCGGGATCAAGTTCTTCAACTGGATCGGCACCATGTGGAAGGGCACGCTGAGCTTCGAGACGCCGATGCTGTGGGCGCTCGGGTTCATGGTCACCTTCCTGCTCGGCGGGCTGACCGGGGTGCTGCTCGCCTCGCCGCCGCTGAACTTCCACATCACCGACTCGTACTTCGTCGTCGCGCACTTCCACTACGTGCTGTTCGGCACCATCGTGTTCGCCACCTTCGCCGGGATCTACTTCTGGTTCCCCAAGATCACCGGCCGGATGCTCGACGAACCGCTGGGCAAGCTGCACTTCTGGACCACGTTCCTCGGTTTCCACACCACCTTCCTCGTGCAGCACTGGCTCGGTGACGAGGGCATGCCGCGGCGCTACGCCGACTACCTGGTCAGCGACGGGTTCGTGGCGCTGAACATGGTGTCCACGGTGGGCGCGTTCCTGCTGGGGCTCTCGGTGCTGCCGTTCCTGTGGAACGTGGTGCGCAGCTACCGCTACGGCGAACGCGTCGAGGTCGACGACCCGTGGGGCTTCGGGAACTCGCTGGAATGGGCCACCACCTGCCCGCCGCCGCGGCACAACTTCACCGAGCTGCCGCGCATCCGGTCGGAGCGCCCGGCGTTCGAGCTGCACTACCCGCACATGTCGGCGCGCTGGCGGGAGGAGACGCACGTGTCCCCGTTCCGCCGCAAGACCGAGCCGCCCACCCCGTCGGAGAAGCTGGCCGACGCCAGCAAGTCGCCCGAAGGCTAGAACATCTACTTGCGTGTATATATGCCGCCGTGTATGTTCATGGCGTGGTCAACAACGTGCAGCAACGCCTGACGGTGATCTCGGAGCCCAACCGGTTCCGGATCGTCGAGTTGCTCGGGGACGGCCCGCGGTCGGTGGGCGAGATCGTCGACGCGCTGGGCCTCGGCCAGCCGCAGGTGTCCCGGCACCTGCGCCTGCTCGCCGAGGCGGGCGTGGTCGAGGCGACCAAGAAGGCCCAGCAGCGGATCTACCACCTGCGCCCGGACGCGATGCGTGAGCTGAGCGACTGGGCGGCCGGCTTCGCCGGGCTGTGGTCGGCGCGCCTGGACCGCCTCGGTGCCTTCCTCGATGACGAAACCAAGCAGCAGGGAGTCTGAACCATGCCGGACGGCATCGCGATCGACCGGTCGCGCAACACGGTCGTCATCACCCGCGCCTACCGCGCCGGGATCGACAAGGTCTGGTGGGCGTGGACCGACGCCGACGCCATCAGCCAGTGGTGGGGGCCGGAGGGCTGGGCCGCGACCGTGCACGAGATGGACGTGCGGCCGGGCGGTCGCTGGCGGTTCCAGCTGGCGCCGTTGGACGGATCGGCGGGCCCGGTCCGCATCCTCGCCACGTACGGGACCGTCGTGCCCCGTGCCGAACTGTCCTATGAGGACACCTTTGCCGATGAGGCGTGGACGGCCGACGGCACCGGGACCTTCCCGACCACGGTCGCCTTCGCCACCGACGGCACCGGCTGCACCGTCGAGGTGTCCGCCACCTTCCCGGACGGCGCCGCGTTGCAGCGGGCCGTCGAACTCCAGATGGCCGAAGGCTACGCCGAGGCGCTCGACCGCCTGGCCGGCCTGCTCGAAAACCCTTCGAACGAAAGAGGAACCACCATGTCCACGCTCACCTCCGCCGACGGCACCACGATCGCCTACGAGACGGCCGGTTCCGGTCCCGCGATCATCGTGGTCAGCAACGTCGCCGAGGACCGCTCCGGCGTCGCCGGGCTGGCCGAGGCGCTGTCCGCGCACTTCACCGTGCTCACCTTCGACCGCCGCGGCCGCGGTGCCAGCGGTGACCCGCAGCCCTACGACCCGGCTCGCGAGATCGAGGACATCGCCGCGCTGGTCGAGGTGCTGGGCGGTTCGGCGGCGCTGACCAGCGGTTCCGGTGGCAGTGGCCTGACCCTCGACGCGGCCAGCGCCCTCGGGGACAAGGTGACCGGGATCTACCTCTACGAGCCGTCGTTCATCGTGGACGACTCCCGGCCGCCGGCGCCGGCGGACTACGTCGAGCACCTGGACGCGCTGATCGCGGACGGCAAGCGCGGTGAGGCCGTCGAGTACTTCATGACCCGGATGATCCGGGTGCCCGCCGAGTACATCCCGGCGATGAAGCAGGACCCGTCGTGGGACGAGATGGCCAAGTACGCCCACACCTACGCCTACGACGCCCGCATCCTCCGCGGCCTGCAGGACGGCAAGCCGCTGCCCGCCGACCGCTGGTCGATCGAGGCGCCGGTCGCGGTGTCCGTCGGGAGCAACGGCGAAGAGTTCATCCGCAAGGGCGCGCACGCGCTGGCGTCGGTGCTGCCGGACGTCACCGTGCTGACCCTGGAGGGGCACGACCATTCGGCGTTCTGGATGGCGCCGGAACCGGTCGCCGAGCAGATCCGCGGGTTCCTCCAGCGCTGAGGTTTCCCCGGTCGCCACCCGGGTAATCCCGTTCGATGGCGACTACGGCGGCCGATTTCGTGCCCGAGACCAAGGACCTGGCCCGCCTCCGCGAGGCGGCCGCCGGGTGCCGGGGTTGTGACCTCTACCGGGACGCCACGCAAACCGTCTTCGGGGAGGGCACGCGCCGGGCGCGGACGATGATGATCGGTGAGCAGCCCGGTGACCAGGAGGACCGGCGCGGTGAACCGTTCGTCGGCCCGGCCGGCCGCCTGCTCGACCGCGCGCTGGAGGAGAGCGGGATCGAGCGCGACGGCGTGTACGTCACCAACGCCGTCAAGCACTTCAAGTTCCGCCGCGACGACCGGGGCTCTCGTCGCATCCACAAGAAGCCGGGGCGCACCGAGATCGTCGCCTGCCGCCCGTGGCTCGACGCGGAACTCGACGCGGTGAACCCCGATCTGGTGATCCTGCTCGGCGCGACCGCCGCGCAGGCGGTCTTCGGACCGGATTTCCGCATCACCGAACGCCGAGGGGAAGTCCTGGACCTGCCCGGTGGCAGTAAGGCCCGAGACGCCCGAGCCGTGGCCACCGTGCACCCCTCGTCGATCCTGCGCTCCCGCGAACGCGATGAGGCCTACGCGGCCTTCGTCGCCGATCTCAAGGCCGCTGTCGCGGTGCTGTGACGTCGAATTCGAGGCCGAAGTTGTCGAAAGTGGACGGCAGGCGGCCCGGTTCGAGCGTGGTGAGCGCGGTGAACTCGGCCTGTTCCAGCAAGGCCGAGAGCAGGGTGCTGGTCACCAGCAGCACCAGGTTCCGGCCGGGGCATTCGGCGGGCCCGGCGCTGAACGGCACCAGCGCCGGGTGCTCCCGGGCCCGGCCGTCCAGCCAGATCTCCGGGGTGAACCGGTTCGCGAACGGCAGTTCCTCCTCGTCGCGGTGGAAGAACGGCGCGAAGACCAGCACGGTGCTCCCGGACGGCAGCGTGCCACCCGGCCAGTCGGTGTCCTCTGTGGAGTCACGCAGGATCATCGGCGTGGTCGGCCACAACCGCACCGATTCCAGCTCGCAGGCGCGGAGGTAGGGGAACAGCGGTCCCTCGTCCTGGAGCGCTTTCGCGCGTTCGGCCGGATGCGTGGCGAGCAGCGCCAGCGCGCGGTACGAGGTGATCCCGGCGGCGTCGAAGGCGAACAGCCAGTGCGGGATCTGGCCGAGCGGATCGGTTTCCGGCCCGGTCGGTGCCTGCGCGACCACCCCGGCCAGGCAGTCCTTCTCCCCGCGGGCGACGTGCGCGCGGAGCCGGTGCCCGAGTTCCTCACGGGCGGCCTTGTTCTTCTTCATGCCGTAGGCGAGGTTCGCGCGCATCCGCAGGCCCGCGAGCAGATCCGTGGTGCGGTGGTCGTCGCGGGCCGCGTCGCCGAGCGTCACCCGGCGCACGATCCGCCACCACGCCGCGTTGAACGCGTCCCAGTCCAGCCTGCCGCCGACCTCGGCCAGTTCCAGCAACCGGTTCGCTTCCTCCCGCACCTTCGCGGCCACCGCGGGCGCGAGGTGGTGCAGTGGTTCGCCGGTTTCCAGCACGTTCTCGTTGAACTGGCGGCGTTCACCGCGCTCGGGCCCCTGCGAGATCAGCACACCGTGGGGCTGGAAGTGCGACAGCGCCGCCCTCTTCTCCAGGTTCGCCGGGGAAAACGGGGAGGGCGCGCCGGCGAGCACGCGTCCGGCGTCGGCCGAGGAGAGCGGCAGGGCGAAGGTGCGTTTGCCCGCCTTGATCAGCAGCGGTCCGTCGCCGTGGCGGTCGCGCAGGCGGCGCAGCACGCGGTCGGCGCTCTCGTCCACGCGGAGCCTGTCCGCGAGCTTCATCGCCGGTGGCAGTCGCTTGATCACGCCACCGGCGACCGTCGGCAGCGCGACCCCGGTGAGCACGCGCAGCGCGTCGGTCGCCGGCAGGGTCTTCAGGCCGTGGTCTTCCGGGCTGGGGCGTGGCATGGTGTGGACCTCCGTGGTGCTTCCTGTGCGGTTTCCCCGGTGCTGACCGGCTACCCGCACGGTGGCCGCCGAAACTGTCGGTGCCCGCTGGCATGATCCATCTCGGGTCGAGGGGAGAGGTGGGCAAGTGGGGTTGGGAGGCGTGGTGGCCGGGGTGTCTCACGCGCGGTGGAGCACCGAACGGGTGATCGCACTCGCGCCGGACGCGGCGTCGGCGAAGGCCGGGCGGGCGCAGGCGGCGCCGGTGCGCTGGTCCGGTGCCGGCGCGTCGGCGGCGGCGGTGTGGGGGTATTGCCAGGGCAGCGGCAAGAAGCCGTACCAGACCTGCATTGAGCTGGCCGGTCCGGCGTACCGCTGCTCGTGCCCGAGCCGGAAGTTCCCGTGCAAGCACGCATTGGGGTTGTTGCTGCGCTGGGCCGGTGGTGAGCTGCCGGAGGAGCCGGAGCCGGACTTCGTCGCGGCCTGGCTGGCCGAGCGCGCCGACAAGGCCGAGCGCACCGAGCAGCGGCGGGAAAGCACCGGTCCGCGTGATCCGGAGGCCGCGGCCAAACGGGCCGAGCGCCGGGCCGACCGGGTCGGCGCCGGTGCCACCGAACTGCGGGAATGGCTGCTCGACCAGATCCGCGCGGGGCTGGCCGGACTGGAGCGCGGCGGTGCCGAGGAACTGCGCCGGGTGGCCGCGCGCATGGTCGACGCGCAGGCCCCCGGACTGGCCGCCGGGCTGCGCCGGGCGGCCGGGATGGTCGGGCGCGGCCGGGACTGGCCCAGCCGGGTGCTGGCCGAACTGTCGTTGCTCTACCTGCTCGCCGAGGCCGGGTCGCGGCTGGGGGAGTTGCCGCACGCGCTGGGCGAGACGGTCCGCACGCGGCTCGGGTTCAGCACCGAGACCGCGCGGGTGCTGTCCTCCGGTGAGCGGGTCGCGGACACCTGGCTGGTCGGCGGCGTGATCGACGAGGAACGCGAGCAGCTGGTCACCCGCCGGACGTGGTTGTTCGGGCAGCGCAGCGGCCGGGTGGCGCTGGTGCTCGCGTTCGCGCCGCCGGGGCAGCCGCTCAGCTCGGTGCTGCCCGCCGGGCACGTGCTCCCGGCGGAGCTGGCGTTCCACCCCAGCGCGCTGCCGTTGCGCGCGCTGGTGGCCGACCACGGTCCGCCGGTGCCCGCCACCCGGCCCGACGGTGACACGATCCCGGTCGCGCTCGCCGCGCACTCGCGGGCGATGGCCGCCGATCCGTGGCTGGACCGCTGGCCGGTGCTGCTGTCCGGGCTGCGGCCGGCGCAGCACCGCGGCGACCTGGTGTTGTCCGATGTGGACGGTCAGGTGCTGCCGCTGGTGCCGGGCTTCGACCCGTGGCGGCTGCTCGCGGTGTCCGCGGGCGCGATGGTCACGCTGGCCGGGGAATGGGGTGCGGCCGGGCTGCGGCCGCTGCTGTGCTGGGACGGGGATCGGGCGGTGCGGTTGTGACGGCCTGGGAGGATCTGGTCGGGGTCGCGCTGCTCGGCACCCGGCGGCGCGCGCCGGACCTGGGCGCGCTGCCGCCCGCGGTGCGGGAGCTGGCCGGTGAGCGCGCCGATCCGGCGGACGCGCTGCTCACCGCGGGTGCCCTGCTCACCGCGTACCGGCGGGCGGGCTGGCAGCCGGAGGGCGCGGCGGAAACTTTGCCGGTGGCCGAAACCGACCACCGGCCGTACCTGCCCGACGCGGCCAGGGAGCGGCTGGCCCGCCTGCTCACCGCGAGCCGTCCCGAACTGCTCGCGGAGTGGCTCGGCGTGGTGGCCGCGCGCGGGTTGCGCGTGCCGCCGGAGCGGTTGCCCGCGCTCGCCGAATCCGCCCGCGCGAAACCGGCCCTGCGCGGGCCGGTGGCACTGGTCGCCGGTCCCGCCGGGCGGTGGCTGGCCGGGCTGAACCCGGAATGGCGCTTCCTCACCGCCGCCGCGCCCGAGCCGGGCACCGGGGCCGACGACTGGCGCTTCGGTTCCCCGGCGCAGCGGCGCTCCTGGCTGGCGGTCGCGCTGGTGGCCGATCCCGAAGGCGCCCGCGCGGCGTTCCTCGGCAGCTGGGAGAGCGAACCCGCCGAGGTCAGGGCCACCGTGCTCGAACTGCTCGGTGAGCACCTGCGCGCCGAGGACGAGCCGTTCCTCGAAGCCGCGCTCGGCGATCGGGCCGCTTCGGTCCGGCAACTGGCGTCGGCGCTGCTGGCCAGGGTGCCCGGGTCCGCGCTCGGCCGCCGGATGGCCGAGCGCCTGCGACCGCTGATCCACGTGCGCGAGGACGTGCTCGAGGTCGAGGTCCCCGACGGTGACACCCGCTGGCTGCGGCAGGTGGTCGCGGCGACCCCGCCCGAGTTCTGGGCCGAGTTCGGCACCCCGGCCGAACTCGTGCGGCTGAGCGTGCGCGGCGCACCCGCGTCGGTGCTGCGCGAGGGCTGGACCGTGGTCGCCGTGCGGCACCGGGACGCGCGCTGGGCGAAGGCGCTGTTCGACGCCGACCCCGGCCGGGCCGACGCGGGCACGCTGATCCAGGTGCTGGCCCCACCCGAACGCGCGAAGGTGCTGGCGCGGTTGATCCGCCAGGCCCGCCCGGAGGCGGTGGCGCGGCTGGTGGTCGACCTGCCCGCGCCGTGGCCGCCCGAAGTGGGCACGGTGCTGCTCGACTGGCTGGCCGGCCGCGAGGACACCAGGGCGGTCGCCCACGCCGCGGTCACCATCGCGCGCACGGTGCCACCGGAGTGCCTCGGGCACCCGCTGGCCACCACCGCGCCCGAACCCGGTTCGGCGCCCTGGCGGCGGGCGCTGGCCGAAACCCTGAACTTCCGCCGTGAGATGTACGAGGAGCTGGCATGACTTCCACTGTGCTGCGGCCGCACGCCGAGCAGGACCACGCCGACGAGCTGGCGGCGCTGGCCGCCGTCGACGACCGCCCGCGCCCGCCGTCGTGGCGCCTGTCGCCGTGGGCGGTGGTGCAGTACCTGCTCGGCGGCACGCTGGCGGACGGCACCGAGATCACCCCGAAGTACGTGGGGCAGCGGCGGCTGATCGAGGTCGCGGTGGCCACCCTGGCCACCGATCGCGCGCTGCTGCTGCTCGGCGTGCCCGGTACCGCGAAGACCTGGGTGTCCGAGCACCTGGCGGCGGCGATCAGCGGGGACTCCACGCTGCTGGTGCAGGGCACCGCGGGCACCGCCGAGGAGGCCATCCGCTACGGCTGGAACTACGCGCGGCTGATCGCCGAGGGGCCGAGCGACCAGGCGCTGGTGGAGAGCCCGGTGCTGCGGGCCATGCGCGACGGCCGCATCGCCCGGCTCGAGGAGCTGACCCGCATCCCGGCCGACGTGCAGGACTCGCTGATCACCCTGCTCTCGGAGAAGACGCTGCCGGTGCCGGAGCTGAACACCGAGGTCCAGGCGCGGCCGGGGTTCAACCTGATCGCCACCGCGAACAACCGCGACAAGGGCGTCAACGAGCTGTCCAGCGCGCTGCGCCGCCGGTTCAACACGGTGGTGCTGCCGTTGCCGGACACCGCCGAGGCCGAGGTGGAGATCGTCAGCAGGCGGGTGGCGCAGCTGGGCGCGTCCCTGGAACTGCCCGCCGACGTGGCCGACCTGGCCGAGATCCGGCGCGTGGTCACCGTGTTCCGCGAGCTGCGGGCCGGGCGCACCGAGGACGGGCGCACCGCGGTGAAGTCGCCGTCGGGCACGCTCTCCACCGCGGAGGCGATCAGCGTGCTCACCGGGGGCCTGGCGCTCGCCGCGCACTTCGGCGACGGGGTGCTCCGCGCGCACGACGTGGCCGCGGGCATTCTCGGCGCGGTGGTCAAGGACCCGGTCGCCGATCGCGCGATCTGGGTGGAGTACCTGGAAACCGTGGTCCGCGAGCGCGAGGGCTGGGACGACTTCTACCGCGCCGGGCAGGAGATCGCCGGGTGAGCGTGCATCTGCTCGGCATCCGGCACCACGGCCCCGGTTCGGCCAGGGCCGTGCGCACCGAACTGGCCGAGCTGGCGCCGGACGTGGTGCTGATCGAGGGCCCGCCGGAGGCCGACGCGCTGGTGCCGCTGGTCCGCGACCTGCGGCCGCCGGTGGCGCTGCTCGCCTACGCGAGCGACGACGTCTCGCGCGCGGCGTTCTGGCCGTTCGCCCTGTTCAGCCCGGAGTGGCAGGCGCTGCGGTACGCGGTCGAGCACGAGGTGCCGGTCCACTTCTGCGACCTGCCCGCCGCGTTCCAGTTCGCCGAGCCGGACGGCACCAGGTCCGGTCGCGCGGCGGATCCGCTCGCGCGGCTGGCCGCCGTGGCCGGGTACGACGACCCGGAACGCTGGTGGGACGACAAGATCGAGCACTGGCGTGACGGGACCTCGCCGTTCGAGGTGATCGCCGAGGCGATGACGGCCCTGCGCGAGGACGAACCCGATTCCGACGTCCGCGAGCAGCGGCGCGAGGCGTACATGCGCACGGTGCTGCGCCGCACGATCAAACAGGGCTACGAACGGATCGCGGTGATCTGCGGGGCCTGGCACGTGCCCGCGCTGGCGAGCCCCCTGCCGCCGGCCAACCGCGACCAGGCCGTGCTCAAGGGCCTGCCGAAGCGGAAGGTTTCGTGCACCTGGGTGCCGTGGACGCACGGGCGGCTGGCCGGGGCCAGCGGTTACGGCGCCGGCGTGCGTTCCCCCGGCTGGTACCACCACCTGTTCACCACCGACGAGAACGTCACCGCCCGCTGGATGACCGACGCCGCCGCGGTGCTGCGCGACCAGGACCTGCCGGTGTCCACCGCGCACGTGATCGAGGCGGTCCGGCTCGCCGACACGCTGGCCACCCTGCGGGACCGGTCGTCGGCCGGGCTGGCCGAGGTGTCGGAGTCCATCCAGGCGGTGCTCTGCGACGGTGACGAACTGCGCGGGAAGCTCGTCGTCGAGAAGCTGATGGTGGGGGAGCGGCTCGGCGCGGTGTCCGAGCAGGTCCCGCAGGCGCCGCTGGCCGCGGACCTGACGGCCACCGCCCGGCGGCTGCGGCTGAAGCGGGATCCGGTGGTCCGCGAGCTGGACCTCGACCTGCGCACCGATTCCGGGCTCGGGAAGTCACGGCTGCTGCACCGCCTGCGCATTCTCGGCATCCATTGGGGCGTCAGGGAAGTCTCCGCGATCCGGGGCAAGGGCACCTTCCGCGAGACCTGGGAACTGGCCTGGGAACCCTCGTTCGAGGTGGACCTGATCGCCGCCGCGGTCTACGGCACCACGGTGCCGGTCGCGGCCACCGAGGTGGTCCGGAAGGTGGTGGCCGGGCGGCCGCCGTTGCCGGAGATCACCACGGCGGTGGAGGACTGCCTGCTCGCCGACCTCACCGACGCGCTGCCCGAGGTGCTGGCCGCACTGGACGAACGCGCCGCCGCGGACGCCGACGTGGCGCATCTGATGGCCGCGCTGCCCGCGCTCGCCAGGGTCACCCGGTACGGCGACGTCCGCGGTACCGACGTCGGTGCGTTGCGCGTGGTCGCCGACCGCATGCTGGCGCGGGTGTGCGCCGGCCTGCCGCCCGCCGCGCACAACCTCGACGACGACGCGGCCACGCGCCTCGGCGAACTGGTCGACGACGTGCACGAGGCGACCACCCTGCTCGACGACGGCGCGAAAGAGCGCTGGATCGACGCGCTCGTCGGCCTGATCGACGCGCCCGGCCTGCCGTCGTTGCTCGCCGGGAAGCTGGCGCGCATCCTGCTCGACGCCGATCGGCTGGACACCGGCGACGTGGAGGTCCGGCTCGCGCGCGTGCTCACCGCGGGCGTCGAACCGGTCAAGGGCGCGGCCTACGTGGAGGGCTTCTTCGCCGGTGGCGCCCTGTTGCTGGTCCACGACGACAGGCTGCTGCGGGTGATCGACGCCTGGCTCGCGGCCATTCCCGGCGACCAGTTCACCGAGGTGCTTCCCTTGCTGCGACGCACTTTCGGCGCGTTCGCCGGGCCGGAGAAGCGGGCCATCGGGGAGCGCGCGGCCGGGCTGACTTCCGGCGGTGGTGCCCGGAAGGCCGTGGTGACCGAAGAACTCGACGAGGAACGGGCCGAGGCCGTGCTGCCGGTGCTCGCGACACTGCTGGGGGTGGGCCGATGACCGAGGAGCGGTTGCGGAAGTGGCGGCTGGTGCTCGGCGGCGAGGACGACGGCACCGGGGCCGGACTGTCCGATGAGGACAGTGGCGTGGACGGCGCGCTGGCCGCGTTGTACGACGCCCCACCGGACGAAGCACGCGGCGGCCGCCGCACCGGCGGGCTGGGCGGTTCTTCACCGCGGGTGGCGCGCTGGCTCGGCGACATCCGGCGTTACTTCCCCGGCACGGTCGTCCAGGTGATGCAGCGCGATGCCGTGGACCGGCTGGGCCTGACTCGGATGCTGCTCGAACCGGAGCTGTTGTCGGCTGTCGAGCCGGACATCCACCTCGTCGGCACCCTGCTGTCGTTGAACAGCGTGCTGCCGCAGGAGACAAAGGAAACCGCGCGCGGCGTCGTCCGCGAGGTGGTCGCCGAGCTGGAAGATCGACTGGCCGAACCGACCAGGGCCGCGGTCCGGGGTGCGCTCGACCGCGCCGCTCGCACCCACCGCCCGCGCCTGTCCGACGTCGACTGGTCGCGCACCATTCGCACCAACCTGCGGCACTACTCGCCCGAGCTGGGCACGATCATCCCGGAACGGCTGATCGGCTACGGCCGCCGCGCCCGCCAGGTGCGGCGGGAGGTGATCCTGTGCGTCGACCAGTCGGGCTCGATGGCCGAGTCGGTGGTGTACTCGGGGGTGTTCGGCGCGGTGCTGGCGTCGATGCACTCGCTGAGCACGCGGTTCGTCGCCTTCGACACCGAGATCGCCGACCTGACCGAACACCTGGCCGACCCAGTCGACGTCCTCTTCGGCACCCAGCTAGGTGGCGGCACCGACATCAACCGCGCCCTGGCCTACTGCCAAACCCTGATCACCAGCCCGGCGAACACGCTGCTGGTGCTGATCAGCGACCTCTACGAAGGCGGCGTCCGAGAGGAGTTGCTACGCCGAGCCGCCGAACTCACGGGCGCGGGCGTGCAAATGGTCGCCCTCCTAGCCCTCTCCGACTCAGGCGCCCCTTCCTACGACCGGGAAAACGCCGCCGCCCTAGCCGAGCTGGGTGTGCCCGCCTTCGCCTGCACCCCCGACCTCTTCCCGGAGCTGATGGCCGCCGCCATCCGCCGAGACGACCTGAGCCAATGGGCAGGCCGCATGACCAGCTAACCCACCCCCCGAACGCCCCCGCCCCGGTGCCGAACGCCCTACCCTCATGCCCACCCCGAACGCCGACTCCCGCGTGCCCATGCCGAACGGCTCCACCGCCCGGGCCGTGGCGTTGCGCAGCCTCCAAGGAGCCAGGCGCGCATCGGAGCAGCTCAGCGACCCCGGCCGCCCCACCGGCCAGCGTCGACGATCCACCTCGGGCCTCGTCCCCTCCAACGACCCGGTCCCGCGCGGAGAGCCGTTCGTGCCCCGGTTCGGCGCCCCCACATCCCCAACCCAGCCCGCCGACCGGCCGCCGAACCTACCGACCTCGGACAGCCAACCGGCCGCCCAACCACCCACCCGAGCGCCTCCCTCAGCCCCGCCGACCAGTTCGGTGCGCTCGGCGGTCCCCACCACCGCCCCCGACCGCTAAGGTCGCGTAGGTGAAATCCTCCGGCCGCCGGGTCGTTTCCAGTGTGTTGTCCACGTTGTTGCTCGCCGCGCTGGTCACCAGCCCGGTTGCCCAGGCGCGCCCGGCCCCCGTCGCGGAGGAGGCCGCGGCAGCCGGCTTCGAGCCCGGCCTCGGCAAGCGCATCATCCGCGCCGAGCTGTACGCGCGCAGCCGCCCCGGGTTCGCCGGGCTCGTGGTGCACGACCGCCAGACCGGCGCCGCCTGGCGCAACGCCAACTCCGACACGCTGATCTGGGCCTGCTCCACCCCGAAACTGGCGATGGTGGTCGACCTCCTCCTGCGCGACGACGCGGGCGCCGTCGATTTGACCGACGAGGACCGCGCGCTCATGCACGCGATGCTCAACACCAGCGACAACGACGCTGCGCACACCCTGTGGAACCGCTACGGCGGCGAGGACTTCGCCACCCGCTTCCCGTCCTACGGCATGACCGACATGCGCTTCACCGACGAGCACCCGCACCACTGGGGCTGGATCCTGACCACCGCCAACGACCTCGACCGCCTGATGAACTTCGTGCTGGAGAAGATGCCCGCCGAGCACCGCGACTACCTCGTCGAAGAAATGCGCGCGGTGGACGCGAACCAGCAGTGGGGCGTGTGGGGCGCGGGCCCGGCCGCCAAACCGGGCAACAAGAACGGCTGGTCCGACGACAACGACGACGGCTCGTGGCTGGTCAACACGGTCGGCTTCGTCGGCCCGGACGAGCGCTACACGGTGGCCGTCATGAACAACACCCAGGTCGTCGAGGGTGGTTTCGAGACCGGCGTCGAAACCACCACCCGCATCAACCAGATCCTGTTCGACGGCTACTTCGGCTAGGGCACGTTCAGCGCCGGGTTGCGGTCGAAGAACCCGGTCGGCTTGAGGGTGAACTTCGCGTGGTCGACCGGCATGATCGGCCAGTCCTCCAACCGCGGCACGTGCGTCGGGCCGAAGGTGTGCCACAGCACGATGTCCTCGCCGTCGATGTCACGCCCGGCGGCGGTGTAGGCGGGCAGCCCGTCACCGCCGGGGCTCTGGTTCACGAAATCGCCGGCCGCGTAGCGCTCGCCCGGCGCGTACCGGGTGACCCACAGGTGCTTCGTGGCGAACCCGGCCCTGGCCGCGATCACCGACCGCGGATCGGCCAGCAGCGTCGGCGACTGCTGCACCGAAAGCGTGTACCCGACGGGCTCGCCCATCCGGTTCACCTTGTCCGGGTTGACCACGCGCCAGACCCGGTTCGGCGCGGCGTCGCGGGCCGTTTCGCTGGTCAACCGGGTGGTCTGGATGGTGAACGCGTTGCCGTACTCGTTCGCCTCGTCCATCGGCCGCGCCACCACGTCGATTTCGTCGACGGCGTTCGCTCCACCGTCGACGGCCATGTCGAGCCTCGCGCAGAACAGGTGCTGGTGGTACGGCGCGCCGAGGCCGGGCGCGACCTGCGTGGCGTAGTCGGAGCCCTCCTCGGGATAGGCCGAGGTGAACAGGAACCCGGTGAGCTTGACTTCGCACTCGATGGTGCCGTCGAGGTAGAGGTACCAGTAGAAGCCGTAGTCGTAATTTCCGACGGTGGTGAAGAAGCTGATCACCAGGCGGCGCTGTCTGCGGGTCTCGGCGATCCCGGTGAACAGGTCGGTGTGCTTCCAGAGCGTGCCGAAGTCCTCCTCGTGCACGCAGATGGCGTTTTCGATGACGCGCGGATTGCCGAGTTCGTCGGCGACGGTCACGTCGAGGTAGGTGATTTCGCCGAGGCAGTCGCAGCCCAGCTTCAGCGAGTTCGTGTACCGCCCGAACAGGTACTCGCCGGTGTCGAAGTAGTTCTGCCAGAACCGGACCGGCGACGGGTCGGCGTAGGGCACCACCATTTCGGCGATGGACGCGCGTTCGACGATCGACCGTCCGCCGAACGCGAGCTTGCGCAGAACCAGCCCTTCGCGGGTGTCGAAACCGACGCGCAGCGACCAGTTGGCCCAATGCAGTTCGTCGCCGTCGAACCGGAAGGACGGCCCTTCCGGCTGCCGGATCTCGATGGGCTTGAGCCCTTCGAGCGGCGGGCCGGCCAGTTCGGGGTCGGTGTAGTTCCCGGATTCCGCCGGTACCTCGAATTCGCGGTAGTCGATCAGCTTGTGCAGTTTGCGGCCGATCACGTCGACATAGGCACACAGCCCGTCGACCGGGTGCGCCCAGCAGTGGTCCTCGGGGAAGTCCTGGCGGAAGGCGAGCACGCGCAACAGGCGTTTGCCGACCTCGTCCGGATAACCGTAGTTGCCTGCCGACAACGGCGCGAAGATCACCGACTTCGGATCGACCCCGCGTTTTTCCAGTGCCGCCAGCCATTCGGGTGAGTCGTTGAGGATCGGCCCGATGATGCCGAACTCCTCGTCGAGGATCGGCAACTGCCCGAGCGCCGCGTCGATCGGGACGACCTCCACCGCTTCGGTCGTCAACGAAACGCGCGCGTCGTTCGCCACTCCCGTTCCGAGGTCGAGCAGCAACACCCGGGCCCGCCGTTCCGGTGCGGCCTCGCGCTTGTCGGGTTCGTCCAGGCCGACGTAGGCGAACCGGGTGTCGGCGCCGATGTGCCCGGCATCGGTGAGCACCCGCCGCACGTCGTTGATTTCGTCGGCGGTGAGCGCGGAGAGCGGATGCGCGGTCATCGGCGTTCCCTTCGTCGGTGGTCGCTTCCGGGGCCTGTCGAATCTACCGTCGATCACACCCGCCACCGCTGTCATCATCGGCGGCGTGGATTTGACCCGAATGCCATGGAATCCGGTGACGCCCGCCGAAGTGCACCGGCTCTTCGAGGCCTTTCCGGCACCGTGGTGGCTCGCGGGCGGCTACGCGATCGAGCTGTTCGTGGGTCGTTCATTTCGTGAACACGCCGACATCGACGTGCTCCTGCTCCGCCGCGACCACCTCCTCGCGCAGCAAGCGCTGCCCGGTTGGGAATGGTGGGCGGCTGACCCACCGGGCCACCTCCGGCCGTGGCGAGTGGGCGAAGTGCTCCCGGACGCCGTCCATGACATCTGGTGCCGCCCGGGCCCCGGCGAACCGTGGCGCCTGCAGCTCATGGTCGATAATTCCGACGGCCCCGACTGGATCGCCCGACCGGATCCCTCGTTGCGTCGGCCGATCACCTCGCTGGGCTGGCCCACCCCGGACGGCCTCCCGGTGCTCGCGCCGGAAATCCAGCTCTACTACAAGTCGCGGAACGTCCGCTCCAAGGACGTCGTCGATTTCGACGCCGCGCTGCCCCTGCTCACCAGCGAGCAGCGGCGCTGGCTCGTCCACGCGATCGCCGACGACCACCCTTGGCTTGACCGACTGTCTAAGGCCTAGACAGTTTGTCTATACTCGCTGGCATGGGCACCCCGTACCTCGCGCTCGACCGAGCCAAGCTCGAAGCCAACATCCGCCGGCTGCGCCACCGCCTCGGCGACACCACGCTGCGCCCGCACGTGAAAACCGCGAAGTCGGTCGAGGTCGCGCGCCTGCTCTTCGACGGCGGCACGGGCCCGATCACCGTCTCCACCCTCGCCGAAGCCGAGGCCTTCGCCGACGCGGGCTTCACCGACATCCTCTACGCCGTCGGTTTTTCGCCCGACAAGCTCGACCGCGTGCGCGCGCTGCGCGAACGCGGCGTTGACCTCGTCGTTTTGGTCGACAGCGTGGACCAGGTCGTGCCCGGCATCCCCGCCCTGATCGAGGTCGACTGCGACGGCCACCGCGGTGGCATCGTCCCCGGCGACCCGGCCGCGCTGGAGATCGCCCGCGCACTCGGCGCCGACCTGCGGGGCGTACTCACTCACGCCGGCGAGTCCTACTTCGCTGACAGCCCGGCCGCGCTCGCTGCCGCCGCCGAGCAGGAACGCCTGGCCGCCGTCGCGGTCGCCGTCGAATTGTGCGACGCCGGGCACGAGGTCCCGGTGGTGAGCGTCGGCTCGACGCCGACCGCGCACTTCGCCGAGGACCTCACCGGCGTGACCGAGGTCCGCGCGGGAAACTTCGTCTTCTTCGACCTGGTGATGGCCGGAATCGGCGTCTGCCAGATCGACGACCTCGCTCTCAGCGTGGTCACCACGGTGATCGGCCACCGCCGCGACAAGGGCTGGATCCTGACCGACGGCGGCTGGATGGCGACCTCACGCGATCGCGGCACCGAACGGCAGCGCGTCGACCAGCGCTACGGCCTCGTCGCGAATTTCGACGGCAAGCTGTACCCCGACGTGCTGATGACCGACGCCAGCCAGGAACACGGCATTCTCGCGCTCCGGCCGGGCAGCCCAGAACCACTCCCCGACCTGCCGATCGGCACCCAGGTTCGCATCCTGCCGATCCACGCGTGCGCCACCGCCGCCCAGCACGACCAGTACCACCTGTCCGATGGTGAACTATGGCAACGGATCCGCGGCTGGTAGCCCAAGCCCGCTTCAGGTGCGCGCCGGCTTGAGCGGGTCGTGCCCGATGGACATCAGCTTGTGCCGCCAAGCGGCCTGACCCGGCGTGGGCTCCAGGTCATCGCGGCGCTCCGCGTGCACCCGATCGACGACCTTGCGCATCACGCGCTCATCGTCGTTGTCGAGATCGACGCGCCGCTTGCGCAGGACCGCGAGCACCTGCCTGCCCAGCGCGCGTCCCGCCTGGTCCGGCAGCGCCTCACCTTCGGGCCCGGCGTCGTCCGTGCGCAGCCAATCGTCCAACTCGCGGGAGGTCATGTTCACCACGCGGTGGAACTCGTTCCACAATTCGTCGTCGAAGGACGGCATCTCGGCCTCCATTCGTCGATGGTTCGTGAAGATCGAGTACCCAGGGGTGCCGTCGGTTATTCGAGCGCGCGCAGGATCGGCCCGGCCTCGTCCGGGTGCACACGCAGTTCGGTCCGCCGGTCCGCGGAGTGAAAGGTGACCGCCTGTCGGTCGACGGCCTGCATGGTCAGCGTTCCCGGGGCGAATTCCTGACCGCGCCAGGTCACCGGCGAACCACCGCCGACGGCCAGGTAACCCTCCTGCTCCGCGCCCCCGGTCAGCTCGGCGTCCTTGAGCACGCACGGAATTTCGGTGCGTTCGCCGCGGGCGAGGGTCTCCGCGCGGGTGCGCCGGCGGCGTCGCTCGCGCACGTCGAACCAATCGACGAGGGGCGCCAGGTGTCCGATGACCACCAGTAGCCCGCGCCCGAGAAGTGCCAGGAGTTCGGCCATAACTCCAGTTCTACCGGGACTTTCAGCCGATGCCGAGCTTGCCGGCCAACCGGCCGAGCCAGGCGGTGACCTCGTCGGGTTCACGGTCCGGCAGTCCGAAGATCAGTTCGGTGACGCCGATCGAGGCGAGGTGCGCGATCCGCTCGGGATCGGGCTTGCCGCTCAACGCGGCGACCTCCGGTTCGCCGGCCCGACCGGCCTCGCGCCAGATCTGCCGCAACAACGCCACCTGGTCGTCGATTTCGACGTCGCCGGGTGTGGTCAGCCAGCCGTCGGCCGATTTCGCGATCCAGCGGAACGTCCGCTCGTTGCCCCCGGCGCCTACCAGCACCGGGATGTGCGACTGGATCGGTTTCGGCCACGCCCAGCTCGCACCGAACGAGACGTACTCCCCGGCGTAACTGGCTTCGTCATCGGTCCACAGCGCGCGCATCGCTTCGAGGTACTCCCGCAGCACCGTCCGCCGTTTCGCCCCCGGCACCCCGTGGTCGGCGAGTTCGTCGACGTTCCAGCCGAACCCGGCGCCGAGCGTGACCCGTCCGCCGGACAGGTGGTCCAGGCTGGCGATCGTCTTCGCGAGCGTGATCGGATCGCTCTCCACGGGCAGCGCCACCGCGGTCGCGAGCCGGATGCGGGTGGTCACCGAAGCGGCGGTCGCCAGCGCCACCCACGGATCGAGCGTGCGCAGGTACCGGTCGTCCGGCAGTGCCGCGCCGCCGGTGCCCGGATGCGGTGCTTCCCGCTTGACCGGGATGTGGGTGTGCTCGGGTACGTAGAACGTGTCGAAACCCGCTGCCTCGGCGGCCTTGGCCGCGGCGGCGGGCGCGATGCCCCGGTCGCTGGTGAACAGCACGATCCCGTGTCTCACCCGGCGGACATTATTAGAACGTGTTTCAGTTTGCAACCTTGCCGAGTGTGCTCGCGACGGCGTGACCGGCCCCGGAGCCGTCGGCGCGGGCGACGATCCGCCCGCCCTCGATACGGACCGCAGCCTCCGTCTCGTCGTCGATCGTGTGCACGCCCGCCGCCGCGGCGAGAGTTCCCGGTGCGTCGCAGACGACCCGCAGGGGAGGCCAGGTCGCCGCCGGGAAAGCGGAACGCACACAGCTCGCGAGCTCGGCGATGGTCAACCGGGCCAGTGGCATCAGTTCGTCCGGCGAGCTCGTGACCAGCACCGCGGTCACCCCGTCGCTTGAACGAACGGCGTGCTCCACCGCCGCCAACCGATGCAGCCCGACAACCATCACGACGCCATCGTCGAGGGACACGGCCTCACCGCGCACCAGGTCGACCACCTCCTGAGGCGCCCACGGCTCGCTCATCTCGCGACTCGTCGACGGCGTCGACGGCGCCGCCCACCAGTCGTTGAGGTCGAGATCCGCGAGCTGTTCACAGGCGCTGACCACGTCGAACGGTTCGACGAAGCCCGGCGCGGCTGCCGCCAGCCGGCTCGCGCCGTGCAGCGTCGTCAGAACCGACTCGGCGACCCGGACCAGTCGGCGCGGCGGTGCGCCCGGTGGCCGCTCCGGCGGCTGCAACCGCTCCATCGCCAGACCCAGCAGCAACCCGTCGAGCTTCATCAACTGCGCGAACGGCCGCCGAAGCTGCTCGTCGGAGCCGACTTCGGACACGAGGTCCACGCCGAGCCTGGCCGTCTTCGGCGCACCGACATCCGCGATGGGCAACCGGGTCACCCATGTGCGTGCGAGCGCACCGAGCGCTTCGCGCAAATCCCGTCCGGGCTTGGCGTGCGGGGGAGCGTCCGCCTGTTCGGCCAGTTCCGCCAGCACGGCGAAGTACAACGCGCGCTTGCCAGGGAAGTTCGAGTAGACCGCGCCACGGGTCAGCTCGGCACGTTCGGCGATCGCGTCGACCTTCGCCTCGCGGAAACCGCGCTCGGCGAACTCCTCGCGCGCGGCCCTGAGCACCTTTGCCCGGTTGTGCTCCTGCAGCTCCGCCCTGCTGAGCCGGACCATCGTGCTCCTCTCCGACGTCGTTCAGATGACGCTAACATCTGAACGACGTAGGCGTTCAAAAATCGAGCGCCGCACCCCGCACGAGGCTTCGGGCGCGCTCGGTGAGGTGGCGCGTGACGGCGGGGGAGCGGTCCACGATCGGCGCGATCTCGTCGTACGGCATCGCGAACAGGTCGCGCAGCACGAATGCCAGCCGCTCGGCCGAGGTCAGCTCGTCCAGTGCGACCACCAGCGCAAGCCCGATGGAATCGGCGAGCAGGGCCTCGTGCGTTTGTTCGACGTCGGACTTGTGCCCGCGCAGCAGGTCGATACACACCCGCGCAACCACCGCGGTCAGCCAGTTGCCGAGGTGCTCGGGATCGCCGACTCCCGCGCGTTCCAGTCGCGCTCGCGCTTCTCGCATCGCGGCGTCCGCTTCGCCCGGCGAGCCGAGCAGACGGTGGGCGACCGCTCGCAGGTGAGCGTGGTGCATTTCGAACGCCGCCGCCGGGGTCGTGCCATCGTCCACTTTCGCGTCCCTTCGTCATCGCACTGACGCTCACCAGGCGGTGGATGTGACAACGGGGCTTTTCTCGCGGACGTCGGATGGGTATATCGATAGGTGTGAACAAGCGCGCGAAGAACGATCGGCTGGCCAAGTACCAGTCGATGCGCGACTTCACGCGCACCGCCGAACCCGCCGGTGACGGCAAGGTCGAACCGGACGGCAACCGCTTCGTGGTGCAGCGGCACCGCGCCCGCCGCCGCCACTACGACGTCCGGCTGGAGATCGACGGGGTGCTGGTCAGCTGGGCGGTGCCCAAGGGGCCGACGCTCGACCCCAAGGCGCGCCGCATGGCCGTGCACGTCGAGGATCACCCGATCGAGTACGCCGATTTCGAGGGCGTGATCCCGGCGGGCGAGTACGGCGGCGGCGACGTGATCGTCTGGGACCGTGGCACCTGGGAGCCGGTCGACACCGACGACCCGCTGCAGGCCATCGAGAACGGCAACCTCCACTTCAACCTCTACGGCGAAAAACTGCACGGCCTCTTCGTGCTGATCCGCCCGCGTCGCGCGGAGTCCGAGAAGGACCAGTGGTTCATGCTGCACAAGCAGGATGAGTACGCGCAGCCGGGTTGGGACGCCGAAGACCACCCGAAGTCGGTGAAAACCGGCCGCACGAACGACGAGGTCGCGGCCAAGCCCGATGCGTTGTGGCGCAGCGACCTGCCGGCCGCTGAGGCTGAAGTGCGGATGGGCACCGCGCAATGGGAGCCGCCCACCGAGGACGAGATGGCCGCACTCGAGGAACTGGGCGCGAAAGGAACCTGGGAACTAGCCGGCCGGTCCCTCAACCTGACCAATCTGGACAAGGTCCTGGTGCCGGGTCGCGACGGCGAGGAGCCACTGACCAAACGCGACCTCATCCGCTACTACACGTTGATCGCGCCGACGATGCTGCCGTACCTGGCCGGTCGTCCGCTGAACACGCACCGCTTCCCGAACGGCGTCGAAAAACCGGGGTTCTGGCACAAGGAAGTACCCGGCCACGCGCCGAAGTGGCTCAAGCGCTGGCACCACGAACAGGCCGAGGCCGGTGACGTGGAGTACTACCTGGTGCCGGACAGCTTGCCCGCGATGGCCTGGCTCGCGAACTACGGCGCGATCGAGCTGCACGCGTGGACGTCGCGGATCCCGGATGTCGAACACCCGACCTGGGCCTTGTTCGACATCGACCCGGGCCCGGAGACCTCGTTCGACGACCTGCTGGTGCTCGCCCGCCTGCATCGCACCGCGTTGTCGCACCTGGGGCTCGAAGGTCGCGCGAAGATCACCGGGCAGCGCGGCATCCAGGTGTGGGTGCCGGTCGAACCGCGCTACACCTTCGCCGAGACCCGCGCCTGGACCGAAACCGTGTCGAAGACGATCGGCCGGACCGTGCCCGACCTGGTCAGCTGGAAGTGGACCAAGGACAAGCGCAAGGGCCTGGCGCGCCTGGACTACACGCAGAACGTGATCAACAAAACCCTGGTCGCGCCGTACAGCATCCGGCCGAAGCCGGGCGCCCCGGTGTCGGTGCCGATCGAATGGGACGAACTGGACGACCCGGACCTGACCCCGGACCGCTGGACCGTGCGCACCTTGTTCGACCGCCTGAAGGACGTCGGCGATCCGTTCGCCGCGCTGCTCGGGGTCGAGCAACGCCTGCCCAAGCTGTAGGGGGCAAAGAACTCGCGGCCGGCGAAGCTGTCGACTCGTCACCGTCCGATGCCCAGTCGCTGAACCCCACGTCACGCCGAGTAGGTCTGGATTTCCGTGGCCTTCAACGCTGCCCACAGCCTGGCACCCGGCACGATCCGCAGCTCGGCGACCACCGCGGGGGTGATGTCGGCGTGCACGGCGGGTTCCCCGTCGAGGTGGACGCGGATCGTGTGCGCGTGCTGTTCCAGGCCCAGCACGGTGACCGGCCAGGTGTTGCGGGGACTGCCGGTCGGCCGGTCGAGGTGCAGGCTGATGGCGGAGGGGGAGAAGGCCACGTGCACGGCGCCGTCGGCGGGTTCGGCGACGGTGAGTTCACCACCGGCATCGAGTGCGACGGTGGTGCCGGCGGCCTTACCCCGGTGCAGGTTCAGCCCGACCAGCTGGGCGATGTAGTCGGTGCGCGGCCGCCGCGCCACGTCGGCAGGCGCGCCTTCCTGCACCACCCGGCCGTTCTCGATGATCACCAGCCGGTCGGCCAGCACCATCGCGTCGAGGGGGTCGTGGGTGACGAGCAGGGTACGTCCCGGGTAGTCCGCGAGGTGGCGGCCCAGTTCGGCGCGGATGTGGAGCCGCGTACCGGCATCGAGCGCGGCGAGTGGTTCGTCCAGCAGCAGCAGCTCGGGATCGGTGACCAGCGCCCGCGCGAGCGCGACCCGCTGAGCCTGCCCGCCCGACAGCGACCTCGGCCGGACGTTGTGGTGCGCGTCGAGGCCGACCTTGTCGAGCCATTCGGCTGCGAGGCGTCGTGCCTTCGCGCGGTCGGTGCCGCGCGCGCGAAGCCCGAACGCGACGTTCTCCAGCGCGGACAGGTGGTTGAACAGCAGGTAGTCCTGGAAAACGACGCCGATCGGCCGGTGCTCGGCCAGGACGAACTCCCGGGGAGGTTCATCCCAGGCACGATCGTCCAAACGCAGCGATCCCTCGCTGATCGGCAACAGTCCGGCGAACGCCCGCAACGCCGTGGTCTTGCCCGCGCCGTTGGGTCCGAGCAGGGCGACCACTTCGCCAGGTGCGACAGCCAACCGCAGATCGAGGCGGAACCCACCGTCCCGATCGACCCGGAAATCGGCGTGCAGGGTCACGACACACCTCGGATCCAGCGGTCCCGCAGACTGGCCAGCACCACGATCGACACGATCAGCAACACCATGCTCAGCACGATCGCAGCGTCCGGATCGGCCTCCAGCGCCAGGTACACCGCGAGCGGCATCGTGGTGGTCTCGCCGGGGAAGTTGCCGGCGAAGGTGATCGTGGCGCCGAATTCGCCGAGTGCGCGAGCCCAGCACAACACCGTGCCCGCCACGATCCCCGGTGCGATCGACGGCAACGTGACCCGGCGGAAGGTCAGCCAGCGCGACGCCCCCAGCGTCGCCGCGGCCTCCTCGTAGCGGGGGTCGGCGGCGCGCAGCGCACCTTCGACCGAGATGACCAGGAACGGCATCGCGACGAACGCCTCGGCGAGTACCACCCCGGCCGTGGTGAACGGCAGCGAGATGCCGAACCACGAGTCGAGGTACTGACCGATCGGCCCGCGCCTGCCGAGTACGAGCAGCAGGGCGACCCCGCCGACTACCGGCGGCAACACGAGCGGCACGGTCACCAGCGCACGCAGCACACCGCGCCCGCGTACCTCGCCACGCGCGAGCACCCAGGCGAGCGGCACGCCCAGCACTAGGCAGATGACCGTGGCAAGGCTCGCGCACACCAACGACAGCCGAAGCGCTTCACCGACTTCCGGGCTCAGGAGCTGGCTGGGCAGCGTGCTCCACGGCGCCCGGATGATCAACCCGGCCAGTGGCACCATGAGGAACGCCAAGCCGAGCAGTGCTGGTACGAGCAGAACGAGGGGAAGCCGCCCGCGAGCCTTGCGGCGTGCGGTCATGGAGTATCGAAACCTGCCTCTCGGAGCACGGCTCGCCCGCGTTCCGACAGCACGAACTGCAGGAACGCGCCGGCGGTGGTGGCGTTGGGAGCCTTCGACAGGGTGGCGATCGGGTAGTCGTTGATCGCCTTGTCGGCCTCCGGGAACGCGATGCCGTCGACCTCGCCACCGGCGGACTTGACGTCGGTCCGGTAGACGAGCGCCGCGTCGACCTCGCCGAGTCGAACCTTGGTCAGCGCCGCCTTGACGTCCTGCTCGAGGGTGTCGGGCGCGGCCGTCACCCCGGCGGCTTCGAAGACCTTCTTGGCGGCCGCTCCGCAGGGCACCTTCTCGTCGCAGAGCGCGATCTTGCGCTCGGCGTTGGCGAAATCGACGAGCCCGGTGATGCCCGCCGGATTGCCCTTGGGCACCGCGATCTCGAGCCGGTTGCGGACGAAGGTGACCGGTTCGCTGCTGGTCGCGCCCGTGTCGCTGACCTGCTTCATGTTGGCCGGTGCGGCGGAGGCGAACACGTCCGCGGGCGCGCCCTGGTTGATCTGCTGTGCGAGCGCCGAACTGCCGGCGAAGTTGAAGGTGACCTTCGTGCCGGGGTTCGCGGTCTCGAACTCCTGGCCGAGCTTGGTGAAGGACTCCGTCAGCGAGGCCGCGGCGAACACGGTGACCGGGCCGTTCACCGCGCCGGTGGCGTTGTCGTTGCCCGCCGGCGTCTCGCTGCCGCAGGCGACCAGCGTGAGCGCCACGGCGGCCAGCGTCGTACTAATCCGCAAGTTCGGCATGATCGGCAGTGTAGCTACGCGATCGCGGAAGAAAACCTGTGATGCGGTATCTATTGCGGATCGACTGTGAGACCCCGGGTGAGATCGCGGCGCGACAGCGGGCTCGAGTAGACGACGCTCGTAGTCACCGGGCCGAGGCCGGCGATCCGCCCGGTGACCGCCTCCAGGTGCCGCATCGACCTGGTGAGTACCTTCAGGACGAAGCAGTCCTCGCCGGTGACGTGGTGCGCTTCCAGGATTTCGGGCGTCACCGCGATCAGATCCTTGAACGGCTTGTAATTGCCCGTCGGGTACCGCAGCCGCACGAGCGCGGTGATGCCCAGGCCGAGCCGCTCCGGATCGACCACGGCGGAGTAACCGGCGATGACCCCGGCTTCCTCCAGGCGCCGCACGCGCTCGGTCACCGCGCTCGGCGACATCGCGACGGTCCTGGCGAGGTCCGCGTAGCTGGCACGGCCATCGAGCTGGAGTGCCTCCAGGATGCGCCAATCGGTATCGTCCAGGGATTCAACGGTCATCGACTACAAATACCAGGGAAGCCACGGTCGACCCAATAATACGCCGTGGAACGTCCGTTCCTGGTGCCCGACGTCTCGCCTAGCGTTCTACCCATGACGATCACCTCCTCGGACGCTGTCTCCTTCTTCACCGCCCAGCTGCGGTTCCGGACGGACGTCGCCGACGTGCACGCCGCGATGGCATCTGGAACTCCCGGCTTCACCCTGCTGGATTCACGCGGTGCCTTGGCCTGGACGCAGGGCCGTATCCCAGGCGCCCTGCACCTGCCGACTGCGGACATCGCCCGTCGAGGCGTGGATTCGCTCGACCCATCACTGCCGGTGGTCACCTACTGCTGGGGCCCAGGTTGCGATGGCGCGACCAGAGCAGCGTTGGCCGTTGCCGAGCTCGGGTACGAGGTCAAGGAGATGATCGGTGGCATCGAGTATTGGATCCGGGAAGGGTTCGGCGTCGAAACCGATGACGGCGTCGTGCGGCGGCCCGCTGATCCGCTGACCTCACCGACAGCCGGGATCACCTGCGACTGCTGACCTCGTGCGGGCCGGTAAAAGGCGTGGACAGCGATCACCGGGACTGGCTAGCCTGCGGGCATGTCCAGCCCCGAGGCCTCCAGACGGTAGCCATCCGCGAATTGTCCTATTCGGACATCGCTGAATGCTGCCGTTTTCCCGACGTCCTCAATGGGGTCCTTCATGCCTTTTGCCGTCTACCTGCTCGGGCTGGCTGTTTTCGCCCAGGGCACTTCTGAATTCATGCTGTCCGGGCTCATCCCTGAGATCGCCGCCGACCTGCGGGTTTCCGTGCCCGCCGCGGGCTTGCTCACCTCGGGCTTCGCGGTGGGAATGATCGTCGGCGCACCGTTGATGGCGGCGCTGAGCCTGCGCTGGCCACGTCGACGCACGTTGGCGATTTTCCTGACCACCTTCGTGGTGGTGCACGTTCTCGGTGCGCTCACCACGAGCTACGAGGTCCTGCTGGTCACCCGGGTCGTCGGGGCGCTGGCCAACGCCGGGTTCTGGGCCACCGCACTGGCGACGGCCAACGCCATGGTGCCGTCGAACGCCAAAGCCCGGGCCACGTCCATCGTGGTCGGCGGGGTTACCGTCGCGTGCGTCGCCGGAGTACCGGCCGGTGCCTGGCTGGGCCAGCAGTGGGGCTGGCGATCGGCCTTCTGGGCGGTCGCGTTGATTTCTCTGCCGCCGCTCATTGCGATCCTGCGTGCCATTCCGGCCGGTCGCCCGGAGGTCGCGGACGCAGGCGTGCGCGGCGAACTGCGGTCGCTGCGCGACACCCGGCTGCTGGTGATCCTGCTGGTCGCCGCCTTGGTGAACGGTGCGACCTTCTGCGCTTTCACCTACCTCGCACCGCTGTTCACCACCGATACCGGGCTCAGCGCCGGCTGGGTCCCAGTGCTGCTCGCGCTGTTCGGCGTCGGGTCGTTCCTCGGTGTGACGATCGGCGGCCGGGTCGGTGACACGCACCCGGTTCCGCTGCTGACTATCGGCATGGTGGCACTGATCGTGGGCTGGTCGTTGTTCGCGCTGACGGCGGGCAACGTGTTCGCCACCGTCGTACTCGTCCTGGTGCAGGGCACGCTCGCCTTCGCGACCGGCTCCACGCTGATCTCGCGCGTGTTCTACGTGGCGGAGAATGCGCCGACGCTTGCCGGCGGGTTCGCGACGGCCGCCTTCAACGTCGGCGCCGCGGTCGGACCGTGGCTCGGCGGCATCGCCATCGGAACCGGCAGTGGCTTCCGTGCCCCGTTGTGGGTCAGCGCGGCGATGATGGTGGCGGCTCTCGCCGTGGCCGTGACAGCACAGGGAATCAGGAAGCGGGCACTCCGCTGACGTAGTCGCGCAGGTGGCGTGCCCCTTCCCCGAAGAGGCACGCCACCTGGCGCTACCCGCAGCTAAACGCGATCACGGGATCGCAAACGGCCCAGCCAAGCGACGAGTCCTCCGTGAACGGCAGGACCGACGTGCCTTTCCAAGGGTGCAAGCCGTGTGTAGCAGCCAGCCGATGCCGATGAAGGTCCACGAATCGAGGCCACGGAAGGCGACGTAGCCTAGCTCAGCCGTGAGCGCGATCTCCCACGCGCCGAAGTCGCCACCGCTGGGGTAGGCGGCTCCGGCTCCCACGATCATCCCCACGTTGAAGCGGCGACGATATGGTTCACAGGGGGGGAGGATTTGCGGAAGACTTAGGCGCTCCCGATCAAGCTCGGAGCGATGATCCGCACTTGCCGGACGCTAATTCGGTGGCTGTGCGCACGACACCGGCTGAATCGCCAACCCCCCTCGGACTATTGCCAACTGTCCCGATGCGCGTTGACGAACTCGGCGAACGTCCGGGCGGGGCGGCCGACGACTTCTTCGACCGTCGTGGTGACGCGATCCTCGGCACCGTGGCGGATCTGTTCATCCAACCCGGCGAGCACGACGGCGAACTCCGATGGCAGGCCAGTCGTAGTCAGCATCTCGGCGAGTTCGTCGGTGCCGAGGGAGCGGTGCCGCACCGGCCTTCCCGTGACCTCGGTGATGATTTCGGCGGCATCCGCGTAGCTGAGTGCCTGCGGACCGGTGATCACGTGGTCAGTGTTGTGCGGTAGCGGATCGATCAGGGCACGAGCGGCGACCGCGGCGATGTCACCCGCGTCGACAAAAGCGACGCGACCCGAACCGGTGGCCGTAACGATCTCACCGGCCGACCGAATGCCTTGCGCGACAGCATGTTCGCCGATGAAGTTCTGCATGAACCAGGAGGGTCGCAGGACCGTCCATTCCGGGAAGCCTTCTCGTACCAAACGCTGAAGCGTGCCCAAGCTGGGTGTGTCTTCGCTGATCGCGGACGAACTCAGCAACACGACCCGGCGAACACCATTGTCGCGGGCGTCTGCCAGGAACGGTTCGACAATCGGTGTCGGTTCAGCTTCGCTGATGGGCGCGACCAAGTATATCCGATCAATGCCGACCAGTGCCGGAACGTAAGTTTCCGGTTCCGCCCAGTCGAAACGGACTTGGTCTGCAGCGATCGGCTTGCGGGTGGCGACGCGGGCAGACGGTCCGAGTAGCGTCGCGACCCGGCTGCCGGTCGTACCGGTGCCACCGAGGACCAATGTTTTCACGACGTGGCCGTTGTCGAGTTGCCGAACGTCATGAGCTCGTCGGCTCCGCCCAACGCTTCCGCTGCGGCCAACGGGCTCCAATAGTCGCGGTAGTGAGCGATTTCACCGTTCTTCGCGGTGATGACCGCGATGTAGCGCAGGCTGTAGGGCTTTCCGCTCGCCACGATCGTGCCAGCGATCTCGAACTCCACGACGACGCGGTCGGCGCCGGCGATGTCGTGGATCTCACTGGACACGACCCGTTCCGGCACGATGTTGTCGTTGTAGTCGCGTAGGTACTCGCGCACGTTGTCGCGGCCATCGAGGCGCGCCGGGTAGCCGGCCGCCGCGAACGGGAACTCGAGGACTCCGTCGGTCGCGAAGAGTTCGGCGAAGCCGGTCATGTCCTTGGCGAGGATTCGCCGAAGGGCTTCGTCCACCAGGTCACGGGCGGTTCTGGACACTGCTGCTCCTGAGGTTTTACGAATGGACGATACGGCACCGTCCCGTCCACAACCCTACGCAGAACGGGTCCGTCTCGTCCAGTCGTATGCTGTGGGCCATGACCCCTCGCCGTACTCCGACCGGGGCGGCCGTGCTTCAGCCGCGGATCACCTCGGCCATCGCGGAAGCCGTGCTCGACGAACTCGCCGCCAACGGTTATGGGCGGCTGTCGATGGAGGCGGTGGCCAAGCGTGCCGGGGTCGGCAAGAGTGCGCTCTACCGGCGATGGCCGTCGAAGCAGGACATGGTCATCGCGGTGTTGTCGGAGTTCAGCGTTCCGCTGGCGGTGGTGGCGGACACCGGTTCGCTGCGGGGCGACCTGCTGGCCCTCGTGGATGCGCTGCGTAACTGGTTCACTCACCCGCACTTTTCCGCGATTTTGCCTGATATCACTGCCGAAGCGGGGCGAAACCCGGCTCTCGCTGCCGCCATTCAGGCGATGATCGGCCAACCTCGGCGCGAGCAAGGCGCGGTGATGTTGCGGAGAGCGATCGCTCGTGGCGAGCTGCCGGCGGACCTGAACATGGAGATGGCCCTCGATTTCCTTCCGGGGCCGCTGTTCTGGCGTTTGAGCGTGCGTAAAGTGGCCCTGGGGTCCGGATACGAAGAAGAACTGGTCGAACTTTTGTTGCGAGCCATGGGTTTTTCTGCATTAGCGACTGAGTGAACGGAAATTACCCATTCGTGTTGGGAACACGCGTTCGATACTGATGTACCTTGGTCTGTGTGAAACGTACTCATTTCTTCTCTCTCAGTCCTGCCGAAGTCGGAAAGTTTGACGACAGCTCGGCGGTCGATGCCCTGTTCACCGCGCGGCGGCTGAACGCGCAGCTCGAAGCGGTCGAGCTGCGCGCAGTGCACCGGTTGACCGAGTTGCGTGGTGACGCGCGGTCGGTTGTCGACGAGGTGGCCTTCGAGTTGTGCCTGTCGAGGCGCGCTGCGGAGAACCTGGTCAGGCTCGCCCGCGACGTTATGAGTCGCCTGCCGAATGTGCTGGCGGCGATGGAGGCGGGCACGTTGAGCCGGTTGGCCGCTGCCAAGATCTCCGACGTCCTGGCGCCCCTGTCCGACGATCTCGCTGGGAAGGTCGACGTCGACCTGGTTGGCCGGATCACCGACAAGAACGCCGGCCAGATCCGGCGTATCACCCGTGACCTCGTGCACAAGATCGACCCGGGTGGCGCCGAAGCGAGAGCAAGAGCGCGAAGATCGGAGAGAAGGGTCGAGATTCGCCATCGCGAGGACGCGATGGCGCAGTTGGTCGCGGAGTTGCCCGTCGAGGTCGCCTCCACGATCTACGCTCGGGTCAATCGCATCGCCCGGACCATGCGCTCCCGCAAAGAGAAGCGCACCATGGACCAACTTCGGGCCGATGTGTTCGCTGAATTACTCCTGGGGGAGCGCACCGGCGCGCCTCGGGCTGAAGTATTCGTGCACGTCTCGGCGGACGCGGCACTGGGTGTCACGGATCGCGCCGCCGAACTGGTGGGACATGGGCCGATTCCGGCCTCAATCGCACGCGACATCATGAAGCAGTCGAACAGCGTGTGGCGCAAGGTGATCACCGATCCCACGAGCGGGGCGCCGCTGGACATCGGCCGTTCCCGCTATCGACCACCTGCTCACCTTGCCGACTACGTCCGAGTGCGTGATCGGGTCTGCCGGATGCCGGGTTGTCACCATCCCGCGCAGTGTGCCGACCTGGACCACCATCGAGCACGGGCAAAGGGCGGCGACACCAGTTGCCAGAACCTTTGTGTGCTTTGTCGTTCACATCACCGGCTCAAAGACGCGCCCGGCTGGAAGTTCGACCTCGACCGTGGCACCGGTGAGTTGACCATCACGACCCCGGCCGGCCGGACGCGCACAACCAAGCCGACTCCGCTTTTCCCTGCTGCCGCCGAGCCGGCCCGCGCAGCCTGATCAGCGGTGACGGGCGGTGTTCAAGTCGGTCCAGCCGCCACCGGCGGCCAAGGCCGTCAGGACGCGGTCGATGTGTTCGGCGACCACAGCTAGGTCGGCATGCAGCAAGGCGGCGCGATCGACGTCCAGCGGCCTGTCGTCGTCCCGCCAAAGCCCCACCGCAGCACCGGTCGTCAGGAACATGGACTGCACCAGCGGTGTGAGCGTGCCGCGTTCGAGTTCGTCACAGACGGCGAGCAGTTCGCGGATCCGGCGAATGGCGTCGGCGGGAGTGCCTGTCCAAGAACCGTCCGGCCACACCTGGTCGCTCAACTCCAGCCACAGGCGCCAGCCGGCGAGCAGGTCGGCGTCGTCCTCGGGTGTCCACGAGAGCGACCAGTCCATGAAGCAACGGTGCGCCAGGTGGTGCCGTCTGGTCAGCAGCTCGTGCCAGACTTCACAGAGGTAGGCAGTTTGCCTATCTACCACTATGTAGCTAGCCTGCCTACCGTGCGAGACGTGATGAGGCAGCAATGGCTGCATGGATTCCTCGATCTCTGCCTACTGTGTCTGCTGGCTGAGCGCCGTGACTACGGCCTTGGGCTGGGACAGAGGCTGGCGGAGTCGGGGTTCGGTGACGTGCCCGGCGGCACGCTCTATCCGTCCCTGTTGCGCCTGGAGAAGCAAGGCCTAGTGCGGACAGACTGGGTGCCGTCGGCGAGCGGGCCGCGCCGCAAGTACTACGAAGTGAGTGAGGAAGGTCGCGCGGTCGCGGCGGAACGCACCGAGGCCTGGCGTGGCTTCCGCGACGCGGTCGACCGTGTCACCGAGTCACTGGGAAGTCGCGCATGACGGGGCGCGAATGGCCGACCCGACTTGCTCGTCGGCTTGTTGAACTCGGAGTGGAGCCCGGCGAAGCGGCGCGACTGGCCGACGACAGCCACGCAGAAGCGCGGGCGGCCGCGCTCGACCCGGCCGAACTCTACGGTCCTGCGAACGCGTACGCCGCCACGCTGGCGCAGGCCGCACGCGAGACGGTGCCGATGTGGGCGCCACTACGTCGCAGCCGGGGGCCTGTTGTGCTTCGGCTCTCGGGTGTGACCAAGCGCTACCGGCGACGCGAGGTCCTGCGCGGTGTCGACTTGACGCTTCGTGGCGGCGAAGTCGCGGCGATCGTCGGAGCCAACGGGTCGGGTAAGTCGACGCTGCTGGACATCTGTGCGGGCACCACCAAAGCCTCCGGTGGCATTGTGGAACGCACGGAACGGGTCGGATACGCACCTCAGCAACATGGGGTCGCACAGCATCTGACCGCGGACGAGCACTTCCGGTTGTTCGGTGCGGTCCATGGGATGTCCCGGCGCAAAGCGGTCGCGACCGGCTCCCATCTCTGCAGCAGCCTCGGCTGGCGGCCGCGACGCGGTGTTGTCGCCGCACAACTGTCGGGCGGCACGCAGCAGAAGCTCAACGTGGTGCTGGGCGAGTTGAACAGGCCCGACCTGATCCTGCTCGACGAGCCCTACCAGGGATTCGATCAAGGTTCCTATGTAGACCTCTGGGCACAGATTTTCGCTTGGCGTGATGCGGGGGCCGGCGTGCTCGTGGTCACCCACTTGCTGCACGATCTCGACCGGGTCGACCACCTGCTCGAACTGACCGGGGCGGAGGACCACTGATGTTGTCGACGATTGCCGCGACCAGTTTGCGCGAGCTGCTCCGCCGCAGGGCGGCATTGTCCTTGGTCACCTTGCTGCCATTGGCGTTCTACGCCGCGCGGATCGATCTTGAGGGCCAGGCGGTGAGGTTCCTGGCGTTGGGGGTCGGCTGGGCGGTTGCGACGCTGGCTTTGTTCTCGCATGTCGGGTCGAGGCACCTTGACCGCAGGCTCGCGGTGGTCGGCGCGTCGCCGACCGTGTTGTTCGCGGGTAGGCAGATCGCGCTGATCGGGACCGGACTCTCCATCGCGCTCGTGTACCTCGTGCTCGTGTCGGTGACGTTGGATGTGCAGCGGTTGTGGGCGGTTGGTGTGTTGCTTGCGACCACGGTGTTGATCGCTGCACCTCTGGGGGCGGTGGTGAGCCTGGTGCTTCCCCGCGAGCTCGAAGGTGCGCTGGCGTTGCTGGCGATCATGGCGACCCAGATGCTGGCCGACCCCGACGGCACGCTCGCGAAGTTGCTGCCGTTGTGGTCGACGCGCGAACTCGCCAGCTATGCGGTCGATCCCGTCGGTGACGAGTACCTGTCGCGCGGGCTCATGCACTTTGTCTTTGTGCTGGTGGTCGCCGCGGTTGCGGCATGGGTGGCGGCTGTCGTCCGCTTGCGTCCTCAGCGGTTGCCTGCGGTATCGGTTTGAGGGCTCGGTGAGAGCGTCAGACATCTCGGCGTCGCATCACGATCGATGCGGCGCCGAGGGCCAGCGCCACGTAGAGCACCAGGGCGACCGCCGCGCCTACCTGAGACAGCATCAATTCGGGGCCGATCCCGAGTCGTCCCGATCCGGCCAGTTGCTCCGGGAGGTGGGTCAGCATCACCGAAGTTGCCCACGAGGCCCACTCGCCTGGCAGTTTCTGGGTGATCAGTGGGGCGACGTACCAGTAAGCGACCAGGGCCGAAATCGCGCCCGCGGTGGAGCGGAGAAGGACGCCGAGTCCAAGTCCCAGCATCGCGTAGACGACTACGACCGAACCGGCCGCCAGCATTCGGGGAGCTTCCTCGGCGAGGGCGCTGGTGTGGCCGACGAGTGTCCTGTCACCGATCATCGCGCGGCTCAGGAAGAACGAACCGAACTCGACGAGTTGACCGACCACGAACGCGAGTGCGGCCAGCACCACGGCCTTCGCGGCGAGCACCCTGGTTCGCCGCGGCACCACGGTGAAACTGGTGCGAACCAGGCCGCTGGAATGCTCGCTGGTGATGGCCAGCACGCCCAGGACGGCCACCCCGATGCCCGCTAACCAGGAGGTGAAGCCGGTCAACGGCGAGAGGATGGTGGTGTCGCGGCGAGCGGGGGTGGCGTCCCAGAAGTTCACCACGCTCATGGTCAACAACGCGACCAGCGCGAAGATGACGGGCACGACGGCGAGGACCGCGTAGGTGGAACGCACCGATCGCAGCTTCACCCATTCCGAACGCAGAACGCCGGTCATCCGACATCCCTCCGTGTGATCGTCACGGCGGCGACGGCCAGGAGCACGGCTGCCAGAACGAGCGCGCTGACGGGGTTCGTGAGCAGGGCCGAGCCGATGCGTTCTCCCCACGGCTCGGGAAGGAAGCCGCTGATCATCGGCAGGACGAACAACAGCACGACGAGTACGGACACGGCACCGGCAGTCGACCGCAGTACGGTGCCGGCGCCGAAGCCGATCAACGCCACGAGCCCAACGGTCGTGCCGGCGCCGAGCAGGCCCGGTGCTTCGCTGGCCAGGTCGTGGTAACCGGGGAAGGTGCGGTCACCGAAGACCGCCTTGCTGAGCAGATGGATCGCGAAGGTCGCGGCGATTCCGGCGGCGAGCGCCAGTACGCCGACGGTGATCGCCTTCGCCGCGAAGACCGACGTCCGGCGCGGCAGCACGGTGAGACTGGTTCGGATCAAGCCGGTCGCGTATTCGGCCGTGATGGTGAGTGCGCCAAGAATGCCTAGGCACAACTGGAGAACCGGAAGCAGGGTCTCCTCGATGGACCCGTCGGAGAGCGATCCTCGGCGTTCAGCCGACATCGAGTCCCACGTCTGGCCCCAGGCCCACGCGAGCGCCGCACCGACGACCACACTGAGCAACACCATGCCGAGCACGTACTGGGTTGACTGAACCGAACGTAGTTTGCGCCATTCGGCGGCGAGCGCGGCGGTCATCGCGCCGCCCGGTAGTCGACGCTGTCCGCGGTCAGCTCCAAGTACGCCTCTTCCAGTGAGGCGCTTCGCGGCATGACCTCGTACACCGGGATTCCGCGAGCGGCGGCGAGTTCGCCGATGCTGTCCACGCCCATTCCGTGTACCGAAAGCGCTTCGTTGGATTCCGCGACCACCTCGGCCCCGGCACCTCGGAGGGCGTCGGACAATTCGACGGCGCGTGGGGAGCGGACGAAAACGCCGCGCTGGAAGCGTTCTTCGAGTTCGCGGACGGAGGTGTCGGCGATCAGCCGGCCGCGTCCGATCACGATGAGGCGGTCCGCGGTGAGGGCCATCTCGCTCATCAGGTGGCTCGACACCAGCACGGTTCGGCCTTCGGCGGCCAGCGAGCGCAGTAGCTCGCGGATCCAACGCACGCCATCGGGGTCCAAGCCGTTCACCGGTTCGTCGAGCAGGAGAACGGCGGGGTCACCGAGCAGTGCGGCGGCGAGTCCTAGCCGCTGCTTCATACCCAGCGAGAACTTGCCCGCCCGCTTTCGGGCCACGTCGGCCAAACCGACCTGCTCCAACACTTCCCGGACTCGTCCGGGGCCGATGCCGTTGGTCAGGGCCAGCGCCAGCAAGTGGTCGTAGGCGCTGCGCCCGCCGTGCACCGCGTTCGCGTCGAGCAGGGCGCCCACTTCGAACATCGGCCGCCGAAGGGTGGCGTATCGGCGACCGCCGACGAGCGCCTCGCCGGCGTCGGGTGCGTCCAATCCCAGGATGATTCGCATGGTCGTGGACTTTCCGGCGCCGTTCGGTCCCAGGAAGCCGGTGACACCGCCCGGCCGCACGGTGAAGGTCAGGTCGTCGACGGCGGTCGCCCGGCCGTAGCGTTTGCTCAGTTCGCGCACTTCGATCACGCTCGCAGGCTAGGAACGGTGAACCGCCGGGCGCTGTCCTCGAAGGTCGCTCCTGGTGTTCACCAAAGTCGCTAGCCTCACCGCATGGGCCGAGTGGTGATAGCCGTGATCGCCGTGCTGGTGGACGTGGTCTGGCTGGCGCCGGACCGGGTGGTCGGCGTGGGCTGGTGGGCGGCGCCGTTGTTCGCCGGTGCGATCGCGCTGGTCCTGCTGTGGCGCCGGACGGTACCTGGGTTCGCGGTGGCGGTCGCGCTCGCGTGTCTCACCGGCGGTGGGTACGCGCTCATGCTGTGCGCGAGCTACCGCGCCGGCCAGCAGGCTGAGCAGTGGCGGGACTACCTGACGGTGGGCCTGTCGACGGCGGTTTACCTTGGTGTGCAGTTCGCGGGCGGCCTGCACTTGGTGCCGAAGGTGCTGATGCTGGTGGCGTTGCCGATGGTCGTCGGCCGGTACTTCGCGCAGCATCGGCAGCTCGTCAACGCGCTCGACGAGCACAACCGGCGGTTGCGCGCCGAGCGCGACCTGCTGGCCGAGCGGGAACGGCTCACCGAGCGCCTCCGGATCGCCAGGGACATGCACGACTCACTCGGACATCGGCTCGGGTTGCTGTCGGTGCAGGCCGCCGCGTTGGAGGTCGGCGACTCACCGGACCGCGAGGCGGTGCGGAGGCTGGCCGGGATCGCGCGCCAGGCGACCGCCGAACTGCACGAGCTGGTCGGCACGCTGCGCAGTCCAGTCGAGGTTGAGCCCCGTGAACCGAGGCTCGCGGAGGTCGGCGGTTTGGTCGACGAGTTCCGCGCCGCCGGGATGAGGGTCGATTTGTGCAGCGTGGGCGAGGCTCGGTCGGTGGAGCCGGAGGTCGAGCAGGCGGCCTACCGGGTGGTCGAGGAGGGACTGACGAACGCGGCCAAGCATGCGCCCGCCGCCGAGGTCCGGGTGTCGTTGCGCTGGGAGGACGACGCCCTGCTGGTCAGTATCCGCAACGGAGTGCCTGGCGCACCGGAAAGCGATGGCGGGCATGGGTTGACCGGGCTGGCCGAGCGGGTCGGGCTGGCCGGTGGGCTGGTGCACCACGACAGGTCCGAGACGGAGTTCCGGTTGACGGCGATGTTGCCTGCCGCGCCGCCGCCGGAGGCTGAACCGCGGTCGTTGGGGCGAGTGCGGGTGGCGGCGCTGGTGCTCGCCGTGGTGTCGATGGTGGTCATGGTCGGACCGGCGAGCGCGTTCGGCGGTGCGGGGTGATCCGCGTCCTGATCGCCGACGACGAGCCGCTGATCACCGCCGGCATCCGGACCGTGCTCGAATCCGACGCCGGGATCGAGGTGGTCGCCGAGGCCGCCGACGGGCGGGCGGCGGTCGAACTCGCGCGGGCGCACCGGGCCGACGTCGCCGTGCTCGACCTGAACATGCCCGAGCTGGACGGGTTGTCCGCCGTGCGGGAACTGCCCGGCGTGCCGGTGGTCATCCTGACCGCCTTCGGCGTCGAACCGAACGTCCGCCGGGCGATCCGGCAGCAGGTCGCCGGGTTCGTGTTGAAAAACTGCACGCCGGACGAGTTGATCCGCGCCGTCCGCGCGGCGCACGCCGGGGAGGCCTACCTGTCACCCGAGGTGGCGCGGCTCGTGATGGACATGGTCGGCACCGGCGACACCGAACGCCGGGAGAACGCGGCCGCGCGGTTGGCCGCGCTTTCCCCGCGGGAGTCGGAGGTGCTCGGGCTGCTCGCCGAAGGTCTTTCGAACGCCGAGATCGGCGGCCGCGTGCACATGAGCGAGGCCACCATCAAGACCTACGTCAGCCGGATCCTGGCCAAGCTGGGCTGCGCGAACCGCGTGCAGGCCGCGCTACTGGCTCGCGACGGGCTGGGCTGAGCGGTCCAGGCGCCCGGTGCGGGTGGCCCAGCGCTCGAACAGCACGGTGCCGAACGGCGGGATGCTGGCGATCAGCGCGAGCACGGTGGTGCGGGCGTCCCAGCGCAGCGACTCGCGCACCAGGAGCGCGACGATCACGTAGGCGACGAACACCACGCCGTGGATCGGGCCGAAGATCTTCACGCCGATCTCGTTGCCGACCACCACGTACTTGAAGAACATGCCGATCAGCAGACCGGCCCAGGACATCGCCTCGGCCAGGGCGAGAAGGCGGAAACGTCCGGCGGGGCTGGTGAGCACGAAGCTCTCCCTTCGGTGGGGGATTTGTCCCCATTGTGGAGAGGACGCCGCGGCTGCCGCCGGGCGGGTCACTTCAACGTCACCAAGATCATGTTGTTCCACCAGGTGTCCAGCTGCGTTAGTGCGTCGTCGCTGGTCGCGCCGGGGGCGATCAGTGCGCCGATGGTGAGCGTCCGGGTGTCCACCCACCACAACTGGCCGGTGCCGTCTTCAGTGAAGCAGGTGGTGAACTCGCCGGGGATCGGGCCGCTGGTGTCGCGGTAGTACAGCGCGTAGTGAATGGCCTGCGTGCTCGGCCGACAGCCGCCGTACTGGTCCTGGCGGGGAATGTCGCGGTCGGTCACCAGCTTCCGGAAGAACGCGTCTTGACTGGTGCGATCGGCGAACAGGTAGAAATTGGCTTCCGCGGGACCGGGGAAGGTCGGGTGCGCTCTGTTCGTCTCGGTGCAGGTGATGGTCGCCAGCGCGCCGTCGACCTTTTCGACCTCGCGGCACGAGGCGTTGCCGCGGTAGACGCTGGGCAGCAGCTGCGGGAATTCGGTGTTCGCGGGGGAGGAGCGTGTGCTGGGCGTCGGCGGAGTCGACGGCGTCGGCAAGGTTGGCGGCGTCGGCACGGTCGACGGGGATGACGAGGAGGACGCGCCGGCGATCGCGATGCCGGACACCGGCGAGTCGCCGTTCCGGACGAGCAAGAGGGTGGCCACGACGGCGACGATCACCAGGACCGCGAGCCCGATCGGCAACATCGGGGCAAGACGAGGAGGCACCCGAGCCGGACGTCGGCGGGACGGTGTTGGTGCGGTGGCGGGTTGCTCGAGGGCGGCGCGAGCGGCGGCGGCCAGGGCACCCGCGGTGGGAAAGCGCTGGTCAGGCTCCTTTGCCATGCCGCGGATGATTACGTCATCGAGCGTCGACGGAATCGACGAGTTCCAGGTCGACGCGCGCGGTGGCGGTTCCTGCAGGTGCGCCCAGATCTGCGCGGCCGTGCCTTCGACGGTGAACGGGCGCCGTCCGGTCAGGCTGGTGAAGAGCACGCACGCGAGGGCGTAGACGTCGGTGCGTCCGTCGACCGCGCCTTCACCGAACCGCTCGGGCGCCATGTAGTCGAGCGTGCCGACCATGACGCCCGACGCGGTGATCGACGTCGCCGTGGCCGACGAGCTGCGCGCGATCCCGAAGTCGGCCAGGTAGACGAAGTCCCCGGCGGCGACCAGGATGTTCGACGGTTTGACGTCGCGGTGCACGAGGCCGTCGGCGTGCGCGGCGTCCAGTGCGCTCGCCACCTGCTCGACGATGTGCACGGACCGCGCCGGCGCCAGCGGGCCCGCATCGGTGAGTTCCTTCAGGTCGGGTCCTTCGACCAGGCGCATGTCCAGGTACAGGCGCCCGTCGATTTCGCCGTAGGCGTGGATCGGGATCACGTGCGGTTCGCGCAGCCGCGCGACGATCCGCGATTCGCGCCGGAACCGCGCGCGGAAACCGGGGTCGCCGACGGCCGACTCGGACAGCCGCTTCAACGCGACGACCCGGTCGTGGGTGGTGTCGTAGGCGCGATGCACCTCGCCCATGCCGCCGCGCCCGAGCAGATCCTCGATGCGGTACGGCCCGAAGGTCTCACCTGGCATGCCTGATCGACGCCCGGTGCGCCCGCCGGGTTCCCTCGGTTCAGCTGGTGAAGTCGCCGGCGAAGGCGGCCGACGGCTCGATCTCGGTGATCACGTCGACGAGCACGCCCGCCGGATCGGTCACGATGAAGTGCCGCTGGCCGAACTCCTCGCTGCGCAACGGCAGGGCCAGCGGCAGTCCGGCCTGCTCGCCCAGCCGCTGGTGCTCGGCGTCGACGTCGTCGACCTCGAAGTTCAGGATCAACCCGGCGACCGGTCTGCGGCTGCCTTCCGGCACCGACGGGTGCGTGTGGTCGACGATGCCGAGTTCGTGGCCGCCCTCGTGGCGGAGGCTGACGTACCAGCCCGAGTCGAAGACGACTTCGAAGCCGAAGTGCTCGACGTAGAAATCGCGAGTGGGCGCCACGGTCGCGGCGTCGGTGCAGATGACGGGGTAGAAGCTGGACAGTTTCACGGTGACTCCCTCAGATACGTACCGGCGGTCGGTATGTGTTCGAACCATAGATACCGACCGTCGGTACGTCAAGTAGGGTGGGCGGCATGGCGACGAAGGCGCAGCAGCGCGAGGAAACCACCCGGGCCCTGGTCGTGGTGGCGCGGGCGCTTTTTTCGACGAAGGGCTACGGGCAGGTGAGCCTCGCCGAGATCGTCGCGGCGGCGGGGGTGTCCAAGGGCGCGCTGTACCACTACTTCACCGGCAAGGACCAGCTGTTCCGCGCGGTGCTGGAGCAGGTGCACGCCGAGGTGGCCGAGCGCGTGGGCGGTGCCGCGCCGGAGGCGGACGCGTGGACGCAGCTGGTCGAGGGGTGCACCGCGTTCCTCACGGTGACGACGGAACCGGAGATCCAGCGGATCATGCTGGTCGACGCGCCGGCGGTGCTCGGCTGGGAGACCTGGCGCGAGCTGGACGCGACCGCGTCGATGCGGCACCTCGCCGAGGTGCTGACCCGGTTGATCGAAGAAGGCGTGGTGGTCCGGCAGCCGGTGGCCCCGCTCGCGCACCTGCTCTCGGGTGCGATGAACGAGGCCGCCGCCTGGCTGGCCGGGTCGGCTGACCCGGGGCGCGATCTCGCGGACACGGTGGCCGCGCTGACCCGGATGCTCGAATCGATGAGGGTTTAGGGGTTGCGGGAGGTTGGGGCGGTGACGGCCCTCGGGTGTGGTGGCGGATGCGGCCGCCGGTGGGGCGTGGCCGCATGAGGTTGGGGTAGCGGTTGCGGGATGTTGGGACGGTGACGGTCCTTGGGCGTGGTGGCGGCCGCGGGCTCTGTGGGCTCCGGTCTGGTGGCGGTCGCGGGAGGGGAGGGGTGGAGAGCGGGCCGCGGCGGGAGTGGGACAGGGGAGCGGGCTGCGGCGGTAGGGGAGAGGAGTGGCGGAGGGGGCCGCGGGAAGGGGAACGGGCCGCGGGAGTGGTGGGCGTGGGGCGAGTGGTTAGCGGGTGGTGGCGGCGCTCAGGGTGGCTCCCTCGTGGTGCGGCCAGCGCGGGGCCTCGCCTTCTGGTTTGTCGCCGAGGATGGTGGCTCGTTGGCCGACGCGGCGTCCGGTGTAGTCGTTGACGGCGTAGTGCTGGGTGGCCCGGTTGTCCCACAGGGCGATCGCGCCTGGGGTCCAGCGGTACCGGCAGACCCGCTGCGGGCTCTCGGAAACGCCGAACAAATACCCCAGCAGTGCGTCGCTTTCGGTGGGGGTGAGTTGCGGGATGCGCCGCGTGAACATGCGGTTCACGTACAGCGAGCGCCGCCCGGTTTCCGGGTGGGTGCGCACCACCGGGTGCTCGGCTTCGCTGCGGAAAGAACCGTTCGGGTGCTCGAAAACGTGCACCGCGCTGAGGCCGTCGAGCAAGTCCCGCATCGGCGCGGAAAGGGCCTCGTAGGCCAGGTACTGGTTGCTCCACATCGTGTCGCCGCCGGCGGGCGGGCATTCGACCAGTTGCAGGATCGAGGCGATCGGCGGCGACTGGCTGAACGTCACGTCCGTGTGCCACACATCGGCCTTCGCGCCCTGGTCGGAATCCAGCACGACGAGTTCCTCGTGCCCGTCCAGCTTCGGCAGGAACGGGTGCACCTCCAGCTCGCCGAAGCGCCTGCCGAAAGCCTTGTGCGCCTCCGGGGTGAGACCGGCGGCGTCCGGGAAGAACAGCACCAGGTGCGTCAGCAGGAGTTCGCGGACCGCGGCGAAGTCGGCATCGGACAATGAGGTCAGCGGCACGCCGCGAACCTCCGCGCCGAGTGCGCCGGAAATGGGAGTCACCGAAAACGAAGTCATTTGAAACACCTTTCGGGCAGGTTGGAAACACTTTTGACGAAAGAAGAAAATGCTTGACCGGAATTGCCGGTGAATGTGATTCTCGGAGGAGAAAACCGAGCGCCACCGCAACGGCGGCGCCCTGCCGACTGGAGGACCTGGATGGATCCCGCTGCCGAACTGGCCGGCCTCGTCGATCTCGCCACCCCGTTCGCCGTGCGCGCGGCGGTCGCGTTGCGCTTGCCGGAGCTGGTCGCGGACGGCACCACCGAACTCGCCGCGCTCGCCGAGGCGGCCGGCGCGCACGAGGATTCGCTCGGCAGGCTGCTCCGGCACCTGGTGGCCATCGGACTCTTCGCCGAGGACAACGGGAACTACGGCCTCACACCCCTTTCGCAGCAGCTGCTCGGCGAGGACCACCGCTGGCAGCGCGGCTGGCTCGACCTCGACGGCCCCGGCGCCAAAATGGACCTGGCCTACAGCGGAATGCTGCATTCGGTGCGCACCGGCGAATCCGCGTACGAGTCCGTGCACGGCACGCCGTTCTGGGCCGACTACCAGCGCGACGAACAGCTGCGGGTGTTCTTCGGCGGCATCATGGCCGCACACGCCTGGCAGACCGGCCCGGCGGTGGCCGCCGAGTACGACTGGGCGCCGGTCCGCCGGGTGCTCGACGTCGGCGGCGGCATCGGGGCGCTGCTCACCGAGGTGCTGCGGCAGCACCCGCACCTCGACGGCGCGGTGCTCGACCTGCCCCCGGTCGAGCCGGAGGCGAAGCAGGCGCTGGCCGACGCCGGGCTCGCCGAGCGCGCGGAGTTCATCGGCGGCAGCTTCTTCGACCCGCTTCCCGGCGGCTTCGACGTGCTCATGGTGTCCCGCGTGCTGACCGACTGGGGCGACGACGACGCCACCCGCATCCTGCGCCGCTGCGCCGAAGCCGCGAGCACCGTGCTCATCGTCGAGGTGCTCGCGGGCGAGGAGCACGCGAAGAACAACTCCTCCTTCGACCTCCAGTCGCTGACCCTGCTCGGCGGGCGCGAAAGGTCCATTCAGGACTTCCGGGAGCTGGCCGCCGCCGCGGGGCTCGCCGTGCGCGGCGAACGGACCGCACCCGGTGGCCTGGTGCTGATCGAATGCGGGGTGGGCTGACGGGCTCATGCCCAGGCCGGGAGCCGCCGGGCCCGCGGGTCCGGCAGCACCCCGATCTGGTGCAGCCGGTCCAGCGGCGTCAGCGGGTGCGCGCCGAGCCCGGACATGTTGTGCATGACGGTGTAGCGCAGCCGCTGGTTCGCGCCGGTGTGCCGCAGCGCGCGCCGACCGAGGGTGCGCCCGGCCCACGACAGGTCGGTGATCATGCGTGCCGCGGCGTGGCTGGTGCGGCCGATCAGGGCGAGATCGGCTTGGCGACGGCGATCGTACGTCGCCAGGTTGCCGGATTCGGCCAGCACGGCGGCCAGGCAGTCGGCGTCGGCGATGGCGCTGTTCATGCCCTGCGCCGCCATCGGGTGCACTGCGTGCCCGGCCTCGCCGACCAGTGCCAGCCCGGGGATCCACAGCCTGGGCGCGAGGAAACGCGCGACCGGGAGCACCTGCCGCTGCGGAAGCGCCGCCAGGATCGCGTCCTCCAGCGGGGAAAGAGCGGGTGTTTCACGGGCCAGCGCCCGACCCCACGCAACCAGGTCGCCGCCACGCAGTTCGTCGGGGCGGATCTGCGCGTACAGCCGGATCCGGCCCCCGGGCAGCGGATACCGCAGGCGCAGACCCCGTTCGGTGACGTAGGCGGAGAAGTCGGACTCGACCTCGGGCGCGTCGTGTAGTTCCAGTGCGACCAGGCGGTGCGGGTACTCGGACCGGGTGATCTCGATACCGGCTTCCTTGCGCAGCCGCGAGGAGATGCCGTCGGCCGCGACCACCAGCGGGGCCTCGATGGTGCCGTCCCCCAGGCGCACGCCGGACACCTGGTCGGCCTGGTCCCGCAGGAGCCCCTTCACCAGCACGCCCCGGCGGAAATCCACAGTGGACGGCAGGGAGTCCGTCAAGGCGGTGAGAATGGCGGGGTAGTCGTGGGCGAGCAGCCAACGGTCATCACCGGGCAGCGTGCCGTAGTCCAGTGCCATCTGCGCGGAGCCCGCGGCATCGCGGGCGACCAGCCGTGCCAGGCGCAGTGCGCCCGCCGATTCGAGTCGTTGTGCCACGCCCCAGGAACGCAGGATCCGCAGCGAACCCGGCTGGAAGACCTCGCCCTTGGCGACCGGCTTCGGTGCGTCCTGTTTGTCCACCAACGTCACGCGCAGACCGAGCTTGCCCAGTGCGCAAGCCGTGGCGATACCCGCGACCCCGGCCCCGCAAACGATTGCGTCCGTCCTCATCGGACCGCCTTCCGGTAGCGGGCCAGCGCTCGCAAGGCGAGACCGTTCGCCAGCGCCGGATTCGCGTACCGCGACACGTGGCGGACGTATTCGTTCACGCGGGAAGCGGGCCAGCCCCCGCCGGGATCACGCGCGGCCAGCAGCCATCGCACGCCCGGCAACACGGAATCGGCGGGCGTTCCGGCCGCGAGCAGTGCGCTGACCGCCCAGCCGGTTTCCTCCACGGTGCCCGGGTCCGCGGGATCGCCGGTGCCCCACGAACCGTCGTCCCGTTGCGTGCGTTCCAGCCACGAGCGGGCCCGCACCGCCGCCGGTTCACCGGACTGGCCGGCCTTGGCGAAGGTCTGCAACACGGCCGACGTGCCCGCGGTGTGCATCCGGTACCAGACCGATTCGAAGCTGCCATCCGGTCGTTGCGCCGACGCCAGCCAGCGCAGACCGCGGTGCACCCGCCGGTCGCTCACCGGCACACCGGAATCGAGGAGGCCGTCGAGCGCCTGCGCGGTCATGTGCGGGCACGGCCCGCTGTTGGCCACCTTCGTGTTCCGCACGCACAACCCCCACGAGCCGCGCGTGTCCTGTTGCAGGGTCAGCCAGGTGACGCCGCGCTGCACGCTTTCGGCCTGGTCTTCGCCGGGCAGGTGGCACAGAGCGGAGACGATCTCACCGGTTTCGAGCGTGGCGGGCCAGCCGCGGGTACCCGACCAGCCCCAGAACCCCGGCGGGCAACCGAATGCGGTGAACGGCTGATCCTGTTGCAGCCGAAGGAAAAGGTCCTTGGTCAGGCCGAGCCGGGCGTCGTCGCGGTAACCGGCTTCGAGCAGCCCGGCCGCCGCGTACATCGACCACGTCAGGTCGAGCGGGCCGCTGTTCCACGAGCCGTCCTCATTGGCGTTCTCACGGAACCAGCCCACAGCACCCGCGATCATGTCGTGCCCGAGGTCGGCGCGCGCGAGCCCGACGACGATCAGACCGGTCACCCAGGCGTCCTCACACCAGCCGCCGGTGCTGCCTTCGTGCTCGTAGACCTGCCGGATGACGTCGAGTGCCTTGGGTTCCGCCAGTTTCGAGAGGGCGCGGTGCACGCGGCCGATCGGCTTGTGGCGGGTTTGCGCCAGACCCAGCGCCGACACCATGGGCGCGCGCAGGTCGAACAACTTCCGGTACAACCCGGGCAGCAGTGCCAGTTCGAGCGGGAAGCGGCGCATTTCCCGCGGGTCGAGCCAGCCCGCGAAGCCGTAGTACTGGCGGCACCAGGCGACCACCTCGGCGTGCGGGATCGCTTCCAAACCACCGTAGGCCCGCAGCCACTCTTGTCCTCTGTGGACCGCGGAGGCGGAATTGCCCAGCAGGTGCAGGGTGGCGGTGGCGACGGCGGTCGGCCCGGCTTCGGAGGCTTCGCCGGGGATCATGCTCCAGCCGCCGTCGTCGGCCTGGGTGCGTTCCAGCCAGGCCGTGCCGCGGGCGATCAGGTCCGCCGATCCGGCGGGGTCGGCGAAGTGCAGCGCGCTGACCGCGCCGACCGTGCCGAGCGTCGAGGTGAGCGCGTGCTCGCCGTAGTCGAACACCCCGTCCGGGCGCTGCGCCGAGAACAACGCCTCGGCCCCGGTGGCGATGGCTTCGGAGAGCTCGTCGGCTCGGAGCGAGGTCATGCGACGGTGTCCTTTCGTCGGAGCAGGGCCGGGGCGGGCGGGATCTCGTGCCGGGTTCGCATGGCGGCCTGCGTGGTCAGGGAAAGCACGAGGACCGGGACCAGGACGGCGAGCGCGAGCGCGGGCCCGGTGCTGCCGGCGACGACCGCCGCGGCGAGCACGAGCCGTTCGCCGACCAGGACTTCGTGCGCACGCAACGCGACCGCCCGGTCCACCGAGTCGCGGAACAGAGGCGTGAAGGCGAAGACGCCCGCGAGCGCCGCGAGCAGAACAAGCGCGAGGTGGGCGGAAGCGTCCGAGACGAACCAAGCCGCCGAAGCGACAAACAGCACGCCGGTGCCGTAGAGGCCGGAAGCCAGCCGGACCGCGTGCCGGACCCCATGGCGCACCGGCACCGAGCGGTACCCACCGGCCCGATCGCCGTCCACGTCCCGGACCGTGCCAACCAGATTGGACGCCGTGTCGTGCAGCAGGAAACCGAGCGCGACCGGGAGGACCGACCACGGCGGCAACGGCGTGACCAGCATCGCGCCGATCACCACGGCGAGCGCGCTCAACGCCCCGCGCACCACGTTGCCCGAGGCGCCGCGCTTCTTGAACACCTTGCTGTACCCCACGATCCCGAGCATCGCGAGCACGAAGACCGGCAGGATGCGCCAGTTCGACGCGGCCGCGAGCAGCGCGGACGCCAGTGCGCACGCGATCCCGCCGAACAGCGCGGCTTCGGCGGAGAGCCGTCCGGACGGGATCGGCCGGTGTGGTTTGCCGATCGCGTCGAGCCCGCGGTCGAAGTAGTCGCCGAGGTAGTGCCCGGAAAGCCAGCCGAGCGCGGGGACCAGCGCGGGCACCAGGGAGACCGCGTCACCGGCTGCCGCCGCGCCGGCGAGACCGAGCATCGCGGGGTAACAAAGCGTGTAGGGACGCCAGGTCTGCACGTGCGCGACGGCGGCCGAGCGCCACCTGGACCCGCTCACCGGTCCCGCCGCACAGCTGCTTCGGCGATGGAACCGAGCAGCGCGGTCGCGTCACCGGACGGCAGCGTGTCGAGTTCGGCACGGGCCAGCGCGACCTCCTCCTCGGCGCGGGTGCGGGCGAGGTCGAGTGCACCGGTCCCGGTGACCAGCTCGCGGAGTTCGGCCAGCGTTCGCTCCGGCGGAAGGGCGCCGCCGAGGATGCGTTCGAGCGGGGCCGGGCCGGTTTCGCGGATGGCGAGCAGGACCGGGAAGGTCAGCCGCAGGTTCGCCGCGTCGCTGGTATCCGGCTTGCCGGTGACCGACGGGTCGCCGAGGAACGGCAACAGGTCGTCGTGCATCTGGAAGGCCAGCCCGGCGTGCTCGGCGAACCCGGTGATCGCGGCGACCTCGGCCGGTGAACCGCCGCCGAGCAGCGCGCCCGCCCGGCACGCGCCCCGGAACAACGCACCGGTCTTCAACGCGGCCATCTCCAGGTACGCGGCCAGGCAGTGGTCCACCCCGGACGCGAGCACTTCCTTGTCCAGCAGGGCTTCCTGCACCTGACCGCGGCAGAGGTCCTCACCGGCCGAGGCCAGCACCTGGACCGCGGCGAGCACCGCGGGCTCCGGCACACCCAGCGACGCGCATTCGGCGACGGCGGAGAACAAGCCGAGGAGCAGCGCGTCACCGGTGACGATGGCGTCCGGCGTGCCGAAGCGCGCGTGCACCGCCGGACGGCCGCGCCGCAGGTCGTCACCGTCGATGATGTCGTCGTGGATCAGCGACGCCACGTGCAGGTATTCGACCGCGAGCGCGGCGGGCAACACCTGCTCACGCGTGCCGCCGACGGCCTCGGCCGAGGTCACCAGCAGCAGCGGCCGCAGCAGCTTGCCCGCCGGGAGCAGGGCGTACCCGGAGATCTCGGCGACCCGGTGATCGGTACCGGACCAGCGTTCGTTCAGTGCCCGCCGGACGTCCTCGACGGCGGGGGAGGAGGTGACCTCACCGATGGCGGTCATGCGGCGAACTCCTTCGCCAGCGCCAGCACCAGATCGTTCGCCTCGGGCGTGCCGGTGCTCACGCGCACCCCGGCCCCGGCGATCTCCCGGACCGCCACACCACCGGCCGCCAGATGGTCTACAAAGGACTGGTTCTGCGAGCCCAGCCGGAGCCACAGGAAGTTTCCGCCACTCGGGGGAACGTCCCAGCCGAGATCCAGCAGACCGGCACGCACCCGATCCCGTTCCGCCGCGACTTCGGCGCACTGCGACCGCATCTGCGATTCCGCGTCGAGTGCGGCGAGTGCCGCGGCCTGGGCGAGGGTGCCGACCCGGAAGAACGGCAACGTCGGGCGCAGCGCGGCGGCCACCGGTTCGCTCGCGACCAGGTAGCCGACGCGGAGGCCGAGCAGTCCGTGTGACTTGGAGAAGGTCCGGACCACCGCCACCCGGTCGTCGCCCGCGGCCAGCGCCAGGCCGTCGGCGAGTTCGCCGGGGGTGGCGAATTCGCGGTAGGCCTCGTCGATCAGCACCAGCACGTGCGGCGGGAGCAGGTCGAGGAACTCCGCGACCTCGGCGTGCCCGAGCACCTCGCCGGTCGGGTTGTTCGGATTGCACAGCAGGACCACTCGGGTCTCCGGGGTCACCGCGGCGGCCAGGGCACGCAGGTCCTGCGGCTCGGCGGGGACCGCGATCGGCGTGCTCCCGGCGTTGCCGATCAGCAGCGGGTACAGCTCGAACGACGGCCAGCCGTGCACCACCCGGGAACCCGCGTGGGCGTTGAGGAACTGCTGGATCAGCGCACCCGAACCGGCCCCGGCGACCACCCGCTCGGCAGCCACGCCCAGGCGGCGCGCCAGTTCCGCGGTCAGCCCGCCGGCCAGCGCATCCTGGGTCAGGTGGACCCGGTCCGCGCCGTCCTCGATCGCGCGCCGGACGCCGGGCAGCGGCGGTGAATGGTTTTCGTTCAATGCCAGCTGATGAATGATCGGGACCATTTTCACCAGGCCTCCCGGTGCGTTTTCCAGCCGTACAGCAGCCGTCAGGCTCCGGTGCCCGGCTCGGCACTGTCAAGGTGGTCACCCTCGCTTGTCCTGCTTTGTCCGGTCGGCCCTCGAAACTAATGGTTTTCGTACACTTCGGGTGGGAAAAGGGACGATCCGCCGGTCGCAGGTGGACGGTGCCGGAGCCGCTGGCTAGACTTGCGCGCCGCTCTGCCGATACGCAGGTTTTTCGGCTCTCGCAAGACATTCGGACGGAGTAGTCGACAGGTCGCGTCCGGTAGTGTGCTCGAACCGTGCACGCAGATCTTCGTTATGTCCGGCTGTCCGGAGAATTCGGTTGTTACGTCCCGGTTAACGATTCCGGGGACACCGCCGAGATCGGGTTCATGTATCAGGAGATATTCCGTGACAACTGTTATCTGGGGCCCGGTATCCGATTACCGGACGACCCGGTGGTGGTGGACGCGGGCGCGAACGTCGGCTTGTTCAGCCTGTACCTGAAAAGCCGCTACCCGCGGGCGAGGGTGCTCGCCGTCGAACCGGTGCCCAGCACGTTCCGCGCCCTGCGCGCGAACCTCGCGCACCACGGCCACGAGGACGTGGTCACCAGGGAGGTGGCGCTGGGTGCCCGGCGCGAGGCGGCCGTTCCGTTCACCTACTACCGCGACCTGCCGGGCAATTCGACGCGCTACCCGGAGTCGAAGGCACGCGTGCGGGACCTGGTTCCCGCGGCCGGTCGCCTGCTGGAGGACAGCGTTCCGGTGACCGTCGCGGTCGAACGACTTTCCGCCCTCCTGCCCGCGGCGGAGGCGATCGACCTGCTCAAGATCGATGTCGAAGGCGCCGAACTCGATGTGCTCGCCGGGATCGACGAACCGGACTGGGCTCGTGTCCGGCAGGTGGTGATCGAGGCCGAGGATCCCGGACCGGTGCGCGGGCTGCTGGCGCGCCACGGGTTCACCGTCACCGAGCGCCAGCCCCACGGCCCGCTCGCGCTGCTGGGCACGACCACGATCACCGGACGGCGGTGCTGACGTGCGCGTGGTGCTGACCTGCCTGCCGTTCTACTCGCACCTGGTGCCGGTGGTGCTGCCGGTCGCCCGCGCGCTGCGGCGGGCCGGGCACCAAGTGGCCGTCGCGACCGCGCCGGGCATGGCACCCGAGGTGACCGCCGCCGGGATCGAGCACCTGTCCCTGCCGAACGTGCTCACGCTCGCGCAACTGCTCGACCGGCCCGAGGTGGCCACCAGCCCGGGAATGCCCGGTGACCCGGAGGGCAGCGCGCGGGCGGCGACGGCCAGGGCCGAGTCCGGCCCGCTCGCCGCGGCCTTCGCCGGACCGCTGGCCGGGGTGTTCGCACGCGACCTGATCCGGGTGTGCGAAACCTGGCGCCCCGACCTGATCGTGCGCGAGTGCAACGAGTTCGGCGGGCACCTGGCCGCCGAACGGCTGGGTGTGGGCCAAGCCGTGCTGGACATCGCGCCGGGTTCGACGGCGACCCTGCCGTCGGTGCGGGCCGCGCTCAACGGCCAGCGCGCGGAACTGGGCCTCGCCGAGGTCGATGACCCGTGGTATCCGAATCGGACCTTCGTTGCCGGGTTCGTGCCGCCCGAGTGGTATCCGGCCGACCCGCCGCGGTGCTATCGGGCGGCCGAGCCGGACGGGGTGCTGGACGGTTCGCTCGACCTCCCCGCCGACCGTCCACTCGTGGTCGCCGGGCTGGGCAGTGTCGCGGCGACCGTGGTGCCGGAGAGCCCGGACCTGCTGGAACTCCTGATCACCGCGCTCGGGCGGCTGCCCGTCTCGGCGGTGGTCGGCCTCGGGAGCGATCCGCGGCGGTGGCCGGGATCGCGGCCGGACAACGTGCGGCTGCTGGAGTTCACCCCGCAACGGCTCTTGCTGGAGTCGGCCGAACTGTTCGTGTCCCACGGTGGTTTCGGCGGGGTCGCCGAGGCCGTGCGCACCGGAACGCCGATGGTGGTGCTGCCGCTGTTCTCCGATCAGCCGTACAACGCCGAGCGGGTGGCGGCGCTCGGGCTCGGCGTCCGGCTCGACCCGGCCGGACTCGATCCGGACGTGCTCGCCGGCGCGTGCGCGAAGGTGCTCGGCGACCGGGCGTACCAGTGGACTTCGGCGGCGATGTCCCGGCGCGCGCTGGCCTGCCCCGGACCGGCGGCGCTGGCCGAAGATCTCTTCGCGCACCACCGCTGAGCCGAATGGAGCAGTTCACCGGATGATATTTCGCTTCAACTGGCTGGACGGTTTGGCCCCGGCGAATTCGGCGAGAGGGTGAATCGTCGTTGCGGCGCGAATTCCTCGGTATTCTTCGAGCATGGCTTCACGGAATGTCACGAGGCTCTTCGGCATGCTGGACCGGCCCCTTGGCGAGCCTGAAGCCGTGGTGCTGGCCGAGCGGATGTACGGCACGGACCTGATCGCGGTCGCGGTGCGTGAGCACCGCTTCGGCGTCGCGTCCCGTACCGACGACAATCCGTACCCCGCACTGGAACTCGCTGGTCAGGCCTTTGTCGAGGTGCTGGCCGACGCGGGGTTCACGGTGAAGTCGTGGGAGTCGGTGGAGTGGCTTTCCGGCGCCGAGGCGCAGCTGCGCGAGGAGGCCGAGGATTTCGCCGAGTGGTTGCCCGCACCACTCGCCGCGCCGTGAATAACACGGGTAATACTGCTAATGGTGGCGGTATTTCTGCCCTGCCGTAGGATTCGACCATGCCTGGCGAGAGCACCGCACAGCTGACCGACGCGGCGCGCGCCGGTGATCCGGCTGCTTTCGGCAGGCTCGTCGACCCTTTTCGTGACGAACTGCAAGCGCATTGTTACCGGATGCTCGGCTCGGTGCACGACGCCGAGGACGCGGTGCAGGAGGCACTGGTGCGGGCCTGGCGCGCGCTGCCGAAGTTCGACCCGGACCGGGGCACGGTCCGCGCCTGGCTGTACAAGATCGCCACGAACCGCTGCCTGACCACGATCGAGCGCCGCGGCCGCCGCGAGCTGCCCGCCCACCTCGGTCCCGGCGCACCGGAGACCGAGGTGTCCTGGCTGGAGCCCTACCCGGACGACCGGCTCGGGCCGGAGGCGCGGTACGCGGCCAGGGAGAACGTGGAACTGGCGTTCGTCGCCGCGGTGCAGCACCTCGGCGCCCGGCAGCGGGCCGTGCTCCTGCTGCGCGAGGTGCTGGAGTTCTCCGCGAACGAGGTCGCCGAACTGCTGGAGACCAGCGTGGCCTCGGTCAACAGCGCGCTCCAGCGGGCCCGCCGGGCGATCGATCCACAACGGACCAGCCAGCAGGCCGAGCTGGCCGCGGCGGGTGCGGACACCGTCCGCGAACTGGCCGGCCGGTACGCCGACGCGTGGCAGCGCGGGGATCTCCAGGCCATTGTGGACATGCTGACCGAGGACGCCAGGTACTCGATGCCACCGCTGTTCGAGTGGTATTCCGGGCGCGACGGCATCCGCGAGTTCCTGGCGAGCGGGCCGCTGCGGTGGCGCTGGCGGTTCTTGCCCGCCCGCGCGAACGGCCAGCTCGCTTTCGGCACCTACTGCTGGGACGAGGAACGCGGGGCCCACCTGCCCTGCGGACTGGACGTGCTCGCCGTGCGCGGCGACCGGATCGCCGAGGTCGTCTCGTTCCTGGACGCGGACTTCAGCCGGTTCGGCCTGCCGGAAAGCCTTTAGGTGGCGTCGTGGAAGACCAGGCCGAGGGTGTGCCGCCGGCCGCTGCGGACCGGGGAGACGCCGTGGCGCACCGGCGCCGCCGACCAGCCTCGGGCGGAGGCCACCGGCCGGTCGCGCGTGGTGAACACCAGGCCGTGGCCCTGCGGGATGAGCGTCGACGTCCCGCGTGACTGGGCCCGCGGGCGCTGCTCGACCAGCAGGAACTCACCGCCGGTGTGGTCCGTGCCCGGCTCGTCGAGATTGATGACGACCTGCAGCGGGAACATCTTCTCGCCGTAGAGGTCGCGGTGCAACGCGTTCCACCCGCCGGTCTCGTACCGCAGCAGGATGGGCGTCGGGCGGGTCTGCCCGGCGTCGTGGCAGACGCGCAGCCAGTCGGCGAGCGTGTCCGGCCATTCGGCGTCACGGCCGAGCTTGGCGTACCAGTCGCGGGCGATCGGCAGCAGCCGCGGGTACAGCGCCTCGCGCAGCGCGGCGACCGGCTCCGGGAAGGGCTCGGCGAAGTAGCGGTAGTCGCCGTGATCGCCGAACCGGTGGCGGCGCAGGTTGACGGTGGCGCGGAACCGGCTGGTCTCCGGCCACAGCGCGGCGATCCGGCGGCACTCGGCCGGGGTGAGCAGTTGCGGCAGCAGAGCGCAGCCGAGGTCGGCCAGCTCGGTGCCCACCGCGCCCCAGTCGGTGGCGGCCACACGTTTCGCGTACTTGTCCATACCCGGTAGACGCCCGGGCGGCGCGAAACGTGAGATGGCGGGTTCCGTCAGTAGAACGTGTTACAGTTTTGCCATGATCCTCGACCGATTCCGGCTGACCGACCGGGTCGCCGTGGTGACCGGCGCCGGCCGGGGCATCGGCGCGGCGACGGCCGTGGCACTGGCCGAAGCCGGTGCCGACGTGGTGCTCGCCGCCCGCACCGAAGAGCAGTTGCGCGAGGTCGCCGGGCGAGTCGAAGCCGCGGGCCGCAAGGCGGAGGTGGTCACCGCCGACCTCAGCGACCCGGCGGCCGCCGCCGCGCTGGCCGACGCGGCCACCAGCGCGTTCGGCAGGCTCGACATCGTGGTCAACAACGTCGGTGGCACCCTGCCGCGGCCGCTGCTGGACACCTCACCCCGGTTCCTCGAAGAGGCGTTCCGGTTCAACGTCTCCACCGCGCACGCGCTGACCCGCGCCGCCGCCCCGGCGATGGTGGCGGGCGGCGGGGGCGCGGTCGTGAACATCTCCTCCGCGCTGGGCCGGGTGGCCGGGCGCGGTTACCTCGCCTACGGCACGGTGAAGGCCGCGCTCGCGCACTACACCCGGCTCGCCGCGGCGGATCTGGCGCCGAAGGTCCGCGTCAACGCGATCGCCGTGGGCACGGTGCTGACCTCCGCGCTCGAGGTGGTCGCGGCGAACCCGGAACTGCTCGAGCGCATGGAGCGGGACACCCCGCTGCGCCGGCTCGGCGAACCGGAGGACATCGCCGCGGCGGTGCTCTACCTGACTTCCCCGGCCGGCGCGTACCTCACCGGCAAGCTGCTCGAAGTGGACGGCGGCCTGCAGGAACCCAACCTGGACCTCGGCCTGCCCGACCTGTGAAGGTCAGGACTTCCAGCCCAGCGGGGAGCGGGCGGCCAGCGCCGGGTCGTGCTGGGTGAAGGTGGCCAGGTCGCCGCGGGCGGTGTTGTGGAAGGCGTGGATCAGGCCGTCGCGGATCAGCTTGGTCTGGACGCCGTCGATGGTGCCCTTGCGCGGGCCCGCCGGGACGCGCAGCGTCGAGTCGGTGTGCACGAGCAGCAGGCCGTCGCCGAGCGGGCGGCTGTCGACCAGCCGGTACTCCAGCACGCTGCCCTGGTAGATGGTGTCGAAGATCTTCTGGTGCTCGGCGCCGATCACCTCGCGGCCCCGCTGGATCCGGCCCAGCGCGTCGACAAAATCGGCGTCCTCGGCGAAGTGCGCGCCCCAGGCGGCGCCGTCGCCCGCGTTCCACGCCTGCTGCATTCCGGAGATGATCTGTTCGACGGTCATCGGCTATCCTCGCTGGATCGATGGTCTAAAACTTGGAACGACGTTCTAACTTCGGAGCATACATGGCAGCGGACCTGCCGGGCATCGTCCGGCTGCGGGATCGGCGGGAAGCGCTGACCCTGCGCACGATCCTCACCGCCGCGCGTCGCCTGTTCGCCGAACGCGGCTACGCGCGCACCCCGATCCGGCTGATCGCGCAGGAGGCGGGGGTCGCGCCGCAGACGATCTACGCGCACTTCGGGTCGAAGGCGGGCGTGCTCGGCGGGCTCGTCGATTTGCTCGACGACGAGGCCGGGCTGCCCGATCTGGTGGCGTCGGCCGAGGACCTGACCGATCCGGCGGACCTGCTCGGGCTGCTGGCGCAGGCGAGCCGCCAGGTCAGGGAACGCTGCGGCGACATCGTGGCCATCCTCAGCTCGGGCGCGGCGGTCGACCCGGACCTCGCGGCCACCGAGGCGGAGGGCGCGCGCCGCAACCGGATGGGGGTGGAGATGGTGGTCGAGCGCATCCGCTCGGCGGGGCACCGCGTCGACCCGCGGGCCGTCGACATCGCGGTCGCCCTGATGAGCGCGGGGGTGCACGACAGCCTGGTCGGCACGGCGGGCTGGTCCCCGGACGACTACCAGGACTGGCTGCGGGAGACCCTGGTCAGCGCGGTTCTGCGCTGAGTGGGGGTCTGCTTGTTCACCGGCCGGGCACCTTGATCTCGTACTGCGCCATCTTGCGGTAGACCGTCGCCCGGCTCATGCCCAGCTCGGCCGCCGCGCGCACCACGGTGGCGCCCGGTTCGGTCAGGCAGCGCACGATCTCGTCGCGTTCGAGCGCCTGCAGCCGGCTCAGCCGGTGGGCGCCGGAACTGAACAGCTCGGCGGGCAGGTGCCGCTGGTCGACCACGTCCGCGCGGGCCGCGGCGGTGCGGACCACGCGCTTGAGCTGCTTGACGTTCTCCGGCCAGTGGAACTCGGTCAGCGCCTGCGACGCGGCGGCGGTGAAGCTGATCGGCCGTCCGCGCTCGCGTTCGGCGAAGTGCCTGGCCAGCGGCAGGATGTCGTCGGGGCGGTGCCGCAGCGGGGGTGCCTCGACCACGGTGTCGACCAAAGCGCCGAGCGGACCGGGCAGCGCGCCGAAGTCCTCGGCGGTCAGCACGAACGGCTGCGGCCGGGCCCCGTCGTGCCGGACCGAGGTGAACTGCTTGGCCAGCTCCTCGGCGGCCCACGCGGGCAGTCCGTCCACCCCGGAAACGATCACGCAGGTGTCGTCCTTCGCCAGCTCCGGCGTCCACAGCGTCAGCCAGGCGTGCACGTCGTCGGGTGCCGGTGGCCGCGCGCTGAGCACGCGTTCACGCGGGCGCGCCCGCCGGTGGGCCATCGAAGCGAGCGCGGTCTTCCCGGCCCCCGGCTCGCCGACCACCGCGACCACCCGCCCGGCCGCGAGCGCGGTGTGCGCCTCGGCGACCGCGTCGCGCCACAGCCGTCCGCCGTCGGCCTGCGGGAACCGGTCGGCGTAGACGTGGAACACCTCACCGCGCGGGGTCGGCCGCATCCGGCGCCCGGCCGAGCGGGCCAGCATCAGCGCGGTGGTGTTGCCCGCGGCGGCCTGCGCCAGCGCGAGCAGCAGGTCCGAGGACGAGTTCGACCAGGTGGTCAGGTTGACGCTGCCGGCGAGGTCACCGGTGAGCGGGTCGAGCACCGGCACCGCCGCGCAGGTGTACCCGCGCAACCCGGTGCAGTAGTGCTCCTCGGCCTTGACCAGTGACGGAGCGCGATCGGCGAGCGCCAGCCCGAGCCCGTTGGTGCCCGCGTTGCGCTCGGCGAAGTAGAAACCCGGCGCCAGGTGCACCCGATCGAGTGAACGGTTGATCGAGTTGTCGTTGCACAGCCGGGCCAGCACCAGCCCGGCGCTGTCGGTGATCATCAGGCTGACCGGTTCGTTCGCCAGCGTCGCCTGGAGCCCGCTGAGCACCTCGTACCCGCATTCGTAGAGCAGCGAACCGGTGTCGACCGAGCCGGTGAACACCGGCTTGACCTCGTCCAGTGACACGCCGTAGCGCTCGCTGCGCTGCCAGGACGCCAGCAGCCGCGGCCGGTCCGGCGAAAGTTGCCGTTGCTCCACTTCGACCTCCCGTGCACGCGTCATTGCGCCGGTCCCCGCCAGGCTAACCCCTCGACCGGCCGGTTCACGCCGCGCGCGTGTCTCAAACTGAGACAGCCGGACGCTGCCGCGGCTGCCCCGGCCTGCCTAGCGTTCCCTCGCAGAACGTGCCGAAGGCGCCACGACGCGGAGGAAACCCATGTACAGCAAGGACGGCGAGCACTACTTCATCGTCGACGCGCACATCGCGCTCTGGGACGCCCGCCCGGAGAACCAGCTCAACGTGCACGGCAAGCAGTTCATCGACTGCTTCTACGACTACCACCGGAACCTGAGCCCGGAGTCGGAGCTGTGGCCGTACGAGGAGTACCTCTACTACGGCGGCGAGCGGCTGATGAAGGACCTGTTCGAGGACGGGTACGTCGATCACGCGATCTTCCAGCCCGCGCGCCTCGGCGCCTTCTACAAGAACGGGTTCGGCCAGACCGAGGAGGCCTTCGCGCTGGCTAGCCAGCACCCGGACAAGCTGACCTACAACCACTGCTACGACCCGCGTTACGAGCAGGCAGGCCTGGAGCAGTTGCGCCGCGACGCCGACCGGTTCGGGCTCAAGGGGGTCAAGCTCTACACCGCCGAGTGGAAGGGCGACTCCCGCGGGTACAAGCTCGACGACCCGTGGAGCTACCGCTACCTGGAGGCGTGCCGGGAACTCGGCATCCGGAACATCCACATCCACAAGGGGCCGACCATCCGCCCGCTGGACCGCGACGCCTTCGACGTGGCCGACGTGGACCACGCCGCCACCGACTTCACCGACCTGAACTTCGTGGTCGAGCACTGCGGCCTGCCCCGGCTGGAGGACTTCTGCTGGATCGCCACGCAGGAGCCGAACGTGCACGCCGGGCTGGCCGTGGCGATGCCGTTCATCCACACCCGGCCGCGGTACTTCGCGCAGATCATCGGCGAACTGCTGTACTGGCTCGGCGAGGACCGGATCCAGTTCTCCAGCGACTACGCGCTGTGGACGCCGCGCTGGCTGGTCGAGCGGTTCGTCGACTTCCAGATCCCGGCCGACATGACCGAGTACGCGCCGATCACCGTGGCGCAGAAGAAGAAGGTGCTCGGACTGAACGCCGCCGCGATGTACGGCATCGAGGTACCGGCGGGGCTGGGCCTGGAAACCCCGGTGGGGGTGTGAGCATGCGGGAACAGCAGGCCTGGGGGGCACTGGACGCGGTGCTCGACCCCGAACTCGACGAACCCATCACCGACCTGGACTTCGTGCGCTCGCTGGAAGTCACCGGCACCCGGGTGACCGTCCACTTGCGACTGCCGACGGCGTTCTGCTCGCCGAACTTCGCGTACCTGATGGCTTCCGACGCGAAGGACGTGCTGTCCGCGTTGCCGTGGACGGAAGAAGTCGTGGTGCGGCTGGACGACCACCACGACTCGGACCTGATCAACCGCGGCCTCGCCGCCGACGCCGGGTACCGCGGCACGTTCGGTGCCGAAGCCGAGGAGAGCCTGGACGAACTGCGGTTGACCTTCCGCCGCAAGGCGCACACCGCGGCGATGGAACGTTCGCTCACCGCGATGATCCGCCAGGATCCCGAACTGCGGCCACACGAAACCGTGCTCGGGGACCTGCCCGGCGGCCCGGCCACCGACGCGTTGCTGCGCCGCCGCGAAGCACTCGGCCTGAGCCTCGACCCGCTGTCGAAGGTGCTGGTGGACGAGCACGGGATCGCTTACCCGGCCGAGGAAACCCCGGTGCGCCTGCGGTTCGCGCGCTCGGTCCGCATCTCCATCGAAGGCAACGCGCACTTCTGCCGCGGCCTGCTGAAAACCCGTTATCCGGAAGCGAAGGCGAACGCATGATGAAGGCAGTACAGGTGGTCGGCTATGGGGAGAACCTGCGGCTGGCCGAGGTGCCCGCACCGGAGGTCACCGGCCCGTTCGACGTGATCGTGCGCGTCGGCGGCGCCGGGGTGTGCCGCACCGACATCCACATCCTCGAGGGCCAGTGGGCGGAGAAGTCCAGCGTCACCCTGCCCTACACGATCGGGCACGAGAACGCGGGCTGGGTGCACGCGGTGGGCAGCGCGGTGACCAACGTGGCCGAGGGCGACAAGGTGATCCTGCACCCGCTGATCACCTGCGGGCTCTGCCGGGCCTGCCGCTCCGGTGACGACGTCCACTGCGCGCGGTCGCAGTTCCCCGGCATCGACACGCACGGCGGGTACGCCGAGTACCTCAAGACCTCGGCACGCAGCGTGGTCCGCATCGACGACTCGCTCGAACCCGCCGACGTGGCCGCGCTCGCCGACGCCGGGCTCACCGCGTACCACGCGGCGGCCAAGGCGGCGCGCAAGCTGCGGCCGGGGGACCGGTGCGTGGTGATCGGCGCGGGCGGGCTCGGGCACATCGGTATCCAGGTGCTCAAGGCGATCACCGCGGCGGAACTGGTGGTGGTCGACCGCAACCCGGAGGCGGTGAAGCTCGCCGTGTCGATCGGGGCCGACCACGGCGTGGTCGCCGACGGCGGTCAGGTCGACGAGGTGCTCACCCTCACCGGCGGCGACGGCGCCGAGGTGGTGCTGGACTTCGTCGGCGAGGGCGGCGCGACGAAGGACGGGACGCGGATGCTGCGCCGGGCCGGTGACTACCACGTCGTCGGCTACGGCGAGAACATCGACATCCCGACCATCGACGTCATCTCCACCGAGATCAACTTCATCGGCAACCTGGTCGGGTCCTACACCGACCTGGGCGAGCTGATGGTGCTGGCCGCGCAGGGCCGGGTCCGGCTGCACACCGCGAAGTACCCGCTCGAACGCTTCCAGGACGCGCTCGACGACCTGGAAGCCGGGCGCATCCGGGGCCGCGCCATCCTCACCCCGTGAGGTGGGCCGGGACTACCGCGGCTCCAGCAGCACCAGCGGGATCTCTCGCTCGGTCTTGTCCTGGTAGGCGCGGTAGTTCCGGAAGTCGCCGGCGATGCGCGGCCACAGCTCGCCGCGTTCCTCGGCGGTGGCGATCCTGGCGCGCATCGGCTTGGCGGGCGCGCCCTTCAGCGCCACCTCGACCTCGGGGTTGTCGCGCAGGTTGAGGAACCAGGCCGGGTGGTGGTCGTCACCGCCGCGCGAGGCGACCACCACGAGCGTGTCCCCGTCGTGCACCGGGGCGGTCAGCATGACCGAGCGCTTCTGCCCGGACTTGCGGCCGACCGTGGTCAGCTCCAGCACCGGCATGCCCGACGCCTGCCAGCCCACCCGGCCGCCGGTGACCTTGAGCAGGCCGCGGTGGGCCCCGTTCATCAGCTTCAACACGACGTCATGTGGCATGGCCCGACCCTAACCGAGACCCCGGTGCCGGGCCGGGCACGTGCTACCGTGGGGGTAGCCGCACTTCGCAGAGCGCCTCCCGTTTCGCCTGGCAACTGACCGGCCCGGAGGCCCGCGGCGCATTCGAAGGAGTTCTACCGTCAACACCGCCACAACGGGTGATCCGTTGTTCAGCCATCCCCAGACCGATCAGCAGGACGACGGTTTCACCGCCGAACTGCCCGGTGCCACCTACGAAAACCTCTTCCGCGAGCCCGGCGTCACCGTTCCAGCAGCGCGCGCAACTCCTTGACCACCACGCCGGGGTCCTCCTCGGCCATGAAGTGTCCACTGGAGACGGTCCGGTGCTCCAGGTCCGGCGCCCACGCCCGCCAGCGGGCGGCGGCGTCGAAGCCGAGCGCGGCGCCCCAGTCCTGCTGGAGCACGGTCACCGGCATGCGCAGCTGGTTGCCCGCCCGGCGGTCGGCCTCGTCGTGTTCGACGTCGATGCCCGCCGAGGCGCGGTAGTCGGCGACGATCGAGGGCACCGCCTCGCGGCTGGCCTTCAGGTACGCCGCGCGCACCTCCGGCGGGATGGCCGCCGGGTCGTTCGTCCACAGGTCGAGGAAGTAGCCGAAGAAGGCGTCCGCCGAATTGCCGATCAGCTGCTCGGGCAGGCCGGGCGGCTGCGCCATCAGGTACAGGTGGAAGCCCACCGCGGCGGACGTGCCGTGCATGACCTCCCACATGTCCAGCGTGGGCAGCACGTCCAGCGAGGCCAGGTGCGTGATCACGTCCGGGTGGTCGAGGCCGGCGCGGATGGCGACCAGCGCGCCCCGGTCGTGCCCGGCCAGCGCGAACCGCTCGTGCCCCAGCGCCCGGGCGAGCGCGACCACGTCGGCCGCCATCGTGCGCTTGGCGTAGGCCTCCGCCCCTTCGGGCTTGTCGCTGTCGCCGTATCCCCGCAGGTCGGGGCAGATGACCGTGTGATCGGCGGCGAGGTCGGCGGCCACGTGCCGCCACATCAGCTGGGTTTGCGGGAAGCCGTGCAGCAGCACGATCGGGTCGCCGGAGCCACCGATGGCGGCGTTGAGCGCCACGCCGTCGGCGACGGTGACGCGCTGGGTGGTGAAGGAAGGGATCATGCGCTCGATCGTGGGCGCCGCCGATCAGCAACCGATCAGCGCGGATAAATTGACCCCCGTGGTGGCGTTCCGGGTGCTGGGTCCGCTGGCCGCCGAGAACGCGGCGGGGCCGGTCGGGTTGAAGGGGCCGCGGCACCAGGCCGTGCTCGCGCGGCTGCTGGTGGCCAGGGGCCGGGTGGTGCCGGTGACCTGGCTGATCGACGACCTCTGGAACGGCAACCCGCCCGACGGCGCACTCGGCGCGGTGCAGACCTTCGTCGGCGCGCTGCGGAAGGCGCTGGAGCCGGACCGCCCGCCGCGCACCCCGTCGCGACTGCTGGTGACGGCCTCACCCGGCTACGCCCTGCGAGCCGAGCCCGACGCGGTGGACGCGTGGCGCTTCGAGGCGGCCGTCGCCGAATCCGCCCGCCTGCTGACCGGGGGCCAGGCCGAACGGGCGCGGCTCCTGCTCGACGACGCGCTCGCGCTCTGGCGGGGGCCCGCCTACGCGGAGTTCGCCGAGCAGGACTGGGCGCGGGCCGAGGCCGACCGGCTGACCGAACTGCGACTGCTCGCCGTCGAACGCCGCGCCGAGGCGGCGACGGCGTCGGGGCAGGCCGCCGAATCCGTGCCTGACCTGCGTGCCCACGTCGCCGCGCACCCCCTGCGCGAGGACGGCTGGCGGCTGCTCGCGCTGGCGCTCTACCGCTCCGGGCGGCAGGGGGACGCACTGGCCACGTTGCGCCGGGCCCGCGAGGTGCTGCGCACGGAACTCGGGGTGGATCCGGGCGCGGAGCTGCGGCAGGTGGAGGCGGACATCCTGGCCCAGGAACCACGCCTGAGCGAACCGGTCGCGCCGCCGGACGAAGAGCCGTTCGTCGGCCGGGACGACGAACTGGACGCACTGGTCAAGGCCGCGCTGGCCACGGCGTCGGCGGACCGGCCGGGGCTGGTGCTCCTGTCCGGCTCGGCCGGGGTGGGCAAAACCGCGCTGGCCAGTGCGTTGACCCGGCGGCTGGGCGCGATGGGCTGGGCCACGGCGTGGGGTGGCAGCGTCGAACTCCCGTCGGTGCCCGGTGGCGATCTCGCCGTCGCGCGCTTCCGGCGCCAGCGGGCGATGGGGGAGTACCTGGCGAAGCTCGGCGGGCGGGGCCCGGTGGTGCTGGTCTTCGACGACCTGCACTGGGCCGACGAGGAAACGCTCGCGCTGCTGACCGGGCTGGCCACCGATCCCGGCGCCGGGCCGGTGCTGCTCGTCGGCACCTACCGGTCGACCGAGATCTCCGCCGCGCTGACCGAGGCGCTCGGCCGTGCGGCCCGGGCCGAACCGCTGCGGATCTACCTCGAAGGGCTGACCGAATCGCAGGTGGCGGCGTTGGTGACGGCGCTGAGCCGGGCGGAACCGCCGGACGCGCGGGTGATCCACCGCCGCAGTGGCGGGAACCCGTTCTTCGTCCGGGAACTGGCGCGCCTGTGGGAGGACGAAGGCGATCTGCATGCCGTGCCCGCCGGGGTCCGCGAGGTCATCCGGCATCGGCTCGCCGCCCTCGCCGAGACGACGCACCTGCGTCAGGCGGCGGTGCTCGGCGAGAAGGTCGAACTGGATCTGCTGATCGCGCTGGCCGGGGACGAGGACGCGGTGCTGGCGTCGGTGGAATCGGCCGTACTGGCCGGATTCCTGGTCGAGGCGGACGCCGACTTCGTCCACTTCGGACATGCTCTGGTGCGGGAAACCCTGTACGAGGACATTTCGCGGGCACGTCGGGCGCGCTGGCACATCGCGGTGGCGGAGCTCATCGAGCAACGCCGTCCCGGCGACGTCGCCGCGATCGCGCACCACTTCCTGCGGGCGGACAGCGCTTCCGTCGCGGACCGGGCCGCGCACTACGCCCGTGCCGCGGCCGAAGCCGCCGAACGCCGCTCGGCTCCGCACGAGGCGGCCCGGTTGTGGCGGGAGGTCGTGGCCAGGTCCACGGGACGCGCCCGGCTGGAGGCGACGATGGGCCTGGTCCGGGCGCTGGCGGTGACCGGCGAACTGGCGCAGGCGCGGCGGTTGCGGGCCGAGGCGGTCACGGAGGCGGCTGGTGATCCGGTGCTGACCGCGCGGGTGCTGGGTTCGTTCGACGTGCCCGCGATCTGGACGGCCAACGACGACGAAGCGCTCTCGGCGCGGTTGGTGGCCGCCGCGGAACGCGTGCTCGCCGAGCTCCCGGAGGGATTTCCGGCCGAACGGGCCCGGCTGCTGATCACCATCGCGATGGAGCGGCGCGCGGACGCCGGCGGCCGGGGTGAGGAGGCGGCGGCGGAAGCCGTGCGGATCGCCCGTTCGCTGGCTGATCCGGGGTTGCTCGCCTTGGCGCTCAACGGACTCTTCCTGCAGACGTTCCACCGGGCCGGGCTGGCGCCGGAACGGGGGCGGATCGGGGCCGAGCTGGTTTCGGTGTCCACACAGGACGGTGGACTGGTCGCGTTCGAGGTGCTCGGCCACCTGATCCAACTCCAGTCCGCCGCGGCGGTGGCCGATCTGCCCGCCGCCGACCAGCACGCCGCGGCGGCGGACCAGCTCGCGGAGCGGTACGAACTCCCGCTGGTCGGCGTGTTCACCTCGTGGTACGCCGCCCTCCGCCTGACCATCACCGGCGGCGACGCGCGCCCGGCCTACCATGCCGCCGCCGCGCGCCTGGCCGGTACGGGGATGTCGGGTCTGGAGCCGGGAATCCTGCCGTTCGCCCTGCTCGACCCCGAAAACCCCGGCGACGAGGACTGCGGCCCGTACGAGCCGTGGGTCCACTCGGGACAGTCCATTCCGGACTCACCGAGGGATCTGCTGTTCGAGGCACGCACCTGCCTGCACGTGGTGCACGCCCTCCGCCGGGGCGAAACCGTGGTGATGGAACGCCTTTATGCCGAACTGCTCCCGGCCGCCGGCGAACTGGCCGGCGCGGGGAGCGGCCTGCTCACCTTCGGCCCGGTCGCGCGCTACCTGGGCGACCTGGCCACGGCACTCGGCCGCCCGGAGGCCGCCGCCCACCACTACCACCAGGCCGAAGAACTCAGGGCGCGTCCCGGAAAGCGGCGGTGACCGCGGCGGCGCATTGGCGAGGGAAGGCGCCGTCCGGGGTGAGGATGTGGCCGGTGATGGTGATCGGCGGGATCAGCGGGAGGGAGCGCACGCGGGTCGACCCGATCGCGGCGACATCGGCGGCGGGCAGCACGGCCCAGCTCCCCGGGTCCGAACCGACCTCGACGATGGTGTCCGGCACGGTGCCCGCCGGGCGGCCGAGCCGGGCACCCCCCGGGCCCAGCGCGGTGGTGACCGCCTCGTGCAGCAGCGGGTCGGAGGGCACCCGCAGCACGTGCTCGGCCAGATCCCCGATGGTCACGCTCGACCGCTCCGCGAGCGGGTGCCGCCGCGAGACCACGGCGTGCAGCGCCTCGGTCCACACCGGCAGCACGCGCAACCCCGGCGCCGACACCGGTCCGCGCACCAGCGCCAGGTCCAGCTCACCGCGGCGCAGGGCGGCGATCCGCTCGGCCACCGGCAGGTCGACCAGCACCAGTTCGAACTCCGGGTTCTGCTCCCGCAGCGCGTCGATCCCGCGTTCCAGCCGCGCGGTGAGCCCGGCCGCCGTGCCGATCCGGACCACGCAGCTCGGCTCGTGCACCACTTCGCGCACCCGGTCGGCCGCGGCCAGGGTTTCCCGCGCCGCGGTGAGCACCCGGTGCCCGGCCTCGGTCAGCCGGACGGTCCGCGGGCTGCGGTCGAGCAACCGCGTGCCCAGCTCCCGCTCCAGCCGCGCGATCTGCTGGCTGACCGCGGGCTGCACGATGTTCAGCCGCTGGGCCGCCCGCCCGAAGTGCAGTTCCTCGGCGACGGTGACGAAGTACCGCAACGCCCGCAGCTCCATCCACCCCTCCTCAGTGATCACTTCATGTTATCGCTGCGCGGGGCGACTGGATCTCGATCGACGGCGCCGGGAACGGTGGACTGGGGGCATGCGGATCGGACAATCCCTCGTCACCCTCGGCGACTCCTCCGTCGCCGACCTCATCGCGGAAGCCGCGAAGGCCAAGGCCCGCGGCTACCACAGCGCGTGGACCAACCAGCGGCCCGGCGGGATGGACCCCATCACCCTGCTGGCCGCGACCGCGGACTCACCGGCGGAACTGGGCACCGCGGTGGTGCCCACCTACCCGCGCCACCCGGTGGTGATGGCCACCGAGGCGCTGACCGCGCAGGCGGTCACCGGCGGCAAGTTCACCCTGGGCATCGGCCCGAGCCACGAGCTGATGATGACCGGCCAGCTCGGCCTGCCCTACGAGGCGCCGGCGCGTCACACGCGCGAATACCTGGAGATCCTGCGTCCGCTGCTGCGCGGCGAGCACGTCAAGCACGCCGGGCGGTTCTACACCGTCGACACCCAGCTGGATATCGACGCGCCGGAACCGTCCGTGCTGGTCTCCGCGCTCGGACCGCGCATGCTGGAGGTGACCAGGGAGCTGGCCGACGGCACCATCGCGCTGTGGGTCCAGCCGCGGCTCATCGCCGACTACCTGGTGCCGCGGCTGCCCGACCGGCGGGTGGTGGTGTCGGTGCCCGTCTCCGTGACCACCGAGCCCGACCGCGTGCGCGAGGGCTTCGCCCGCGACCTCGCCATCATCAACGAACTGCCCGCCTACCGCGCGGTGCTCGACCGAGGCGGGTTGTCCGGCCCTGGTGACACGGTGGTCGCCGGGGACGAAGCGGCGGTGGCCGCCGAACTCCGCCGGTACGCCGACGCCGGGGTGACCGATCTGCTGCTCATGCCGACCGGCGACGAACGGGAACGCGAGCGCACGCTGGACTTGGTGCCGGAGCTCTTCCCCGCGTGACTGCCACCATGATCAGGTGGACTACCAATGGCGTGGAGCTGCCGGAGACGAGGAACTGGCCGAGCTGACCCGGTCGCACGGCGGCCAGGACAAAGCGGGCTGGTGGACCCGGGTGCGGGCGCACAGCCTCGGCTGGGTGACCGCCCGGCCACCCGGCGGAGTGCTCGCCGGGTTCGCCAACGTCGCCTGGGACGGCGGCGACCACGCGTTCCTGCTCGACCCGAAGGTGCGGCCCAGCCACCAGCACCAGGGCATCGGCACCGAACTGGTGCGCCGGGCCGCCGACGGTGCGCGGTCGGCGGGCTGCACCTGGTTGCACGTCGATTTCGAGGCGCGGTTGCGGCCGTTCTACTTCGACGCGTGCGGGTTCTCCCCGACCGAGGCGGGGCTGCTCCGGCTGACCGGTTGAGCGTGTCGTACAGGCCACAGTGGACATCGAACACCTGTGCGACGTATGTTGCCGGGTATGCAGCAGCCGACCAACCCCGACCGGCCGTGATCGTCAGCCCGCACACCCGCTGGCGGGGTGACGAGCTGCACGGCCGCGTGCCGGTGATCACCCCGGTGTGGGTGCGGCTGGACGCGCTCTACGTCCGCGTGCCCGGCGCGCCGGAGCACGTGGTGGAAACAGGGCTGGACGTCTCCGGTGAGGTACCGGGCAGGCTGCACGGCTGGTTCCCCACGGTGAAAGGGGACTGGCTCGGCGTGGTGAACTTCGACCTCGCCTACGCCGACGGCAGGCGCGACAAACTGTCCTTGCCGGACCAGCTGGTGCCCGCCTACGCGCTCCGGCTCCGGCGCACCTGAAGGCGCGCCGGGGCCGGGGGAGCACTTTCCATCGGCCTTTCTAGAACCAGTGGCTGCGGCCGCCGACCTTGGTGCCCGCCCGCCCGAGTACCGCGAGGACAACGCCGATGATCACCAACGCGATACCGATTGAATAAAGCACGGGAATGCTCGCGATGATACCGATGACAATCAGGATGACGCCGAGAACGATCATCTAACTGGCCTCCAGGTGGGGATTTCTGCGCCGCCCTGTGGTGGCGCGGGCAAGCCCCGGGTATCCCGTTCCCGTCCCGGATAAACCCGTTCGAATGAACCCGATCTCGCCGGGGGTGAGAATTACCGTGGTGGGTTTTTCACCGAATTCCCCGGCATTCTGCCGAACGGGCTAAGCGCGGAGCCCGGACGGCGGCTCACCGACCGCGTCCGGTGGCAGGAAGTGCACGTCGTGCTCGGCCGAGACCCGGACCGCTTCGGCCAGGTCGGTGAGGTCGTGCAGCCGGTCGAACAACTGCGCCAGCCGCCCGGCCGGGCTGACCCAGAACAACGCGCGGCTCGGCGCCTCGCTCCGGTTGTAGTAGGCGTGCGGCAGGTCCTTCGGCATCCGGACGGTGTCACCCGGCCCGGCGGTCAGCCAGTCACCGTCGAGGTAGAGGGTGAACACCCCCTCCAGCACGTAGATGTGCTCGTCCTGGGTGGGGTGCACGTGCGGCGGCACCCCGGTGCCCGGCGGGTCGTAGGTCTCGAAGGCGAAGCTGCTCTCGGTGGCGGACTTCATCGCGTACCGGTGACCCAGCACGTTCCAGACGCGGCTGCCCATGGCCTCACCGGCCAACGTGATGCCCTTGGGCAGCGGTCCCAGTACGATCTCTTCGGTCATGTCCTCATCCAAGCGCAGGCCACCCGGGTTTGCCTTTCGGCTGAACGGGGTAACAACGCGTCACCGACGCCTGAGTCGCTCGCGGAGGTGACGTTCATGTCGATCCCGGACGGGAACGAGTTGCAGTCCTCGCACCTGCTGAAAGACGTCAACGATCTCGCCGGGGTCCGCGCGGCCATCCGGGCGCTGGTCGAGCCGTACGGCCGGGACGCGGTGGTGGACACCCTGCTGGTGGCCGACGAACTGGCGGTGATCGCGCTGGGCAACGGACGGCTGCCCGGCGAGGTGCACGCGGTGATCAGCCCGTTCGCCGCGGCCCAGCCCCAGCTCCGGGTGGAGGTCCGCACCGGCAGGGAGGGCGACCCGCCGGGGACCGTGCCCAGCCAGGAGAGCTGGAAGGTGCTCAACAACTGCACGCTCGCCTGGGGCATCAGCCGCGACGGCGAGCGGACCACGTTCTGGGCCAACGTCCGGCTCCGCATCCCGATGGACGACGGGCACGACGCCGACGTGCTGGTGCTACGACCCCAGTGAGCTGACGGAAACCTCAGAAGAAGCCCTCGTGCCCGCGCGCGGCGGCCCGGTGCCCGAAGTCGGCGCTGATCCGGTCGGCGGCCTCGCGCAGCACCGGCACCACCTTCTCCCGCAACTCGGCCACGCTCGACCGGCCGCTGGAGGTTGACGACGCCAGCGCGGCGACCACCTTCCCGGACTGGTCGCGCACCGGCGCCGACGCCGAGAGCAGGCCGATCTCCAGTTCCTCGGCCACGATCGCCCAGCCCTGCGCCCGGGTTTCGGCCAGTGCCCGGCGGAACCGCGCCGGATCGGTGATCGTGTGCTCGGTGCTCGCGGGCAGTCCGTGCTCGGCGAGCACCTGATCGACCACCTCGGCGGGTTCCCAGGCCAGCAGCACCCGGCCCATCGAGGTCGAATGCGGCGGCACGCGGGTGCCGACGGAAACGTTGATGCTCATGATCCGCCGGACCGGGACGCGGGCCACGTACACCACTTCGGCGCCGTCGAGCGCGGCCAGCGAAGCCGATTCCTGGGTGTGCTCGGCCAGTCGCATCAGGTGCGGCTGGGCGATCTCGATCATCGCGTGCGAGGCCGAGTAGTGCTGCCCGATGCTCAGCACGCGCGGGGTGAGCGACCACCGTCCCGCCTCGCCGCGCACATAGCCGAGGTGTTGCAGGGTAAGGAGAATCCGGCGCACGGCCGGCCGGGAGAGGTCGGTGGCCGAGGCCAGTTCGGCCAGCGTCGGATTGGGCCTTTCGGCGTCGAACGCGAGCAGTACGGCGAAGCCGCGCTCGATGCTCTGGATGCGGTCGCGATCGGTCGGTCCGGTGGTCATGATCGCCATCCTCTCGTACCACCCCCGCTTGACACGACGTGTGCGCGCGGGGCACGCTCAACCCTGCACGCAGAGCGTGCTACTTGAACGCATAGCGTACAGGAGGCCGTAGTGTCCTCGCTCAAGACGCTCGACCAGCGGGAGATCCGGACCGGATTCGGCCGGTTCGCCACCGGGGTCACCGTGGTGACCTGCCGCAACGAGGCCGGGGAGCCCCACGGCGCCACGGTCAACGCCTTCACCGCCGTTTCCCTCGAACCGGCGCTCTGCCAGGTCACGCTGACCCGCCGGTCCAAGGCCTGCCGGTACCTCGGCGACGCGCCGTTCGCGGTCAACGTGCTCGCCGCCGGCCAGCTCGGAACCGCACTGCACTTCGCGGGCCGCCCGCAGGACACCCCGCCGGAGTGGGCCGAGGGGCCGACCGCCCCGGTGCTGGCGGGGAACGCGGCGACCATCTCCTGCCTGCCGTGGCGCACCTACGACGGCGGCGACCACCTCATCGTCATCGGCGAGGTGGCCCACCTCGAGACCAGCGGCGCGGACCCGTTGCTGTTCTACGCCGGTGCTTTCCGCGAACTGGGGCCGATCCAGGCCGATCCGCCCTGGGCCGCGTCGCTCGACTGTCCCGACAGCGGCTGGTTCGGCTCCGAACTGTTCTCGCCGCTGCCCGCCCGTTCCTGAGCCAGCCGGACCATTCAACGAAGAAGGGTTCCCATGACCATCCAGCAGGACCACGCCCCGGCGACCGCCGAGCCCGCCCGTCCGACCACCCGCCCGATGACCGGCGCCGAGTACGTCGAGTCCATTCGCGACGGTCGCGAGGTGTTCATCTACGGCGACAAGGTCGACGACGTCACCACGCACCCGGCCTTCCGCAACTCGGTGCAGATGACCGCTCGGCTCTACGACGCCCTGCACGACCCCGCCCAGCGCGACGTGCTGACCACGCCGACCGACACCGGCAGCGACGGCTTCACGCACCCGTTCTTCCGCACCCCGCGCAGCAGCGCGGACCTGTTCGCCGACCGCGACGCGATCGCGGCCTGGGCCAGGCAGACCTACGGCTGGATGGGCCGCAGCCCGGACTACAAGGCGGCTTTCCTCGGCACGCTCGGCGCGAACTCCGACTTCTACGAACCCTTCGCCGGCAACGCGCGGCGCTGGTACCGCGAGTCGCAGGAGAAGGTCCTGTACTGGAACCACGCGATCATCAACCCGCCGGTCGACCGCGACAAGGCACCGGACGAGGTCAAGGACCTGTTCATCCACGTGGAGAAGGAAACCGATGACGGGCTGGTCGTCTCCGGCGCGAAGGTGGTGGCCACCGGCTCGGCGATCACCAACTACAACTTCATCGCCCACTACGGCCTGCCGATCAAGAAGCGCGAGTTCGCGCTGGTCTGCACGGTGCCGATGGGCGCGCCGGGGATGAAGCTGATCTGCCGCAACTCCTACGCCGGCGTGGCCGACAAGACCGCCAGCCCGTTCGACTACCCGCTGTCGAGCCGGTTCGACGAGAACGACACGATCTTCATCCTGGACAAGGTGAAGATCCCGTGGGAGAACGTGTTCATCTACGGGGACGCCGACAAGGCGAGCACCTTCTTCCCCGGTTCCGGTTTCCTGCACCGGTTCACCTTCCACGGCGTCACCCGGCTCGCGGTCAAGCTCGACTTCATCGCCGGACTGCTGATGAAGGGCGTGGAGGTCACCGGTACCAAGGACTTCCGCGGGATCCAGACCCGGGTGGGCGAGGTCATCGGCTGGCGCAACATGTTCTGGGCGCTGTCCGACGCGATGGCCGCGCAGCCGGACGAATGGCGCGACGGCGCGGTGCTGCCGCACCTGGACTACGGGCTGGCGTACCGCTGGTTCATGACCGTGGGCTACCCGCGGGTGCGCGAGATCATCATGCAGGACCTCGGCAGCGGCCTGATCTACCTGCCATCGTCCTCTGTGGACTTCAAGTCGCCGGAGATCCGCCCGTACCTCGACCAGTACGTGCGCGGCTCCAACGGGTACGACTCGGTCGAGCGGGTCAAGCTGATGAAGCTGATCTGGGACTCGATCGGCAGCGAGTTCGGCGGCCGCCACGAACTCTACGAGCGCAACTACTCCGGCAACCACGAAGGCGTGCGCGCCGAACTGCTCTTCGCCGCCCAGCAGTCCGGGGAAGCGGACCGGATGAAGGGCTTCGCCGAGTCGTGCATGGCCGAGTACGACCTCGACGGCTGGACCGTGCCCGACCTGTACAACCCCGGTGACCAGACCCTGCGGGCCCGCTGAGCGGAGGAGAAACCCATGACCACCACGGAAGAACCCACCGCGGCGGGGGCAGGCGCGTCCGCCACCGAAGCCTTCCGCGCCACCCGGCGGCACACCGGCGGGGAGGCCACCGCCGAACGCGTGGACGCCGTCGTCCGCGCCGTGCTCGCCGGTGTGCACCAGGCCATCCGCGACGAGCGGGTGACCTACCCGGAGTTCCAGGCGGCCAAGCAGTGGCTGATGGACCTGGGGGAGGGCGGCGAATGGCCGCTGTTCCTCGACGTCTTCGTGGAGCACGTGGTCGAGGACGTGGCCGCGGAATCGCAGAAGGGCACCAAGGGCAGCATTCTCGGCCCGTACTACCTGCCGGACCAGCCGCGGCTGCCGTCGGTGACGGCGCTGCCGTCGCGGCCGGACGAGGCGGGTACCCCGCTGGTGTTCACCGGCCAGGTCCGCGACGTCGACGGAAACCCGGTGTACGGCGCGGAACTCGACCTCTGGCACGCCGACGAGCAGGGGTACTACTCCGGTTTCGCGCCCGGCATCCCGGAGGGCAACCTGCGCGGGGTGGTGGTCGCCGACGGCCAGGGCCGGTTCGAGATCAGCACGATCCAGCCCGCGCCCTACCAGATCCCCACCGACGGCCCCACCGGGAAGCTGATCGAAGCCGCGGGCTGGCACCCGTGGCGGCCCGCGCACCTGCACCTGATCGTGCGCGCACCCGGTTACCGGCCGATCACCACGCAGTTGTACTTCGAGGGCGGGCAGTGGCTCGACAGCGACATCGCCGAAGCCACCAAACCCGAACTGGTGCTGCGGCCGGAACCCACCGGTGACGGCGGCCTGCGCTCGGCCTACGACTTCGTCCTCGAACGGGCCTGAACCCCTTTCGCCCCAACGGAAAGCGAGCTTCCATGACCGACCTGCGCATCGAGCGAGTCGACACCGTGCTGCTGGACGTGCCGCTGCGCCGGCCGCACCGGTTCGCCAGGACGAGCATGGCGGCCCAGCCGGTGCTGCTGGTCTTCGTCCGCACCGCGGGCGGGGTCACCGGCGTCGGCGAAGGGGTGGTGCCGGGCGGCCCGTGGTGGGGCGGCGAGTCGGTGGAGACCATGCGGCTGGTGGTCGAGCGGTACCTCACCCCGGTGCTGCTCGGCCGCCGGGTCGACGATCTCGCCGGGATCCAGCGGGACCTGGGCGACGTGGTCGCCGCGAACCTCTACGCCAAGGCCGCCGTGGAGGTCGCGCTGCACGACGCCTGGGCCCGCTGCCTCGGGGTGCCGGTGCACACCCTGCTCGGCGGGGTGGCCCGGCGCTCCATCCCGGTCACCTGGGCGCTGGGCACCGAACCGGCGCCGGTGGTGGTCGAGGAGGCGCTGGGCAAGCTGGACGCCGGGCTGCACCGGAGCTTCAAGCTGAAGATGGGCGCGCTGGAGCCCGCCGAGGACGTGGCGCGGGTGTGCGCGATCGCCGAGAAACTGGCCGGCGTGGCCGGGGTCCGGGTGGATCTCAACGCCCGCTGGGACCTGCTCACGTCGTTGACGTACCTGCCGAAACTGGCCGACGCGGGGGTCGAACTGGTCGAACAGCCGGTGCCCGGACCCGAGGTCGAAGCGCTCGCCGAGATCAACCGCGCGCTGCCGATCCCGGTGATGGTCGACGAAAGCCTGCGCACCCCCGGTGACGCGCTGCGGCTGGCGCGGTTGCGCGCGGCCGACGTGTACGCGCTCAAGACCACCAAATCCGGCGGGCTGCGCCGGACCATGGCCATCGCGGAAATCGCCGCGGCCGCCGGGATCCCGTGCCACGGCGGCACTTCCATCGAAAGTCCGATCGGTACCGCGGCCTCGTTGCAGCTGGCCTGCGCGAGCCCGGCGGTGACCTGGGGCAGCGAGCTGTTCGGGCCGCTGCTGATGAGCGAGCAGCTGCTGACCACACCGCTGCGCTACGCCGACGGCGAGCTGCACCTGCCGGACGGTCCCGGGCTGGGCGTCGAGCTGGATCCGGCCGCGGTCAAGGCGTTCACCCGCACCTGAGAAGGAGATCCCCGTGTTGTTCCACGTCCGGATGGACGTCGCCATCCCGCACGACCTCGACCCCGCCGCCCGCGACGAACTGGTGGCCACCGAGAAGGCCAGGGCGCTGGAGCTGCAGCGGACGGGGGTGTGGCGGCACCTGTGGCGGGTCGTCGGGCGCTACAGCAACATCAGCGTGTTCGACGTGCCGTCGAACGACGAACTACACGGCATCCTGTCGTCGCTGCCGCTGTACCCGTTCATGACGATCCAGGTCACGCCGCTGGCCACGCACCCGTCGGCGCGACCGGTTCCGACGGAGTTCCGTCCGGGCTAGGCGCTGTCCGGCGAGTCACGCATCGCGAAGCCCATCGAGCAGACTCGCCGGACAACGCCTAGGCTGGTGCGTCGTGGCCTGATCGGCTTCCTGGGGAGATTCCGATGCGCACCGCACTGCTCGCCCTTGTCCTCGCCGCCGCCGGAGTGGTGGTCGCTCCGCCGGTCCAGGCGGCACCGTCGCCCGTTCCGGTGATCTACGACAGCGATCTCGACGTGGACGACGCGTCGACGCTGGCCTACCTGTGCGTCCAGCACCAGGAGAACCGGATCGACCTGCGCGCGGTCACCGTCACCAACAACGGTTTCGGCACGCCCGGCCGCGCCCGCCAGCACGCGATCAGCGTGCTCGAGCAGTGCGGGCTGCCGGGCATCCCGGTCGCCGACGGCTCGGACACCGGCGTGCACCCGGCGCCCGCGTCCACCGTGCGCGACATGGAGGAGGTGCTCACCGGCGCGCTCGGTGACGCCGGGCGCACGCCGCCGCCGTCGGAGCTGACCGCGGCCCAGCTGATCGCGAAAACGCTGGCGTCGGCCAAGGGCAAGGTGTCGGTGCTGGTGACCGGGCCGCTGAGCAACCTCGCGCGGGCCGTGCCCGAAGGCAGCCCGCTGGCGCACAAGGTGTCGGCCGCGCACGTGATGGGCGGGGCGGTGCACGTGCCGGGCAACCTGTTCGGCGAGGCGCTGCCGGGGTTCGACAACAGCCAGGAGCTGAACATCTGGCTGGACCCGCCGTCGGCGCGGGCCGCCTTCGGGGCCGTGCCGGTGCGCCTGACCCCGCTCGACGCGACGAACGACGTGCCGATCACGCAGGCCTACGTGGACCGCGTCGGTGCCGAGGCGCGGACGCCGAGCGCGCGGATCGTGCACGCGATCATGACGCAGCCGATCATGCGGGACGGGATCGCGCTGGGGTACTTCTACTGGTGGGACGCGCTGGCCGCGGTGTGGGGCTTCGGGGACGGCGGGGTGGTGACCGAGGCGCGGAAGACCCCGATCGTGGTGGTTCAGCACGGTGAGCAGTCGGGCCGGACCGCGCCGCGGGCCGGGGGAGACCGGCTGCTGGTCGCGCTCGGGGCCGATCCGGTGCGGTTCGAGCAGGCGTTCCTCGACGGGCTCAACGGGGACTGAGCGGTAGGGCATCATGGGGTGGTGGAGTCCACCCGAGTGGACCGCTGGCTGTGGGCGGTCCGGCTGACCAAGACCCGACCGGATGCCGCCGCGGCCTGTCGTGGCGGGCACGTCCGCGTCAACGACAAGCCGGCGAAACCGGCCACCACGGTGTCCCCCGGCGACGAGGTGCGCGCGCGGGTGGGTGACCGGACGCGCGTGGTCGAGGTGGTGCGGGTGATCCAGAAGCGGGTGGGTGCCGCCGACGCGGCCACCTGCTTCATCGACCGCACGCCCGCGCCGCCGCCGGAAGCCGCCATCCCGGTCGCCCGGCGGGACCGGGGCGCCGGACGGCCGACGAAGCGCGAACGGCGGGTGCTGGACAAGTTCCGCTCCAGCCGCGCCTGAGCCGGTCAGGCGGCCAGCGGGAGCCATTCGAGGTCGGCGTGGCGCAGGGTGGCGTCGGCGCCGGAGAGCCATTCGATCGAGCGCCACGAGCGGATCTTGTAGCCCGCCTCGGCCAGGCCCTCGGCGAAGGTTTCGCCCGCGATCTCCAGCGCCGGGTACGGCGTGAACCGGGTGTGGCTGGCGACGCCGAGCAGGTCACCCCGCACGGCGATGGCGATCAGCGCGGCGCCGTGCATGCGCTGCGCCAGTTCGGCGGCTTCGCGGTGGCTGATTTCCCGGTCCAGTCTGGCCGAGACCACCGTGGTGTTGTTCGGTGTCATGGCATCCACTCCCATCGACAGTCCACTAGCGACACTGCCGGGGCACCCAGCCTAACCCGGGGAACGCGCTCCGTCGTGGTGCGAACGGCCCCCGCCCGGATGGGTTAACCCGGCCCGGCCCGGTAGCTCCGTCGTGGACGGTGACCGTGCTCACCACCAGCCGAAACTCTGATAACGCGACGGTGCCCAACGCCGACTAACGGTTCCGAAGCGACCAAGTGCGAGGCGTGTGATGTGGACAGAGACCGTGGTGGACCGGCTGCTGGTCCAGTGGCGCGCGGAGATCGACAGCGTGCCGATGCCCGAGCTGGTGTCGGTCGAGCGAGCGGTGGCGATCGTCGACCACGCGCGGCGGGCGCGGTCGGCCTGACTCACCGTGAGTGATCAAATACCGGGCGAACGACCACGCTGAGGTACAGGTCACGCTCGACGCCGGAACACCGGCGGCGCTGGAGCGTTGTACTGGGTGCCGGCCCGCGAGAAGTCCCGGGCGCCCCCCTCGCCCCAGCGGAGACCAGTTCGCCTGGCTCCGCGCGGTGACCCACGGGCCGGCCCTCGAGCTCCCGCTTCGCCTCGGAGCGCCCCCGATCCTTGCAGGCGAAGCGGGACCTAAAGCATGGTTGACCACGGCTTGCGTAGCGGTGCGGGTGGCGGAACCTCAGGCGGCTTCTCGCTCCGGGAGCTCCACCTCATGAATACCGATTCACCACGGTGAAGCTGTCCTCGCGAGAAGCCACCTGAGAACCCGCTGCGGTGCGGGTGGACGGCCCACAGCAAGCGGCTCCGCCGCTTGGGAAGCGTCAGTCGTGCGGGTGGCCGGACCTAGCCCTTCAACCGGGCGGGCAGGTGTTCGTAGCCACGCAGGATTCGGGTGGGGCGGCGCCGGGCGCCCGGCAGGAGCGCCAGGCGGGGGAAGCGGTCGAACAGCACCCGCAGCCCTACCTCCCCCTCCATTCGCGCGAGCGCGGCGCCGAGGCAGTAGTGGCGACCCGCGGAGAAGGACAGGTGCTCCCGCGCGTTCTCCCGGCCCACGTCGAAGCGCGCCGGGTCGTCGAACACCGCCGGGTCGCGATTCGCCCCGGCGAGAATGGTGGTCACCACCGCACCCTCGGGCACCCGCACGCCGGACACCTCGGTGTCGCGCAGGCACGTCCGGCCGGTCAGCAGCACCGGCGGATCGACGCGGAGGATCTCGTCGACCGCGTTGGCCCAGCCGCCGTCCTCCAGCGCTTCGAGCTGCTCCGGGTGCTCGTGCAGGAGCGCGATGCCGTTGCCGAGCAGGTTCACCGTGGTCTCGAACCCGGCGGCCAGCACCAGGCCCGCGGTCGCCCGCAGCTCGTGGTCGGTGAGGCCGACCCCGTCCTCACGGGCCGCGATGAGCTTGCTGAGCAGGTTGTCGCCCGGGTTCTCCCGCAGGTGGTCCAGGTGTCGCGACAACCACGTGTCGAACGCCTCGAGCGCCGCCTCCACCGCGCGGAACTGCCGCCAGGGCAATCCCATGTCGAGGCTGGGCGCGGCCGCGGAACCCAGCTCCAGCATCCGGCGGCGTTCGTGCGCTGGCACCCCGAGGATCTCCGCGATCACGGTGACCGGGAGCAGACCGCAGTAGGTGCCGACCAGGTCGACCGGCCCGGTGGCGTCGAGCTGGTCGATCAGGTCGTTCGCGATCTGCTCGGTGCGCGTGCGCAGGTTCTCCACCGCCCGCACGGTGAACACCCTGGTGACGAGCTTGCGGTAGCGCGTGTGGTCGGGCGGCTCGGTGGCCAGCAGCGACGGCGGCGCGATGGGGTGCAGCACTTCGCTCGCGGACCATTCGGTCAGCCGTGCCAGCAGGCCGGTGCCCGCCGCGCCGATCCCGCTGCGGAAGTCGTTGCCGGTGAGCACTTCCTTGACCGTCGCGTGCGTGGCGGTGGCGTAGACGAACCGGGATTCGAGCAACGGCCCGCGGGCGCGGATGCCGTCGAACAGCCCGGTCAGCTCCGCGGTCGGCGCCGCGTTGGCCTCGACGAAGAGGCGGGCCTGCAAATCGCCGCGGCGGGCCGCGACGCGGAGCGCGGTCCGGGGCAGCGCGTGCCCCAGGCTCCAGCGCACCACCGGTTTGATCCTGGTCTCCGCGGTCGTCGGCACCTTACCAAGAGTAGGAAAGGAAAGAGCCCCTGGTCAAGGGCGGGTTGCCGGGTGGCAGCTGAACATCCTGGACGGTGGGTGATTCACCTGGCTACCGTCGGTGGCTCACCGGCGGAAGGTGGATCCCATGCGTGTTCGCGGTTCGATGGCCGTTGCCCTGCTGGCGGCAGCCGTGGTGGTCCCGGCGGCACAGGCGTTCCCGCCCACCCCGAAGCAGCAGGTGCTCGACCACCTGCGCGCGACCGCGGGCGGCGGCGTGATTTCGGGGCAGCACAACAAGGAACCGGCCTCGCTGCCGTCGCAGTACACCGCGCAGGTGCACGCGATCACCGGGCAGTACCCCGGGCTGTGGGGTGGCGACCTGATGTTCCGCGCCCCGGACGTGGCCGACCGGCAGCACGTCATCGACCAGGCCCGAACCGAATGGGCCAACGGTTCGCTGGTCACGCTCACCTGGCACGTCTGCACGCCGACCGGCCCGAGCACCTGCGAGTTCGAGGGCGGCGTGAAAACGCGGATCGACGACGAGCAGTTCCGGCAGGTCGTCACCGAGGGCACCGCGCTGAACCAGGCGTGGAAGCGGCGCCTCGACGAGGTCGTGCCGTACCTGCGCCAGCTGAAGGACGCGGGCGTGCCGGTGTTGTTCCGGCCGCTGCACGAGATGAACGAATCCTGGAACTGGTGGGGGAACCGGCCCGGTCCGGACGGTGGCGCCGAGCTCTACCGGATCACCCGCGACCACCTCGACGGCCAGGGCCTGGACAACCTCATCTGGGTGTGGAACGTCCAGGACAACCCGAACGGCGGCTGGGCGCAGTACTACCCGGGCGAGGACTACGTCGACCTGGTCTCGCTGGACGTCTGGTACAAGAACCACCCGAGCGCGGCGGACTACCAGCAACTGCTGGGCATCGCCGGGCAGAAACCGGTGGCCGTGGCGGAAATGGGCAAGATCCCGGACAACGCGATGCTGACCTCGCAGACCCGCTGGAGCTACTTCATGATCTGGTCGGAACAGTTGCGCGGCAACAACACCAACGCCGAGATCCAGGCGGGCTACTTCCACCCGCGCGTGCTGAACCAGGGTGAGGTCCAGGTGGGCTGACCGCCTACTCCTTGCGGCCGCTGACGGCCAGCCCGACGCCGAGCCCGACCATGGTGAGCCCCGCCGCGCCGCCGACCAGGTCCAGGCGCCGCGCCGAGCGCGCGAACCACGATCGGACCGCGCCCGCCGCCACGCCCCACACCGAATCCATCGCCAGTGCGATCACCGCGAACACCGCGCCCAGCACCACCATCTGCAGACCGGCCTGCCCGGCGCCCGGGTCGACGAACTGCGGCAGGATCGCCGCGAAGAACACCACCGTCTTCGGGTTCGTCACGCCGACGATGAAGCCCTGCAGCAGCGTGCGCCCGCCGCTGATCGGGGCCGCCTCCGCCTCGAAGGCCTCCCGCAGCGCCCGGCGGCGCCGGATCGCCTGGACACCCAGGTAGACCAGGTAGGCGGCGCCGACGAGCTTGATCACGGTGTAGATCACGGCGGAGGCCTGGATGATGGCGCCCACCCCGATGGCGACGGCCGTGGCGGCGGTGAAACTGCCCAGCGCCCCGCCGAGCACGGTCGTCAGCGCGACCCGGCGGCCGTACGCCAGCGCGCGGCTGACCGCGAAGAGCACGGCCGGACCCGGGATGAGGATCAGCAGGAACGACGCGAGCGCGAAAGCGGCCAGGCGATCAGGCGTGGGCATGCCGCCAGATTAGACGATCACGGGCGAACTAACGCACGCGTTCACCGGCGGCGGCGGTGAAGCGGTATTCGACGGTGAGCGGCAGGGTGTCCAGGTCCAGCGCTTGTCGCAGGCGCGGGACGGCTTCGGTGTCCAGTCGATCCCGGATTGCACTGAGATCACCGGAATCGTGGGCCCGGATGATCACCGCCAGCGTCGGCGCGTGACGCGGGCCCGCCAGCGTGGCGCGTGCCGAGTGCACCCCGGCGTAGGCGCTGACCTCCTCGGCGAAGGGCGCGACCGCGGTGGACGCGGCGAGTTCGGTGCGCCCCGCCGCGGGATCGCTTTCGTAGCGCCAAGTGTGCGTTTTCGGCTTCTGCGCCAGCTGGGCCAGCAGCCACCGCAACGCCAGCAGGCCGAGCACGATGGCGACCGCCGCGGTGGTGTAGAGCGCCCACGTGGGCGGGTTCTCGGGCAGCAGCGGACCGGACCGGTCGATCCAGGTGAGCTTGCCGGAATAGGTGCCCAGCGCGAACCCGCCCGCCGCCAGCAGGGTCAGCCCGGACAGCCCGAGCAGTGCGCGGTTGAGCCGCGCCGGGCGGTTGAGACCGGTCATTTTGTCCTCCTGACCACCTTGACCGAGATCCGCGGGCTGGTCGCGGGATCGATTCGGCCGAGCCGTTCGGCCAACGCCGAGCGCACGGCGTCCGCCAGGCCCGTGGTGTTCGTCCGATCAGTGCGCACCTTCGCCGAGAGCCTGCGCCGGCGCACGGTGAGCTTCGCCCGCGACACCCCGTCCACGTTCGCCGCCGCGCGGCGCAGGGTGGACCGGTAGCTGGGCCGGGACACCCCGGAATCCGGGCGCAACGGCAGCACGGTGAGCCTGCCGGGCAGCACCGCGGCGCACCCCAGTAAGAGTCCTAAAAGGACAAGGGTGCCACCGGAAATCGCGATCGGCAGGGCACGCCAGTCCAGCCCCGCCACCGCGTTCCAGTCGATCCACGGCCGTTCCCCGAGGATCAGCTGGATGGCCACCACCGCGACCACGGTGCTGCCCGCGGCCATCACCAGCGCCGCCGAGGTGGCCGCCACCACGCGGCGGGGACGGCGCTTCACCGGACCCTCCGCGGTTCGGCGGCGCTGGTGCGCAGGGCCGCGACCGTGATGTCCACTCGCGAAACCGTCAGCCCGGCCAGCTCACCGACGCGGTGCCGCAGGTGCCGCCGCGCGTTCTCGGTGGTACTGGCCACCGGAACCGGATAGCTGAGCGCGAGCCGGACGTCCAGCGTCGCCGAATCGCCGGTCACCCGCGCGCGGACCTTCGCGGGCTGGTCGGTGCCATCGAGTTCGCTGACCGCGCGTGTGGCGATGCGCTCGACGACGCGGTCCTCGATGGTGAGCGTGCCGCGGTCCTCCGTGTCCACCGCGGTCACCCCCGATCGCGGCCGGTCAGCTGGGACAGGTCGAGCTCGCCGTCCAGGAAGCGCCCGACGAGCAGGCCGAGCCCGCCGAGCACCAGCACGATCAGGAAGGCGCCGAAACCGCCGAACGCGGCCGCGAGGCCGAGCGCCAGGCCGGTGAGCAAGCCGATGCGGGTGGCGTTCATGGTCTTCCCCCCACTCAGTTCACGCGGCCGGTTTCGGCGGGGGCGGAGTCGTCCTCGTCGGGCAGGTGCACGTCCGCGACGGTGATGTTGACCTCGACGACCTGGAGTCCGGTCATCCGCTCCACCGCGGTGATGACGTTGCGGCGCACGGCGCGGCTCAGGTCGGCGATGGCCACCCCGTATTCCACTTCGAGCTGGAGGTCCACCGCGGCCTGGCGTTCGCCGACCTCGACCGAGACGCCCTGCCCGGCGCTCGCGGTGGCGCCGGGAATGCGCTCGCGCAACGCGTTGAACGCCCGCGAAGCTCCACCGCCGAGCGCGTGCACCCCGGAGATCTCGTGCGCGGCCAGCCCGGCGACCTTGCGCACCACCGTGTCGGCGATGGTGGTGATGCCCTCGGTGGTGACCAGGTCGCTGCCCGGCTGCTGCTGCTTCTCGTTCGCCATCTTGTCCTCCTCGTCGGGTGGTCGAACGCGTCGGTGGAAGGACACGGGGGTGGGGGAAACGTCACGGGCGGGTTTTGTGGTGCCGCTCACCGAAATTTCCCGCGCCGACCAATCCGCCCCGGCACCGGTGCCGAATCCCCGGCATGACCAGCGACGAAGCACGATCCACATCGGACACCGCAGCGGTGCCGCGGCTCGTCGCGGCGTTGCTGGGCGTGCTCGCGCTGCTCGCGGCGCTGGCCGCCGGGCACCTGGTCGCCGGCTTCATCGGCAGCAACGCCTCGCCGTACCTGGCGGTCGGCAACGGCGCCATCGACCTGACCCCGGTGGAACTGAAGGACTACGCCGTCCGCACCTTCGGCACCTACGACAAACTGGTGTTGCTGCTGGGCATGGCGGTGGTGATGGTGCTGGTGGCGGCCGCCGCCGGGCTCGCGTCGAGGCGGTCGGTGGTGCCCGGCGCGGTGGTGATCGCGGCTTTCGGCGTGATCGGCATCATCGCGGTGGCCGCACGTCCGGACCTGAGCGCCGTCGCCGTGCTGGCGCCGATCGCCAGCCTGCTCGCCGGCGTCGGGGTTTTCGCCTGGCTGCACCGGCTTTTCCGGACCAGGGCGGAAGAACGGGAAGACGGCCCGTCCCGGCGTTCGGTGTTGCTCGCCGGAGCGGGGGTGGTGGTCGGCGCGGGCGTGGCCGGTGCCGCCGGACAGGTGCTCGCCGGTTCGCGTGACGCGGCGACCTCCCGGGCCGGCGTCGGCGCACTGGTGCCCGCGCGCACCGCGCCCGCGATCCCGGCCGACGCCGACTTCGCGAAACTCGGCACACCACCGTTCCTGACGCCCAATAAGGATTTCTACCGCGTGGACACCGCGTTGTCGGTGCCGCAGGTGCGGACCGAGGACTGGAGCCTGCGCATCCACGGCATGGTGGACCGCGAGGTCACCTACGACTTCGCCGACATCCGCGACCGGCCGCTGGTGGAACGCACCATCACCATGACCTGTGTGTCCAATGAGGTCGGTGGCCCGTACGTGTCCACGGCGAACTTCGTCGGGGTGGACCTGGCGGACCTGCTGACCGAGGCCGGGGTGCGTCCCGGTGCCGAGCAGTTGTTCTCGACCAGCGTGGACGGCTGGACCGCGGGAACGCCGGTGGCCGCCGCGCTGGACCGGGGGCGCGGCGCGATGCTGGCGATCGGGATGAACGGTGAACCGCTGCCGGTCGAGCACGGTTTCCCGGCCAGAATGGTGGTACCCGGTCTCTACGGATATGTTTCGGCCACCAAATGGGTGGTCGATCTGGAGGTCACCACCTGGGCGGCCCGCCGGGCCTATTGGCTCGACCGGAACTGGGCCGAACAGGCCCCGATCAAAACGCAGTCCAGGATCGATTTCCCGAAGGGTTTCGAAACGCTGCCCGCCGGACGGGTGCGGCTCGGCGGGGTGGCCTGGGCGCAGCACACCGGGATCGACCGGGTCGAGGTCCGGCTGGACCGCGGACCGTGGCAGGAAGCCATGCTGTCCAAGGAAGTCAACCTCGACACCTGGCGGATGTGGTGGCACGAGTTCGACGTGCCCGCCGGCAGCCACCAGATCACCTGCCGCGCCACCGACAAATCCGGCTACACGCAGACCGAAGAACGCCAGGGCACCGTGCCCGACGGCGCGACCGGCCTGCACACGATTTCCTTTTCGACGCGGTAATCACCCGATCGGGTGCCAATCCGCTCGTGCAGTAGTTCCGAATGACCGATGACAGGCAGTTCTCCCCAGGGCTGCGCACCAGGAAAATGGAGTGATTTCCGTGAAGAACCTTCGTGTCGCCGGAATCGGTTTCGCCGCGGTGGCCGCGCTCACGCTGACCGCCTGCGGTAGTGACGACATGGCGTCCCCCGGTAACACCAGTGCGCCCGCTCCCGCGCCGTCGAGCGAGATGGCGCCGCCGATGTCCAGCCCCGCCGCCGCGGCGGGTGACGGGGTGACGACCAACGCCGACGTGTTCGGCCCGGCCTGTTCCCAGCTGCCGCAGGGCAGTGAGCCCGGTTCGCTGGACTCGATGGGCCCGCAGCCGGTGGCCAGCGCCGCCTCGACCAACCCGCTGCTGACCAAGCTGGTCGCCGCGGTCAAGGCCACCAACCTGGTGGACACGCTGAACAGCCAGGAAGCGATCACCGTGTTCGCCCCGGCCGACCCCGCCTTCGCCGAGCTGGGCGACGCGAAGTTCACCGAGCTCGCGGGCAAGCCGGACGAGCTCGCCCCGATCCTGCAGTACCACGTCGTCCCGAAGCGCTACGACGCCAAGGGCCTGGAGGCCGCGGGCGGTTCGCTGGAGAGCCTGAACACCGCCGGTGGCCCGCTGAAGATCGAGGGCAGCGGCGAGAACATGACGGTGAACGGCGCGAAGGTGCTGTGCGGCAACATCCCCACCAAGAACGCCACCGTTTTCGTGATCGACAAGGTGCTGATGCCGGGCACCAACAAGTAGGCACACCGAAAAGCCCGACGCGGCGGTCCCCGGGGAGGGGGCCGCCGCGTTCCGCTGTTCAGCCGTGGGTCACGGTCTCACCGCCGGCCACCTCGCGCCCGGTCACGTCGGTCTTCAGGGTGACCGGGCCGAGTTGGGAGAGCGCGAGCTCCGCCCACACCGTCTTCCCGCCGTCACCGGTGGTCTGCCCCCAGGCGTCGACGTAGGCGTCGACCATGCGCAGCCCGCGGCCGCCGTCGTTGTCCGGCACCCGGTACGCGGCCGGTTCCGGTGAGCCGTCGCTGACCTCGATGCGCAACCGCCCGGCCGACCGGCGCAGGCGCACCCGGCGTGGTGCCGCACCGTGGCGGATCGCGTTGGACGCCAGTTCGTCCAGCGCACCGACCGCATCGGCCAGCACCGGCGGATCCAGCCCGGTGAGCACCGTCCTGGCCCACCGCCGGACCCGCCCCAGTTCGGTGGGGTCACCGGAGAAACCCAGTACTGGCTCCCGGTCCTCCGCATCGAGCACGGTCGCGGCCCTTTCCCCGATCAGCGAAACTCAACGGTGGGTACCCCGGCGTAAACCTCCTACGCGCGAGCGGCGGCGGCACGCGCGACGGCGAGCTTGCGCGGGGTGCACCGGCGTGGTGTGTAGCCTTCCCCAGACGGCCGTCCCCGGACGTGCCGTCGTGGTGGCGGCAAAGGGTGGATTCGGCGGGATTCGGAGGGTGGATGGGCTCGGCTCACTCGCCTGAAAAGGCAGGTCCACTCCCACGGCTGTCGGTGGGCTACCGGTTGCACGTGCTGCTGGTCGAGGACGACGACGGCGACGCGCTGCTGGTCGAGGAGATGCTCGCCGACGCGCTGGAGCCGACCACGCTGCGGCGGGTCGGCACGCTGGCCGAAGCGCTGTCCGCGCCGATCCGCGCCGACTGCGTGCTGCTCGACCTCGCGCTGCCCGACGCGATGGGCCTCGACTCGGTGGCCCGGCTGCGCCGGTTCGCGCCGGGGACCGCGGTGGTGGTGCTCACCGGCCGCGCCGACGAACGCACCGGCCAGGCCGCGGTCGCCGCCGGTGCCCAGGACTACCTGGTCAAGAGCCAGGTCGACGGCCCGCTGCTGAGCAAGGCGCTGCGGTACGCGTGGGAGCGCAAGCGGGCCGAGGAGGTCGAGCAGTCGCTGCGGGAACAGCAGTTGCTGGCCAGGGAGTACACCCGGCTGGAACGCGGCCTGCTGCCCACCCCGCTGCTGGCGTCCGGGGAACTGTCGCTGATCGCCCGCTACCGGCCCGGCCGCGACGGCGCGCTGCTCGGCGGCGACTTCTACGACGCGGTCGAACTGGCCGACGGCACCCTGCACGTGATCATCGGCGACGTCTCCGGCCACGGACCCGACGAGGCCGCCCTCGGCGTGGCCCTGCGCATCGCCTGGCGGTCGCTGGTGCTCGCCGGGCTGCCGCAGGACCAGGTGCTGGCCACCGTCCAGCAGGTGCTCACGCACGAGCGGATCAACAACCAGTTCGCCACCGTGTGCGTGGTCTCGGTGGCGCCGGACCGGCGGTCGCTGAGCATGCGGCTGGCCGGGCACCCGCCGCCGCTGCTGCGCACCGGGTCCGGCGCGCGACTGCTGCCGGTGGACCGGCTCGGGGTGCCGCTGGGCGTGCTGCCCGCCGCCCGCTGGGAACCGCTGGAGGTCGAGCTGGAACCGGGCTGGGCGCTGCTGCTGTGCACCGACGGCATCTTCGAGGGCCGCAGCGACGGGCCGGGGACCGAACTGCTCGGCCAGGAGCAGATGACCGAGCTGTTCCTCGGCCTGCTGCGCGACCGGCCGGACTGGCGGTCCGGTCCGGCCGGCGTGCTCGACGACCTGATCGCCGAGGCGGAGCGCCGCAACGGCGGGCCGCTCGACGACGACGTCGCGGTCGTCCTGCTCGGCCACCGGGAGGCGGCGTGACCGCCGAGACCCCGGCCGAGCGGCGCCGGCGCGCGAGCACCGGCTGGCCGATCCGCCGCTGGATGACCCTGCTGGCCACGATCACCGCCGCGTTGCTGGCCGGGATCATCGTGGCCGGCGTGGTGGCGCTGGAGAACCTCGACACCGCCCGCGCCCGCCTGGTCGACGAGATCGACCCCGGGCTGATCGGCGCGCAGACGCTGACCTCGGCGCTGCTGAACCAGGAGACCGGCGTCCGGGGCTACCTGCTCACCGGCGACCGCCGGTTCCTCGCGCCCTACCCGCAGGGACTGGCCGAGCAGGCGCGCGCGGTGACGCAGCTGCGTGACGCCGGTGCCCGGCCCGGCACGGTGCCCGGCGACGACCTCGACGCCGTGCTGGAGCGGGCGGGGGAGTGGCAGCGCGTGGCCGACAGCTGGACCGCGCCCGGCGCACCGCCGGTCGGCGTGGCGCAGGTCGAGCAGAGCAAGGCCTACTTCGACGGCGTCCGCGAGGTGCTCGACACCCAGCGCGCCCACTACAGCGACGCGCGGATCGAAGCCAGGGAGGGCCTGGACAGCACGGCGAGCTTCCTGCAGTCGATGCTCGCGGTCATCGCGGTCCTGCTGATCGTCCTGTTCGCCGCGCTCTACCTCGGCTTCCGCCGGGCCGTCGCCCGGCCGCTGCAGACGCTGGCCACCGAGGTCAGGGCGGTCACCGAGGACGACCTGAACCGCGAGGTGCGCGCCGGCGGCCCGCGCGAGCTGGTCGAGCTGGGTGCCGACGTGGAGGACATGCGCCGCCGGATCGTCGCCGAGGTCGGTGAACTGCAGCACGCCAAGGCCGAGCTGCAGCGGTCCAACTCGGACCTGGAGCAGTTCGCCTACGTCGCCTCGCACGACCTGCAGGAGCCGCTGCGCAAGGTGGCCAGCTTCTGCCAGCTGCTGCAACGCCGCTACCAGGGCCAGCTCGACGAGCGCGGCGACCAGTACATCGAGTTCGCGGTGGACGGCGCCCGCCGGATGCAGGCGCTGATCAACGACCTGCTGGCGTTCTCCAGGGTGGGCCGCAAGACCGGCGAGACCGCCGAGGTCGACACCGCGAAGCTGGTCGGCCAGGCGACGCGGAACGTCGAGGCGACGATCGAGGAGACCGGCGCCACCGTCACCCACGGCGAGCTGCCGGTGGTGCACGGCGAAGCCAGCCTGCTCACCGGCGTGTTCCAGAACCTGCTGAGCAACGCGCTGAAGTTCCGCGGGGAGGAACCGCCGGAGGTGCGCATCGAGGCCGAGCGCGACGGCGACGAATGGGTCTTCTCGGTCACCGACAACGGCATCGGCATCGAAGCCGAGTACGCCGACCGCATCTTCGCGATCTTCCAGCGGCTCCACCCGAAGAGCGCCTACCCGGGCACCGGGATCGGGCTGGCGATGTGCCGGAAGATCGTGGAGTACCACGGCGGGCGCATCTGGCTCGACACCGAGGCGCCCGCCGGGCGCACCCGGTTCCGCTTCACCCTGCCCGTGACCCCGCGGACCCCCGGGGAAGACACCGACACCACCGAGAACACAGAGAGCGAGCCGTCGTGAGCGATTCACTGGCCCCGATCGACATCCTGCTGGTCGAGGACGACCCCGGCGACGTGCTGATGACGCAGGAGGCGTTCGAGCACCACAAGATCCGCAACTCGCTGCACGTGGTCAGCGACGGCGTGGAGGCGCTGGACTTCCTGCGCCGCGACGGCGAGTACACCGACGCGCCGCGCCCCGGGCTGATCCTGCTCGACCTCAACCTGCCGAAGAAGGACGGCCGCCAGGTGCTCGCCGAGATCAAGGCCGAGCCGGAGCTGCGCAGCATCCCGGTGGTGGTGCTGACCACCTCCGAGGCCGAGGAGGACATCCTGCGCAGCTACGACCTGCACGCCAACGCCTACGTCACCAAGCCGGTCGACTTCGAGCGCTTCGTCGAGGTGGTCCGCCAGATCGACGACTTCTTCGTCACCGTGGTCAAGCTGCCGAAGTAACCGGCACGCCGAACTCCGCTTCGGTGCGGTCCCGGTCGACGTACATCGTCCACGCGGTGGCGGCGATGTCGTCGGGGTCGAGCGTGCCGATGCCCTCCAGCGAGGGGTCCCGGTCCACGAACGAGCGGTGGATGTCGCCGCGTTCGATCAGCCCGCCGATGGTGAGCGTGGCCGCGTAGACGCCCTTGTCCTTCAGCGCTTCGGCCAGGGTGAGCACGTACATGCGCAGCGCGGCCGAGGCCGGCGCCAGGTTCCCCAGCATCGGCATGGGGATCTTGCCGCTGAGCCCGCCGCCGAAGAACAACGCGCCGTCGCCGCGCGAAACCATGCCGGGCACCACTTCGCCGACCAGCGTGGCGGCCGCGGTGAGCAGGTTGTCCATAGGTGCCAGCAGTTCGGCCGCGCCGGCTTCGGTGAGCGGGACGACCGCCAGCGTGGCCGGGCTGACCGGTCCGAAGTAGACGGTGTCGTACCCGCCCAGGTCGACGGTGATCTGGCCGAGCACCCGCTTGAGGTCCGCCGCGTCGGTGACGTCGGCGGTGTAGGTGTGCGCCTCGATCCCCGCCTCGGTGAGGCTGGCGCGGTAGCCCTCGTGCCTGCGGTCGGTGCGGGAGACCAGTGCCACCCGGAAACCCTCGCGCCCGAACCGGTGTGCCATCGACATGCCGAGGCCCGGTCCCGCCCCGAGCACCACCAGCACCTTGCCTGCCTTCTCCGTCATCGCTGTCCCTCCGATCGATGTTGAGGTCGTCCTCAACTTAATTCGACGCTAGCGCTAAGTTGAGGGAGTCGTCAACTTGCTAGGGTGAGGGCATGCGCCGGGACGCCCAGCTGAACCGCGAGAAGCTCATCGAGTCGGCTCGCGCCCTCTTCGCCGAGCGCGGGCTGAACGTGGCGCTGGAGGAGGTCGCGCGCCGGGCGGGGGTCAGCATCGGCACGCTGTACAACCGGTTCCCGACCAGGGAGGACCTGTGCGTGGCGGTGTTCGCCGACCGGGTCGAGACGGTCGCGCGCTCGGCCGAGAACGCGTTGTCCATGCCGGACGCGTGGGCCGGGTTCACCCTGTTCCTCGAGCAGATGTGCCTGCTGCAGGCGGCCGATCGCGGGTTCAACGACCTGGCCGCGCGCGGGCTGCCGCAGGCGGATCCGCGGCGCGGCTACGAGCTGATGTCCGAACTGGTCGACCGCGCGCGCCGGGAAGGCGTGCTGCGCGAGGACTTCACCACCGAGGACCTGGCCTTCGTCACCTGGTCGATCACCAGGACCATCGAGGCCACCGCGGCGGTCAACCCGGAGCTGTGGCGGCGGCACCTGGCGATGATCTGCGACGGCCTGCGTGCCGAGGCCGCGCACCCGTTGCCCGAGCCGCCGTTGAGCCCGGAGCAGCTCGCCGGGCTCATGCGCGGGGAGTGCTGAGCGCGTCCAGGAAGGCGGTCGCCGCCGGGCTCAACCCGGCCCGGCTCCACACCAGGTACTCGACCCGGCCGGGCGCGCCGAGCACCGGAACGGTGGCGACACCGGTGAGTTGCGGCGCGTAGGTCGACGGGAGCATGGCCACGCCGAGCCCCTGCCGGATGAGCTTGGCCATGAAGTCCGCCGCGGTCACCTCGAACGCGACTTCGCGGACCAGGCCGGCCGCGGCGAAGGCCTCGTCGGACTGCGCCCGGCCCGCCGTCCCGGCCGGGAAGTCCACAAAGGTCTCCTCGGCCAGTCGTGGTAAGTCCACTTCGGACGCTTCGGCCAGCGGGTGGTCGGGCGCGGTCACCGCGACGAGGTGGTCGCGGGCCAGTTCGCGGGAGTTCACCCCGTGCGGGCGCGCGGTGGTCGGCAGGCCGAGGAAGGCGACTTCGAGGCTGCCGTCCTTCACCGCGTCGACGAGTTCCTCGCTGGCGCCGGACCGGAGGCCGACGCGCACCTGGGGGTAGCGGCGGTGGAATTCGCGCAGTGCCACCGGGATGTCCACCGCGGCCACGGTCGGGATGGCGCCGACGGTGAGCCTGCCGCGCACCTCGCCGATCGCCGCCGCGACTTCGGCGACGGCCCGGTCGGCGGCGTCGAGGCACTGCCGCGCCGCCGGGAGGAACGCGGCGCCCGCGGCGGTCAGCCGCACCCGGCGGCTGGTGCGGTCGAACAGCTTCGCGCCCAGTTCGCGTTCCAGCCGGGCGATCTGGTGGCTGAGCGCGGACTGGGCGACGAAGCAGCGCTCGGCGCCGCGGGTGAAGCTGTTCGTTTCGGCGACGGCGAGCACGTACCGCAGGTGCTGGAGTTCCACCGATCTATCTTCCACCACGATCGATCCGGTGACAAACATGTATTGGACTCATGAACGCAGGTCAGCCACGGTGAGCAGGTGACTTCTTCGAGCACCTTCTCCCGGACCGCGCTGACCGCCCTCGCGCCCGCCGTGTGGGGCACCACCTACGTCGTGACCACGGAACTGCTGCCCTCGGGCCACCCGCTGTTCGCGGGCCTGATGCGCGCGCTGCCCGCCGGGCTGATCGCGCTGGCGCTCACCCGGACGCTGCCGCGCGGCGTCTGGTGGTGGCGGGCGGCGGCGCTCGGGGTGCTCAACATCGGCCTGTTCTTCCCGTTGCTGTTCACCGCCGCCGAACGGCTGCCCGGCGGGGTCGCGGCGACCCTGGGCGCCGGGCAGCCGCTGGTGGTCGCCCTGCTGGCGGTCGGCGTGCTGCACGAACGGCCGTCGGCGGCCCGGTTCGCCTGGGGGCTGGCCGGGATGGCCGGGGTCGGGCTGGTGGTGCTCGGCCCGGCCGCCGGGTTCGACGCCGTGGGCGTGCTCGGCGGGCTCGGCGGGGCGTTCGCGATGGCGCTGGGCGTCACGCTGACCAAGCGCTGGGGTCGTCCGGCCGGGGTCGGCCCGACCGCGTTCGCCGGCTGGCAGCTGACCGCGGGCGGGCTGTTCCTGGTGCCGGTCACGTTCGTGCTCGAAGGCGCACCGCCGGCGATCGACCTGCCCGCCGCGGCCGGGTACGCCTGGCTCGGGCTGGTCGGCGGGCTGCTGGCCTACGTGCTGTGGTTCCGCGGCATCAGCCTGCTGCCGGTCACCTCGGTCGCCGTGCTGGGCCTGCTCTCGCCGATGGTCGCCGCCCTGCTCGGCGCCCTGGTGCTCGGCCAGGACCTCGGCCCGGTGCAGCTGGCCGGTTTCGCACTCGCGCTCACCGCGATGGTGGCCGGCCAGCTGCCCCCGCGAACGACTCAGCCGCTCGCGCCGAACCAGGTGGTCAGCGCTTCCCGCAGTGCTTCGGCCTCGCCCGCCACCCAGGCGAGGTGACCGTCCGGGCGGATCAGCAGCGCGTCGGCCGGGCTGTCGTCCGCCTTCGCGGTGACCACGTCGACCCGGCCACGGGCGATCTCGCGGAGGTCGTCGCGACCGGCGAGATCGAGCAGGACCGGCCGCGCCGGGCGCAGGAGCTCCGCGACGCTGGTGGTCCCCTCATCGGTGTGCAGGACGAGATCCGGCGCGAAGGTCCCGGTCAGCGCGTGCCCGTCGGCGGTCGGGTAGCGGAGATCCGCCCCGGCGACCAGCGCGCCGAGCCGGCGGGCGGGCTGCTCGTCGGCGAGCAGTTCCTGGAAGACCGCCCGCAGGGCCTCGGCGGCGGGGTCCTGACCGCGCCTCAGCGCCACCTGGGCCTGCGTCTGCAGCAGGGCGCGGGCCCCGGCGTAGTGGCGTTCGGCGTGGTAGGTGTCCAGCAGGCCGTCCGGGGCCCAGCCCTGGACCCCGCCGGCCAGCTTCCAGGCGAGGTTGACCGAATCCAGCATGCCCGCGTTGAGCGCCACGCCGGTGGCGGGCAGGAGGTGCGCCGCGTCGCCCGCGAGGAACACCCGCCCGTCGCGGTACCGCTCGGCCTGTCGTGCCTGGAACTGGTAACGCGACAAGCGGGTCACTTCGCCGAGCGGGAGGTCCGCGCCCAGCACGCGTCGGATGCTCTCCCGCATTTCCTCCAGCAGCAACGGTTCGTCGTTGTCCACTTCGGATGGATCCAGCTCGGTGGTCTGCATCATCAGCACGCCCGGCGTGAGCGAGCCGACCGCGAACACCCCGTGGTCGGTGTTCGTGTACCCCGCGCGGACCCGGATGCCGGGAGCTTCGAGATCGCCGTTCTCCAGCACGGTCACCGACTCGTGCACGCGGACCTCGGCGATCCGGTTGACCTCCGGGTACGTGGTGCCGGGAAAGCCGATCCCGGCCAGGGCGCGGATCCGGCTGCGCCCGCCGTCGCAGCCCACCAGGTAGCGCGCGGTCACCTCGTACGTCCCAGCCGGACCACGCACCTCGGCGGTCACCGCGTCCTCGTCCTGGCGCAGCGCGACGACTTCGTGCCCGCGGCGGATCTCGGCGCCGAGTTCGACGGCGCGCTCGGCGAGCAACGCCTCCAGGCGGTGCTGCCGCAGCGGCAGCGCGCCCAGCGGCGGGTCGGCCAGGCGCGTCAGGTCCAGGTGCACCCCGCCGTACGGGAACCGCGGCGGCGGCACCGGATCGGTGGTCGCCGCCTCGAACCGGTCCAGGATCCCGCGGTAGCGCAGCAGGTGCAGGATTTGCCCGCTGAGGCCGTGTGCCTTCTGGGTGTGCCGCGGTCGCGGCTGCCGCTCCAGCACCAGCGGCCGCACCCCGGCCAGGCGCAGTTCCGCGGCCAGCATCAGCCCGGCCGGGCCGGCGCCCACGACGATCACGTCGGAGTCGTTCACTCAGGTTCTCCCGTTTTTCCGCGGATTTTTCGCTTCGGCGGAGGATTTTGCGGCAAGCCCGGGGTCTTGCCGCAAGCCCCGGGGTGCGCTATAAATTGGATACCGGAGAGAGATCAGTGTCGTTTTTGGACGAACCACTTCCGGATCCCCCACACCGCCGCCCCGCCCAGCGCGACCAGCAGCACCGGCAGCAGGGTGAGCGTCCACGGCCACGCCGGTCCGTCGAGGACCAGGCCGTCGGCGGGCAGTTCCAACACCTTCGCCGTCCACCGCGCGGTCGCCACGTCGGTGGTGCCGGCGAGGTCGCGCACGGTGGCTTCGTAGGCGAATCCCGGTTGGCGGTGCACGTATTCCGGCGCCGGGCCGTCGGCGACCGGCACGTCCTGGGCGGCGGCACCGGGCACCAGCAGGCGGTCCAGCCGGGGCGCGGCGGCGGTCAGGTCGTCGCGCGGCAGGAAGGTCAGCCCGTGCCGCGAGCGGATCGGGCCGCCGTCCTCGGTCAGCGCCAGCGTCCGGGCGGCCAGCGACTGGCCGCCGTGCACGTCGAACACCGAGGCCAGCTCGATCTCGCCGGTGCCGTCGGTGAGCAGCACGCCGATCTCCGGCGGGTTCCAGGTGAACCCCGCGTTGATGATCGCGACCGGGTCCGGCATCCCGGCTTCGGGCGTCACCGGCGGATCGGCGTACCCCCAGCCGACCGCCGCCGCGGCGGCACGGGCGGCCTCCGGGCCCACCAGCCGCCCGATCACGTGCAGCGTGCCGTCCACCCCGGACAGGATCCCGGCGGTGGAGACGATGTCGCCGTCGTCGACGAAGCGCTGTCCCCGCACCCAGTTCACGGCCGGGTAGTCGCTTTCGAACTCGCCGATCCGCAGCCAGTGCGAGGTGGCGGGCCGCCCGTCGAGCAGTCCCGCCGAGGCGAGCACGCCCGACCCGTTGCACACGCTCAGCAGTTGTGCGCCACCGGCGGCCTGCGTGCGCAGCCACTCGGTGACCGGGGCGGTGCTGGGCTCACCGACGTCGGGCAGCGCGGGCACCACGACCAGATCGGCGGCGGGTGTCCTGGCGGCGAGTTCGGCGAAGGTGAGGTCGGGCACGAGGTCGAGGCCACCGGTCAACGTCAGCGGGCGGCGCTGCGACGCCACCGTGTAGAGGTTGAACCGCCCGGTGGCGGCGAGAACTTCGTACGGCGCAAGCACATCCGAGACCACGGCGCCGTGGTCGCCGACGACGACCACGGCGGTGGGCTTGCTGGGGTCGTGGGGGAGCGGGGCCGCCGCCGGGACGCCCCGCTCCGGGCCGGGGGCGTAGAGCGCGCCGAACGCCGACAGGGCCGAAACGGTCGCCCCGGCGGCCGGGACCAGCAGGACGGCGACGACCACGGCGAGCACGCCGAGGCCGCGCTTGAGGAAGGTGCGCACGGCGTCAGTGCCAGTACTCGGCGCGGCGCCACACCATGGCGGCCAGCATCAGCGGGAACATGATCACGTGCCCGGCGACCATCACCACCGATCCGGACAGCACGCCGAACCAGTACGGCACCAGCAGCACGAGGAACGGCAGGAACATCACCGCGGCCATCTCCCAGATCCGCGGCCACGAGTGCCGCCGGATCGCCATCCACAGCACCATCGGCACGGTCATGTCGAAGGCCATCACCAACGCGGCCACGTCCGGTCTGGCCACCCACGCCTCGGGCCACAACGGGCCCAGCGCGAACATGCCGACCAGCATGGCGACGACCATTTCCAGGTAGTGCGCGGCGAAGCGGACGAACTTGCGGGTGGTGCTCCGGCCGGGCGCGGCGGTAGTCATCACGGGGACCTCCGGTTCTCGGTGAACTGTCGCCGTCGAGAATCGCCGTTCCGGGCCCCGTTGCCAGGTGCCGGAGGTCATGGATGGGGGTCATGCCGCGGCATGACCTCAGAGCAGGCCGAGCGCGCGGGCACGCAGGGCGGCCTGGGTGCGGTCGCGGGCGCCCAGCTTGGCGAGCACGTTGGTCACGTGGTTCTTCACCGTGCCCTCGGCGAGGAACACGGACGCGGCGATCTCGCGGTTGCTGTGGCCGTCGGCCAGCAGGCGCAGCACTTCCAGCTCACGGTCCGACAGCGGCACGACCAGCGGCTGCGGCCGTGGTTCCGGGTCGGCGTCGGGCAGCTGGGCGAACCGGGCCACCACCTTCGCCGCGACCGACGGCTGCAGCACCGACTCCCCGCGGGCCGCGGCCAGCACCGCCTCCACCAGCCGCGCCGAGGACACGTCCTTGAGCAGGTAACCGACCGCGCCGGCCCGCAGCGCGGCGAACACGTCCTCGTCGTCGTCGAACGTGGTCAGCGCGATGACCTGCACGTTCGCGTGTTCGGCCCGCAGCCGCCGGGTGGCCGCGACCCCGTCAAGCACGGGCATGCGCAGGTCCATCAGCACGACGTCGGGTTCGAGTCCGGCGACCCGGCGCAGCGCCTCCTCGCCGTTGCCCGCCTCGCCGACCACCTCGATGTCGTCGCGAATGGCCAGCAGGGTCGCCAGCGCTTCGCGGAAGAGCGCCTGATCGTCCACGAGCACCACGCGGACCACGCTCATTCCGGTACCTCCATGCTCAGTTCGCTGCCCTTCCCGTTGGCGGGCTCGAAGCTCAGCCGCCCGCCGAGGCCCGCCGCCCGCTCGCGCAGTCCCAGCAGGCCGAAGCCCGGCGTCCGCCCGTCCACCACCCCGGTCCCGTCGTCGTGGACGGCCAGGCGGACCTTGCCGTCGGTGAAGTCCAGCGCGAGCTCGGCGCGGGTGGCGGCGGCGTGCTTGCGGACGTTGGTCAGGCCCTCCTGGGCGGTCCGGTAGAGCGCCTCGCGGGCTTCGTCGGACAACGGCCGTTCGGTACCGGAAATCGTGACCCCGGTGGGCACCCCGGCCGCGGAGGTTTCCTCGGCCAGCGCGCTCAGCGCCTCGGGCAGCGGTGGGATCGACCGCGGCTCGCGCAGGGAACTGACCGACCGGCGGACGTCGGCCAGCGCGGCCTCGGCCTGTTCCTGCGCCTTCTCGAGCACGGCGTCGGCTTTGGCGGCGTCGGCGCGCAACACCGCCCGCGCGGCCTTCACCTGCATCTGCACCACGGTCAGCGAATGCCCCAGTCCGTCGTGGATGTCGCGGGCCACGCGGTTGCGTTCCTGGGCGGTGGCAAGGCGTTCGGCCTGCGCGGCGTAGTCGCGCAGCTGCTCGTGCGCCGCGGCGAGTTCGCGGCGCGTCCGCTGCTCGCGTTGCAGCAGTTCGGTGATGACCGCGGCGAACAGCACCGAGGCGAACAGGCCGATGCCCTCGCGCAGCGCGTCGTGCCAGGCCATGCCGACGTGCGCCATCGGCACGAGCAGGAGCACCAGCGCGGTGCCGGGGCGGGGGAGCAGCAGCACGCACTGGCTCACCAGCACCACGAAGAAGAGCGTGCCGCCGACCCCCGGATCGAAGACGAACACCGCGTAGGCCAGCGGAAGCTGGACCGCGACGTAGGCGATCGACCAGCCGAGCCGCTCGCGCCGTCGCACCCAGAGGAACCCGGCCGTGCCGAGGGCGGTGAACACCGCGCCGAGCGGGATCGCCCACAGGGGCTCACGCGAAGCGAGCGCGCCGATCACCAGCGTGAGGTACGCACCGCCGGTCAGCACCGCGAGAGCCCGGTTCATGGGGCAACTCTGGGCTTTCCGGCGGCCCCGGTCAACGGAGAACGGGCGGCTTCCTCGGTTCGGCCCGGTGGAACAGCCACGCGGAACCGAGGAACAGCACCACGAAGAACCCGTTGAGGCCGACCAGTTCGACGATCGAGGTGGCCGGGGACTGGTGCTTCCCGGCCAGGAGCGCGATCACGGTGACCAGTGCCTGCGCGACCGCGGTGGCGATCAGCGCGCGAGCCATGCCCGCCGCCTGGAACCGCGCGACGAACGCCCCGGCGGCACCGACCGCGAGCACGCCGAAGTACATCAGGTCGGCGTTGTCGCCTTCGGTCCCGATGAGGCCGACCGCGCCCATGCCCCACAACAGGATCAACGCGGCCGCGAGTGCGACGCCGACGGCCGAGCGGTAGGCGTTCTTCTGCTTCTTCATCGCTTCCTCCAGGGTGGGGAACCGGTCCTGGAGGTGTTGTCCCCGCCAGGAAAGGTCTGCGGGCAGGCCACGGACCATCCGCGACAGCAGGCCGAGCGCGATCCGGGTGCTGGATTTCCGGCCGGCGTGTTCGTGCGCGAGGTGGTCGTGCAGATCGGCGTCGAGCTCGCCGATCCGCCGCTCGGCGATCGGGGCCGGGAGGTCGCGGGTGTAGAACCGCACCCAGCGGGCCACCAGCGCGGCCACGCGGTCGGGGTTCACGCCAGCCCCGGTGCGATGCGCGTCACGGGCTGGGCGGCCCGCTCGGCGGCGGCTCGCGCGGCCACCTGGGCGCCCCGCTGGGTGAGTTCGTACAGCCGGCGGCGCGGACGGCCCTCGGCGGCGTCCGCGTCCTCCCATTCGGAGGTCAGCAGGCCGAACTCCTCCAGCCTGCCGAGGGCTTTGTAGAGCGTCCCGTGGCCCGTCAGCGAGGACGAGCCGCGTTGTTCGCGCATGGTCTGGGCCAGCGCGAACCCGTGGAAGGTGTGGTGTCCGTCGCGTTGCGCGCCCAGTGCGGCCTCGAGGATCTCGCTCTCGAGCGGCAGCAGGGTCCCCGGCTTCCGGCGTGGCATGGGGGCAACTATAGGAAGATATCTTCCGATAAGTCAACGACAGTCGGGAATGGACATGACGCGGGCCACATTCGGGGGTCTGGCAGGTGATCCTGGTCGCGAAAAGCACAACGGCCCGTCGACGAACTGCGCCGACGGGCCGTTGATTCGCTAAGCTGGGCGGTGGGCGATACTGGGATCGAACCAGTGACCTCTTCGGTGTGAACGAAGCGCTCTCCCGCTGAGCTAATCGCCCCGCTTGCGGTGTGTGAACACAGTAGCGCACCCCCCGCGGGGGCCCGCGCACCGGGGTCCCGTTAGCCGGAACCCCGCCCGGCCAAACGGGTGGTTCCGGATCGCCACGTTCCGCTCACTGGCCGACACGGAGCGAACAACAACGTGGTAGCGGTGGCCCTGCGCGGGTGGCGGCGGCCGGGTGACTTCCGACATTCGCGCGACAGCGCTATCGCGGCGGGATCAAACCGAGCAGTATGGACCCGTGGGAGATCAGCCAGGGCGCGTGCGGCGGCCCGGAGGCCAGGGGTGATGATGGAGTGAGCGGTCGTCGTGATGACCCCGTACGGGTGATCTTCGGCAAAACCGCGAGCGACACGGCGCCCAGGTACGTCTCAACGTCGCGACTCGGTCAACCTGGACCGGGAGAGGAGTGAAGGGTAGGACGATGCGAAACGATCACGTGACGCTCCGCTCGACCGCGGTCTTCGACCTGCTGGCCCCGCGGACGCCCGCAGTCCCCGTCAAGGTGGAGCTGCGCTACGACACTCGCGACCCGTACGCGGTCGTCGCCGCGTTCCGGACCGGCCGCGCCGGTTGGGTCGAGTGGGTGTACGCACGTGACCTGCTCGCCGACGGCCTGCTCGCCGACGCCGGCGACGGCGATGTCCGGATCCGCCCGTCGGTGGAGGATCCCGAGTCCGTGCTGATCGAGCTGAACTCGCCGTCGGGGCACGCCATGTTCGAGGCGTCGGCCCAGGAGCTGGCGGACTTCCTCGACCGCACGTACGACGTGGTGCTGCCCGGCAACGAACACCTGTGGGTCGACGTCGACGACGCGCTGACCCACCTGATTCCGAATGATTTGAGCTGATCGCGCCTGTTCAGGGCGCTGGGCAACGTTGTGGCCACCCCCCTGTAACCGGGTGCGGGGGCATCGGCTAGAGTTCTTCACACACCGCGAGCGAGGGAAACCCCGAGCAAGCGGGGGAAATGCGGACGTAGCGCAGCTGGTAGCGCATCACCTTGCCAAGGTGAGGGTCGCGGGTTCGAGTCCCGTCGTCCGCTCGGAAGGCCTACTCGGGCCTGACACGGTGGAGTGGCCGAGAGGCGAGGCAACGGCCTGCAAAGCCGTGTACACGGGTTCGAATCCCGTCTCCACCTCGCGCGATTAGCTCAGCGGGAGAGCGCTTCCCTGACACGGAAGAGGTCACTGGTTCAATCCCAGTATCGCGCACCATCTGTTTTCGCAGGTCAAGGCCCTGTTCCTCCTCATGAGGGACGGGGCTTTACTTGCGCAATGGAGACGAAATGGAGACGGTCCGCAGGGCCGATTCCAGCTCTCCTACCGGCCTCGTCTGCCTTAAGTGGGGAAACCACTCGCCGAGCTTGGCCCGCTCGGTCGGGCGGAGGGCGTTGAGTGCGTTCAGCCAGCGTCGTTCGAGTGCCTGGATGACTGCCCGTTCCATTTCCGGGGTGATGTGGTCGTAGACGCGGGCTATGCCCTTCATCTTCTGCCCCAGCCTTGCTCGTCGGACGACTTCGGGGATGTTGTCTTCGATGAGCCAGGTGGCGTGGCTGTGACGTCCCTCATGGAAGGTGAACTCCGGCAAGATCGCCGGGACAACTTGCCGGTCGCCATCCTCGAGTCCATCCCAGACGGGCCGCCAGTGCCGGTTGCGGAAGTTCGACCGCCGCCACGGTTTGCCCTCGGGCGTGCACAGCACGAACGGATGCGGGTGGCTGTCCATCAGTTCCTCGTAGAACACTGCGATACTCGGCGGCAGATCCACCCATCGGGTCCCGGCTGGTGTCTTGGTCCGGCCCTTCTTTCCCTTGCCGCGCCGACGTCCTGGCCGCGCGGGGGAGGGGTGTGACGTTGCTCCACCGGATTGCGCGGCGAGGCTGCCGCCCTTGAACACTTTCCCGCTCACCTCCTTGAGCGGCGCACAGATCCGGATCCGACGGCGTTCCGAGTCGTACTCGTGGCGCTGCTGCCCGACCAGCTCACCCCAACGGGCGCCGGTGTAGCCGTCGAGCAGGCAGAGGGTGAACCCGCCGAGGCCGAGCCCGCGCTCGTAGAGCCGCATCGCGGCCCGCAGGATCTGCACTGGGCTGGCGACTACGAGCCGTTCCTCCTCGTAGTCGCCGGAGCCGACGCGCACGCCTCGACAGGGGTTGCCGGGGATGATCTTCGCCCGGTCAGCGGCGACGCCCATGATGGTGGAGAACAGCGCGAAGTATGAGGCCACGGAGGATTCGGCGTAGTTCTCGTCCAGCTTGGACAGCCACTTCTCGATCTCGGCGTAGTCGTGGTAGATCACGACCATCGGCCACCCCTTCCACTTCGGTAGCAGCTGGTTGTCCAGGTAGGACCGGTACTTCACCACGGTCGTTGGTTCCAGCCGTGGTTTCACCGCGGCGAACCACTCCTCGGCGAAGACGTCGAACGGCTTCTCCCCCTCGCGCGGGTCCCTCCACACGCTGCGCCGGATCTGGTCTTCCTGCTCGTCACCCCAATCTTCTGCTGCTTCTTTCGTGGGAAACCCTGATTTGCTGCCCCAGGTGCCGTTGGGCAGTTTGAATCGGCACCTCCACAACGGCGGTTCCCTGACTATCAGCTCGCCGTAGGCCATTTCTTCTCCTTCCAGTTGTCGGGGATGCGGGATGCGCATCGGGCGTGACGCACCATCTCGGCGACGTCGTCGCGGCTGAACCGGTAGTGCTTGCCGAACCTGCGGTGCGGAAACACCCGGGCCGCCGCCTGATCCTTCAACGTGCGCGGTGACAAGCCGAGCAACTTGCCGACCTGCTCCGCGGTGAGCAACGCGTCCGGATCCCGCTGCGCGGCGACGGCCAGGGTGTGGACCGCTTCGGCGAGCTGCCGCACCGCCGTGGGCAGATCCGAAGCCTGGGTGCTGGTGGGATCGTCCACAGTTCCTCCTTCCTTGCCGTTTTCCTTGGCCGCGCCGACTTCGAGCGGGCCCGGAAGAGTAGTCGGAGAAGTGCTCGGCCCGGAGGCCCCCGATCGGGTGGGCCCGGCCGCACCGCCGGTCACCCTGCCGACCTACCGCTGGTAGAGCCCAGGCCGAGCCGCCGCAATCCGATCTCGTGAAACTCAGGATTCAGGTCGATACCGACGTAGGAACGGCCGAGTTGCCGGGCGGCGATTCCGGTGGTGGCGGCGCCGCTGAACGGGTCGAGCACGGTGCCGCCTTCGGGGCAGCCGGCGGTGATGCAGCGCAGCGGCAGATCGATCGGGAAGGCGGCGAAGTGCGCTTCCCGGAGCGGGCGGGTGGTGATGGACCAGACATCGCCGGGGTTCCTGCCCCGCGGGTTTCCCGCGGTGTGCCGGGTCCCGGTGGGCCGCATCGCCTGGCCATGCCGCTTGCCGGAGAAGGGTGCGATGCGGGCGTACTTGCCGTCCACGTCGCCATCGACCCGGCGTGCGGAGGCGGGTGGACGGGCGAGTGGTTCCCGGATCGGGTCGAGGTTGAAGAAGTAGTGCTGCTGCTTGGCCAACATGAACACCATTTCGTACCGGGTGGACACGCGGTCGTGTACCGGTTCGGGCATGGCGTTGGGTTTGTGCCAGACGATGGCGCTGCGCAGAATCCACCCGTCGTCTTGCAGCGCGAACGCCACACGCCAGGGCATGCCGACGAGGTTCTTGCGCGGGAGAGCCCGAGTTCGCCGCACCCCTGCACGGCGAACGGATTCCCGCAGCGGCGCCGCCGCGGAAGAACCGGCCAAGGTGCTCGCCCGCATCCCGCCAGCCGTGCGCCCCGGGGGATCGGCGGCATAGGAATCGCCCAGGTTCAACCACACTGTGCCGGTGCCGACCAGGACCCGCGACAACTCGTTGAACACGGCCCGCAGGCGGTCGACGTACTCCTGCGGGGTGGATTCCAGACCGTGTTGCTGGTCTGCGCGCCGTGCTCCGCAACGGCGGCATCGAGCGGAGGGCCCAAGCCGGGCGTCGGCGAGGTGCGCGCAGGCCGGGGCACCACCGCTCCAGCGGGCGGTGCCGTAGTCACGTAAGCCCCAGTACGGAGGGCTGGTGACCACGCAGTCGACAGAGCCGTCGGGCAGGCCGGCCAGGACGGTGGCGGCGTCACCAGTGAACAGCGTAACGCCATGATCGTCGAAGTGAACTTGAGACACGACAAGAACTCCTTAAATCGGGGCGTGATGACGAGGAAATCGGCCGCGCGGACGCGTGCAGGTCGTGACCCGCGGGAGAACTGTGCGGCGGACCAACGATGAGCAGCTGTGCGGTGCTGGACACGGTTCGGCACCAACAAAGGGGCCGTACCGTCGCGCCCGCGCCCGAGACTGGGTGCGTGAGGCCAATGGCTGACTGGCGTGCGCCACGTTCGGCGTAGTCGGCCCACGGGATAGTGGTGGAGTCATCGAGGCCTTCCGCACGGTCGTCGACGTGTATCGCGAAATCACTCCAAGAGGCCGCTCACCGGCCCGTATTTCGACACCAACGATCGCCTACTTGCGCAACATCGCGTTCGTCAGCTGACAACACCGCACTCATGGCCACCAGTAAGCCACAAGACCAATTGTGAGACATCACTTGGGCCGATGACGGCCCCAACGAAGGCTGGCAAGGAACTCCCCACGCGAACCACCACCTTCGAGACTCGAACGGGTCTCGAACTGCTCACCTCACACGGGCACCGTTTGCACGGTCATCGGCATGTGCGGACGTCGAGGATGGAGGAGGCAGACTGAGCGACGATGGCGGGGCGATGCGTTCTGGCGCGGGCCGTGTGCGTGTTGCTCACGTCGACATCTCGCCGACTCTGGTGCCCTCCAGCAGGTGGATCGGCAGGTAATCCGACTCGACCTCGATGGTCACCCCCGCGTCGTGGGCGAGGCAGGCGATGGCGAGTGGTCCTAGCGCGACGAAGCCCTCGGGGTCCCGTACCCGTTCTTCTTCGGCGGTCCAGTATCGCTTGTGCAGATCCAGCGCGTTGGCGAGTGAGTCGTTGAACCCGGCATTTTCGCGCTGTGTAAAGCGATAGAACAGTTCCATCGGCGGGTAGTACTGCTGCAGGACGGGAGCGGCCTGGAAGCGGTGCAGCCCCTCGGGGTCGGTGCCGCTCATCGCCTCCAGCACGGTGTCGATCAGGTTCTCTTCGCCGCGCCAATGGATCTGGAGAGCGTGCACCCAGGAATAGAGAAATTCGTCGTACTCGTAGCTGGACTCGCGGAGCAGGTTCAACGAAATGCCCGCCAACAAGTCGAGCCGCGGGCGGTCGCGGCAGATCATGGCCAAGTAGAGCGCGGTCAGCCAGTTCACGGCGTTGCTGTCGGTGGTCGGACCGGTGGCCTGCCGCCGGATCGTCTCGTCGCCGAACCGGAACTCGACGTCCCCGCCGGTGCTGCTCGCAGCCTGGAAGAGCGCGGTGGACGATTGCATCGCCCGGACCAGCGCGTACCAGGTGTCAGACCGGGCCACCCTCGGGTCGCTCGCGCAGCGGTTACCGAACTCGGCCATGGATCGAGACATCGCGAAACCTGGACCGAGCGGAATCTCTTCCAGGTCCTCACGCACCTCGTGGGCGCGTGCGCCGAGAAGCTCGACGGTCTCCTCGGCGTTGGGCACATCAACGTCATGCCGAGCGATAGTGCGCACGAAATGTCACTCTCTTGCAGGTCTTACCTACTGGGGCGAGCACGTCGAGGTTGGGGTAGTCGGTTGTGGGACACAGACGCGCAATGTGTCGTGAGGTCTTTCCGTTGCGATCATGCCAGGTGCGGGTTCGCCGCTCCGCAACGCGCCCCGAAGCGGGCGTCAGCGGACCAGTAGTGGAGCCAGTCCGAGTTGCTCCTGTCTGGGCGTTGCCAAGGAATCCGCCGATCCTGCAAGGTTCGTGCCGGCGTGGTCGACGGCAAGCGCCCAACCCGGGGTTGTCCCGAGTCTCCAGTGTGATTCCGTACCGATGCTCCCAGTCGTCATCGCACTGTCCGGCGAACCAGCGCTCGAGAAAACGACAGCTGATCAACACCTTCGGCAGATTTGACCCTGCCTGGCCAGCGACGCGGTGATCACCTGGACCCACACATGATCAACTACATGCTTGATCAGCCGATCAGCACCCACCTCGACTTACGAGACGTCACTTAGGAGGTGTAGGCCCGTGATCCGCCCGTTCGGGAGCTGGGTTCACACCGACGGGGCAGGTCACAGATGGCTTCTGCCGGGCCTGCCCCGTCACGGCACCGTTCGGCGTCAGTGCCCAAGGTCGCACGTTCCGAAGTGTTTGTTGTCCCAGTGGCGGCGTAGTTCGGCGAGCCGGTGTCGATCGGTTACGGTGACGCGCTCACCGTGTTTGTCGGCGAGCCGTTCGATCAGGTCGAGGTTTTCCAACTTTCGCAGGGGCTTGCGCAGTACCTGTGAGGCGTAGTTTCCGATCTGGCGGTCCGTGGTGACTTTGCCTGCCTTGGTCGCCAGCAGGTCCGGGGTTCGCTGTGATTCTTCGCCGTTGTGGATGTTGCGGTGCTCGTGGACGGCCAGGGCCAGGGTGAGCAGTGAGCTGCGCAGCCCGTCGATGATGGTGTCTCGGCGCACGGCCCGTACGCGATCGCGGGCTCTGTCCAGGAAGGGGCGCAGGATTTCGTCGAACCCGGCGGCCCGTTGACGCCAGGTTATGAAAGCGTTCCGTTTCTCGGTGAACTCGTCGTCGCTGATCCGGCCGGCGTCGCGGTCGACCTCGGCCTGGCGGAGGGTGTCGCGCTGGTCGATCCGGGCGTGGGTGGCGCGGGCCTCGATGGGGCGCAGGACACGGTAGGTCTGGGTGGCGCGGTCGTCGGCGAGTAGCGCCGCCCTGTCCGTGCGGCACGATCGGCGCAACGCTTCCCGGACGTACTGGATGGCACCGTCGTCGTCATCGGCTGCGTAGGGCAGAGGCCATCCAGCGGATCACCAACGAGAACACGACCCTCAAGCAACGCGTCCGCCAGCTCATCACCGACAACCGCACCTTGGAGGAGCGCCTCACGGCCGCCCGCTCGAACCTGCGCTTCCACGACCGCCGAGTCGTCGACTTGGAGGCGAGGCTCGTCGATCCGACGACGATGACTTGACCGTGACGTTCCATTTCGCCTGAACCTGCGGCCCGGCTACCGAACCCGGTGGCCGGGCCGCTTCGCGAGATCACGGTCGGCGTCCACGTGAACGTGCTCAGCCAGGTGCGAGTGAAAGTGCTCAGTCGGTGAGGCTCGGGGTTTGCGGGCTCGGTGTGGCGTCGTGGCGTTGCTGCCACGTGGCCCGGGTGATGTCGTACTCGACTTCGCCTTGCTCCGCGCCGGGCACTGGGTCGTCGTAGGTCCCGGCAGAGATGAACGCTCGAACGAAGGAGAGCCCGGCGGCAGCCATGGTTGCCCGTGAGGCGGTGTTGACGGCCATGGTCTGGGCGAAGATGCGGTTGAGTCCCAGGTCAGTGAAGCCGTAGCGGATGAGTTCCTTCGCGCCCTCGCTGGCATACCCGCAGCGCCACCGGCGACGTAACAGCCGATAGCCCAGGTCGGCCTCCCCTGCGATGTCGGGCTGGTCCGGCCCATGCGGTGGTTGCAGAATCCACCAACCGACGAAGCCATCCTCGGCGAATCCGACCCAGAAGCCCAAGCCGGACACCTTATGCGCGGCAGCACGCCGACGGTGATGTGCTCGCTCGACCTCGGCGCGGGTGAGGGCCCGGCCGGTGAGGTAACGCATCACCTCGGGATCGGAATCCAGCTCGGTCTCCAACTCGAGGTGCTCATCAGTCAGCGGCACGAGCGTCAGCCGCCGAGTACGCAACGTAGGCTGGGTCACCCGTCGATCTTCCCAGCGTAGGCAAGCGAATAAGCCCACGACCACGAGCGACAGCGACGGGAACCCGCGGCTGAGAAGCCAGTTGGAGCCCCCAGCAACTGGGCATGTTCACCCGTACACACTTGAGCACTTAGGTCAATCCGCCGACAGGTCACGCCAACGGGCGACCGTGATCAGAGCCAGGCGTCGTGACGGACATGAATGCGCCGCCACGCACCTGTCACGGTCCGCCGCTTAGCCCGTTCGCCCGCGGACCGCTCGTCCGTGGCGCTGCCCGGGCCGTCGCTTGCCCGGGCGGCGCCACGGTCCTGTTCTTACCTGAGCTGCGCGCCAGCCCGCGTCGCGTTGCCGGCGCCAGCGGGGCAAGTCGCCGACGTCAACGTGCCGTAGGGGACCCAGTTCCCGTACTGGATGGTTCCGTTCTGGCACTCGACCATCGCTCGGAACTGCGTGGTCCCGGGAGGGCCGCTGTAGCAGCGGACGAGGCCCGTGGCACCGCTGATGAACGCCTCACAGTCGGCCGCCGCGGCGCTGCTCTCCCCGGCCGGCGCCACCCATGTGCGCTGGCTGGTGACGTCGCCCGCTTCCTGTGCGGCCGCCGCGGCCGGAAACGACAGGCCGAGTGCGACAAAACACCCGGCGGCGGCAATGGTGGCTCTGCGAAGGTTGAACATGATTCCCCAGACATGATTGTGGGATGACCGCCCGCTAATGCGATGGCCGAATTCGGATGCTACAGACGTGATTGGGTGAGTGGAAGCGTCAACGGCGAAAAGGTCACCCGGTGGCGCCATTTTCAAGCAGGCCTGAAACCCTCCTCTATTCCTTGACGGCACCGTGGCGGCGCTGCTTTCCTGCTCTAGGCGCCGAAGCTGGTGAAGATTCCAACCACTGCCACCGCTCGAGAAGAAGGCGGCGATCACATGCGCAGAGCAGCGTTGACACTCAGTATCATCACGGCAAGCATGTCACTTTTCTTCGGGCACGCGGCCGCTTCGACAGCAGCGGTTCCCACGTGCGACCCCGCAGAGCTGTGCATTTGGACCAAGGTCAACTTCGAAGGCCCCCGATTCGACTACCCTCCGCCGAATCGTGAGCTTTTCTGCGTGAACATCATTCCCGCTCTGTCCGGCTGGAACAAAACCGATCTGAACCTGGTGGTGAACTCGGGGTTCTGCGAGAATCCGCAGACCGGGCATGTGCACCACAGTAGTTCGCTGAAGAATTACCCGTTCGTCGTGCACAGCATTTCGTACTGTGCGCGGTGTTGACCCGGCAATTTGCGGTTTTCCCACTGGAGAGGTTGAAGCGCATGCGCAAGATTTCCGGCATGACCGCCGGGCTGCTCATCCTGGCGAGCGGGCTCTTCGGAACCGGTATAGCGCAAGCCGAAGCGGCCGACGCGAAGCAAACCCGCGAGCTTATCGCCGCGGGTTACGTGCTGGTGGAACAGGTCCCGCTGTTCGAGATGCGGATCAACCTCTGGAAACTGGAGGACTCCGGTCAGTACCACGGTCAGATCACCTCGTCCTCCCAGGGCGACTATGTTTACCTGCAGGGAGGTGGCTGCCCGGGCGGCGCGACCTGCCACCATTCGTGGGTCCAACCCGGACAGAACTCCGCCAGCACGCTTCCGGTCAACGGCGCAGTGGATGCTTGCGGAAGGTACAACCACGGCGGAATCAACACGATGAGCTGCACGTGTGTCATCTGCTTCATGGACAAGCCGGGGACGAACGGCACGAAGGATGAAGCCCGGTCCACGCGCCGCCAAGGGGCGGCCGCCTGAACCGTGAGAAACCGAATGGTGCACCGTGCCGGCGAAAGTCGGCACGGTGCACTTCGCTGTCAGTCGGGCGCGGACGGCAGGCCCAGCCACGACAGCACCAGCGGATCCTCACCGAGATCCCGTTCGGTGCCTGCGGCCACGCCGGACGGCCATCCCGCGTCGCGCCATGCCTTGTACAACAGTCTATTGAGGCCGGGGAACTCGTAGACACCGCGCAACGCCACCACACAGCGCATTGCCAGCGCGGCGCACTCCACGATCAATGCGGGCAGCGGCAACGAGCTCGCCCGCTGTGACGTCGCTGAGGCTCGCCGCGGTCCTGCCCACGCGCGTCAGGTCGGCAGCATGGTGGCCGGGTCCATCGTCATCAGGCAGGAGCCCTCCGACGGCACCGCGCCGTCCAGTGCCTCGCTCACCGCCCCCCAGAAATGTGGGATAGCCGCGAGAACCCGGGGCGCAGCATGATCGGCGTACGCGATGGAGGTGCTGGGATGAGAACGTGGCACATCGGCTTGCGGGTGGCCGAGCTCGGGCGGTCGCTGGCGTTCTACACGGCGGTCGGCTACGACGTCAACCCGGTCGAGGTCGGCACCGACGTGAGTCACTTCGTCGTGCAGGTCGAGTCGATGGCCGACACGCTCGCCGCGCTGGCCGGCCACGGGATCGAGCCGATCACCCCGGCGGCATGACCGCCGCCGACTGGTCAGGGGAAGGGGATTGAGGATGGCCAGGACACCACTGCGGTTGTACATGTCCGTGTCGGTCGACGGGTACATCGCCGGGCCGGATGACCGGCCGGGCCAGGAGCTCGGCCGCGGCGGAGGCCGGTTGTTCAACTGGCTCGACGACCGGATGGCCGAGGGGGTCAACGGGCAGGTGTACGCCGAGGCCGCGTCGACCGGCGCCGTGATATCGGGGCGCCGCACGTTCGAGCTGGCCGGTCGATGGCAGGGCGACCACCATGACGGCGTGCCGATCCACGTGCTCACCCACCACATCGACCCGGCCGACGAGCCACCGGGCAGCGCGAAGTACTACACCGACGTCGACGCGTGTGCCACCGAGGCCAGGGAAGCGGCGGGGGATCGCGCCGTGCTGGTCCACGGCGCGAGTGCGGCGCGGGCACTGCTGGCAGCCGGGCAGCTCGACGAACTCGAACTGCACCTCGTCCCGGTGCTGCTGGGCGACGGACGCCGGCTGTTCGAGCCGGGCGGACACGGCCAGGTCGAACTGGAGCTCGTGCGCCGGCTCGAAGGGCGCAACGCCACGCATCTGCGTTACCGCGTAGTCCGTTGAGGAAGCTCGTGCCCGTTCCAGGGCTCAGTGGGGTGTGCCGTAGCCGCCGCCTCCGCCGGATTCGCAGCGCAGAACGTCACCGCGGTGGACGCGGAGGCTGTTGACCTTCAGCATTTCCCGCGCGTCCGCGGTGCCGGGGTTGAGCACCACGCGCGGTGGTGTGCCGGCTTCGCCGCCGAACAGGCCCCAAGCGGGGGTCACCGAGCGTTCCCACCACAGCGAGAGGTCCTGGTCAGCCTCCATCACGTACTCGCGGATCACACCGTCGCCGCCGCGCCAGCGGCCCGCGCCGCCGGAGCCGGTGCGGATGCGGTATTCGTTGACCCGTACCGGATACAAGGTCTCCACGACTTCGATCGGCAGGTCGCGCAGCGAGCCGTTGACGTTGTTGATCAGCGCGGTTTCGCCGTCGCCGCCTTCCCATGCGCCCCAGCCGCCGACGGTGGCTTCCAGCGTCACGAACGGTTCACCGGTGCGCGGGTGGTCGCCGGCGAACTGCACGATCATCGAGTCGCCGTAGCTGGCCGCGGCGACCTCGTCGGGCATGGCGGGTGCGAGCGCGGCCACGACGAGGTCGATGAGCATGCCGAGGCTGGAGTAGTAGTACTGGCACGCGGCCGGTTCCCGGGCGCCCAGCATCGATCCGTCGCGCACGTGGACGTCCAGCGGGGCGAACGAGCCGCCGTTGAGGCTGACCTGTGGGGAGATCAGCAGTTTGTAGCCCACCCGGGCCGCGGACACCGCTTGGGCGCGGCCGCAGTTGACCGGTCCGGTGGCCTGGTCGGCGCAGTCGGTGAGGTCGATGGTCATCGACTCACCGTCGACGACCACGCGCACGCGCACCTTCAGCGGTGTGTCCGGGTCGATCGCGTCGTTGTCCAGGTACCCGGTCGCCTCGTACTCGCCGTCCGGGATCGCCGCGATCCGGGCGCGTTCCAGCCGTTCGGTCTGGGCGAAGATCTGCTCGCGCGCGGCGTCGACGGTTTCCGCGCCGTAGCGGGCGAACAACTCGCCGAGGCGCTGCACGCCCATGCGGGAACAGGCGATCTGGGCGCGCATGTCGCCGAGCGTCACGTACGGGAACCGCACGTTCGTCTCGATCAGCCGCAGGATGTCGGCGCACTCCACGCCACCGGCGACGATCCGGGTCGGCCCCATCCGGAGCCCTTCCTGGTAGATGTTCGTGGAATCCATCGAGCCGCCGGGATCCTTGGAACCCATGTCGATCCAGTGCGCGCGGGAGGTGGCGAAGCCGACCAGGTCGTCGCCGACGAAGATCGGCGCGTAGACCGTGCAGTCGTTGAGGTGCGTGCCGCCGATGTAGGAGTCGTTGAGCACCCAGACATCGCCGGGCTGCCAGATTTCCGGGCCGAACAGGTCCTCGGTGTGGCGGGTGCAGACCTCCAGGTTGCCGAGGAAGATCGGCAGCCCGGAGGACTGGCCGAGCACGCGGTGGTGGCGGTCCAGCAGCGCGACCGCGCAGTCCTTGCCCTCGTAGATCGTCGGCGTGTACGACGAGCGGATCAGGGTCATGTTCATGTCCTCGGCGGCCTGGATCAGCGCCGAGCGGATGATTTCGGTGGTGACGGGGCTGATGCTCACGCGGGGTTCTCCTGCAGGTGGTCGGCGGCTTCGAGGGTGATGATCAGGAAGCCGTGCTCGTCGACGGCGAGTCCGGCGTCCGGCGGGACGACGGTGGTGGCGGTTTCCTCGTGCACGATGGCGGGGCCGGCGAGCCGGCTGCCCGGCGCGAGCGCGGCGCGCGCGACGATCGTGGTGGGCACGGCCTTCCCGGCGAAGACGACGTCGCGGGTGACCGGAGCCGGCCGTTCGGGTGCCACGCCGGCCGTTGCCGCGGCGCGGTCGACGACGCCGTGGCCGGTGGTGCGCAACGCGACGAACTGCACCGGCGCACCCGGGGTGGCGTGCCCGTAGCGCTGGTGGTGGAGGTCGGCGAAGCGTGCCTCGACGACGGGCAGGAAATCCGGGCTGTCGACCGGATCGGTGTCCAGGATCGGCACGGTCAGCGTGTAGTCCTGGCTTTCGTACCGCATGTCGACACCGTGCGTCACCGACCGGCGATCATCCGGGATTCCCTGGTCCCGCAAGGCTTCCAGGGCCTGGTCGCGCAGCGAGTCGAGCGCCGTCCGCAGGGCGCGGGGGTCGAGTTCGGTGCCGTTGGCGAAGAACTGCAGGGTGAAGTCCCGCCGGACATCGGCTTCGAGCATGCCCCAGGCGGAGAACGCGCCGGGGAACCGCGGCACGATCACCTCGGTGATGCCGATTTCCCTGGCGATGAACGCCGCGTGCATCGGCCCGGCGCCACCGAACGCGAGCAGGGCGAACTGCCCGGGCTCGCGGCCGTGTTCGACGGTCAGGGTGCGGATCGCCTGCGCCATCTTGGCGTTGCCGACGTCGCAGATGCCCGACGCCAGCTCGACCGGGTCCAGGCCCAGCTGCCCGGCCAGCGCCGCGACGGCGGTGTGGGCCGCGTCGAGGTCGAGCGCCATGCCGCCGGCGAAGGAGCCCGGGTCGACCCGGCCGAGTACGCAATTCGCGTCGGTGACCGTGGCCTTGGTGCCGCCGCGGCCGTAGCACGCGGGGCCGGGCACGGCGCCCGCCGACTCCGGGCCGACGCGCAGCGCGTCGCCCTCGGCGTAGGCGAGTGAACCGCCGCCCGCGCCGATCGTGTGCAGGTTGACCAGCGGCATCAGCAGGGGGAAGCCCTCCGCTTCGCCGTCCGGCGAGACGTCGGCCGCGGAGTCGAGCACCAGGGAGACGTCGAACGACGTCCCGCCCATGTCCACGCAGATGAGGTCGGGGCGGCCGAGCAGCTTCGCCGCCGCGACGCCGCCCATGGTGCCGCCGACCGGGCCGGACAGCAGGGTCTGCAGCGGGTGCCGCCGGGCGAACCCGGCGTTGACCAGCCCGCCGGAGGACTGCATGACGTGCACCGGGACGTGCAGGCCCTTCTCGGTGAACCGCCCTTCGATGCGGTCCAGGTAGCGGTGCACCGACGGGCCGGTGTACGCCTCCAGCACGGCCGTCGACGTGCGCTCGTACTCCCGCCACTCGGGTGCGACCTCATGGGAAAGCACAACCAGCACCTCGTCGCCGAGCTCGGCGCGCAGGATCTCACCGGCCCGGCGCTCGTGTCCGGAATCCAAGTAGGAGAACAGGAAACACACCGCGACGGCTTCGAAGCCCTCTTCTCGCACCCGTTTCGCGACCAGCCGCACGGCATCCTCGTCCAGCGGTTCGCGTTCGGCGCCGGTGGCATCGAGCCTGCCCGCGACCTCCGCGACCGCGTCCGGCCCGACGAGCGGCACGGGCTTGCGGTAGTGCAGGTCGAACAACCGGTTCCGGTTGCCGCGCGCGATCCGGTAGACGTCGCCGATCCCCTGCGTGGTCAGGATCAGGACCTTCGCGCCGCGTCGTTCGAGCAACGCGTTCAGCCCCTGCGTGGTGCCGTGCACGAAGAACTCGATCTCCGCGAACGGCAGGTCGAACGCCTCCAGCGCCCCGAAGACACCGCGCGCGAGGTCGTCGGGCGTGGTGAGCACCTTGCCCGCCCGCAGGCGTTGCCCCGCACCGTCGTGGACGACCACGTCGGTGAAGGTGCCGCCGATGTCCATGGCGACCCGGTAGGTCATAGCAACTCCTTGTCAGACAACGAAAATCAGGTCAGGTGAGCGCGCGGCCTTCGGTCTCCGGCAGCGGCAGGACGGCGAGCAGCGCGATGACGAGGAACGCCATGATCGAGGCGATGGTCAGCGAGGACGCCACGCCGTGGTCCATCATTGCGCCGATCACCGGCACCGACACGGTGTTGGCCAGCAGGATCGCCGAGGTGGACCAGGAGTAGCCCACGCCGCGCAGCGCGGTCGGCAGCACCTCGGCCGACCAGGTGTTCCAGATGCCCCAGGCACCGAGCGAGAAGAACGCGAGGATCAGGTTTCCCACGTACAGCTGCGTGGAACCGGTGGCGAGGCCGAACAGCACGCCGCCGATCGCCGAGGCGAACGCGAAGAGCAGGAAGATCCGCTTGCGCCCGTGGCGGTGGGTCAGCCACGCGGCGAGCAGGTACCCGGGCACGGACACGACCTGCGTCACCGCGACGAACCACAACGCACCGGACACGCTGAGCCCGCGGTTCTGCAGCAGGACCGGCAGCCAGGTCTGCAACCCCCAGTAGCCCCAGCTGAAGGTGAACGAGGTGAGCAGCAGCGGCAGGAACCGCCGCCGCACGGGCGACCGGAACAGGTTGCGCACCAGGCCCGCCTTGCGGTCGGTGTCCCCGGTGGAAAACGTCGTGTCCGCCGGGATGTCCGCGCCGAAGCCGCGCAGGACCGCGGCCGCTTCGGCGTGCCGGCCGCGCTGGGCCAGCCAGTACGGCGACTCGGGCACCCAGCGCCGTACGGCGAAGGCCCACAGCCCGGCCAGCGCGGCGACCACGGCGACCGCGCGCCAGCTGATCGTGCCGAGCGACTGGCTCACGCCGATGCACAGCAGCGTGCCGACGGGGAAACCGATGCTGAGCGCGACGGCGCCCTGGCCGCGGCGGTTGGTCGGCAGCAGTTCGAGGAAGTACGGGAACGTGACCGCGTAGACACCGCCGAACGCGACGCCGGAGAGGAACCGCAGCGCGACGAACAGCCAGAACGCGGGGGAGAGCCCGGCGGCCAGCGCGAGCACCGCGTACACCAGCAGGCTGGTGACCGCCACGCGGCGGCGGCCGAGCCGGTCGATCAGTCCGCCCCACAGCAGCGCGCCGGGCACCATGCCGAACGCGACGGCGGACAGTGCCCAGCCCAGTTCCGTGTTGCCGACGCCGAATTCTTCGGCGATCCCGGTCGAGACGTAGACCAGCCCGACCTGTTCCCACGCCTCGACGACGAAGGCGAGGAACAGCACCGAGCCGACGAGCCAGTGCCGGCGGGTCAGCCGCATACCGGTGCAGACCTCGCCGACCGTCGGCGACGGGGCAGCGGTGGGCGGCGTGGGGTGGTCCGGGGCGGCCATGGCGCCTCCTATCAGCATCAAAACGTTTTGATGAGGTGCGCGACATCAAACCCGCACGTCGGCGCGGTGTCAATGCCCCGTCCGGCGGCCGATGGGCGATACTGGCCCCTCCAGGGCAAGGCGAAGGGGGAGCGAGGGGTGGACGGGGAGGCGGCCGGGCGGCCGGTGACGATCCGGGAGGTCGCCGACCGCGCCGGGGTCTCGATCAGCACGGTCTCGCACACCTTCTCCGGGCGGCGGCCCATTTCCGCCGCGACCCAGGCGCGGGTGCGGGAGGCCGCCGCGGAGCTGGGTTACGACCCGAACCCGAGCGCGCGCTCGCTGCGGACCGGCCGGTCCGGCCTGGTCGGGCTCATCCTGCGGCCGCGCTACGCGGTGGCAGGCACTCCCGATCGCGCGGAGACGTTCAACCGGCTCGTCGGCGCGGTCGCGACGGAGACGCTGCGGCACCGGACGGGCCTGATCCACGTGCCCGACCTGCACGACCCCGCGGTGGCGAGCGTGCCGATGGACGGTTGCATCGTGGCCCACCCGTACGGCGGGGACACGGCGCTGGCTGAGTTGCTGGGCCGTGGCCTGCCCGTGGTCACCGTGGAGGAGGACCCGGACCAGCCGGACCTGCCGTGGGCCGTCCGGCTGGACTACCCGCCGGTGGTCGAAGCGCTGCTGGAGCATCTGTACGACCAGGGCGCGCGCGACGTCCTGCTGCTGTCGGGCACCGAGGACAACGCGTGGAACCGGCGTCCGCGCGAGACCTACCTGGCGTGGTGTTCGCGTCGCGGGCTGGCACCGCGGACCGGGCTGCTGAGCGAGGGCTTGAGCATGGCCGACGCGGCCGAGTTGGTCCAGCCGCTGCTGGCCGACCCGGACCGCCCGGACGCGATCGTGGTCGCGACGAGCGACTTCGCCGCGCTGATCGCCGAAGTCGCCGCGGCGCAAGGGCTGGGCATCCCCGACCAACTGATGCTGGCGGCCCTGACCGACAGCGAACACACCCGCGCCAGCACCCCGCCGATCACCGCGATGGACCTGACCCACGAAGCACTGGCCGAGCGCGCGGTGGAGCTGATGCTGGCCCGCCTCTCCGGCGCGGAGACTCCGGCGGGCCCGGTGTTCCTGACGCCGGACCTGCGCCTGCGGGAATCGACCCGCCGGAGCGGTTGAAGCTTGGTGTCCAAATTGGACAGCCCTGAGGTGTGCCCACGGGTTCCGGCCGGAGGGGGTACCCGTCCGCAGGACACCGACAATGAAGGTTCAGGAGCTCATCGAGCACCAGGGCGGGCACGTGTTCTGCCGCTGGGGGTTCCACCGGTGTGGCCTGAGCCAGGACCGCGGCGGCCGCCTGATCCCATTGCTTTCGCCAGTGCGCGCGCACCCGCTGCTCGTCCTGGCCGAGCGCGCCGACAGCCAGCGACCGGACGAACTCTCAGGTCGTCTCCCAGGAAGGCAGTTGCGCACCTCGTGCCGCCGCCGACAACGCCGATTTCGAGGCCATCGCACCAAGATCCTCGCGCATGGTGGCGTATGACGGTTTCCCGCGTGCTGCTTGAGCTCCCACAGTGCCAGCCGTGGCCCGGCGCGCCTTTCCCCCGATCGTGTCGTGCACCCCTGCTTCGCATCGACCGGCATTTTGTCCACAATGGACCGGAGCGTGCCCCTTGACCCGGTCTCCGCCGGTGCTGTTTGGTTGGGGGCACCCTGGGGAAGGAGGCGCCGATGCGGTCGATTCGTTCAGCTTTCCTTGTGATCATTATGATTTCGGCGCTCGTCGCCTGCGGGGACGAGCCGGGGCCCGAAAGTTCCGCCAAGGTCACCTACCTGACGTCGTTCAGCACGTTCGGGCGGGACGCGTACGCGTTCGTCGCGCAGGAGAAGGGGATCTTCGCCGAGGCAGGGCTCGACGTCACCATCAACCCCGGCAGTGGCACGGTGGACGTGCTCAAGCTGGTGGCGGGCGGGCGCGCGCACTTCGGCATCGGCGACCTCACCGGCACGATGATCACGGTGGCCAAGGAAAAGCTCCCGGTCACCGCGGTCGCGGCGATCCACCAGCGCACCGTCGCGGCGATCATCGGGCTCGAGGGCGGTGGCATCACCGAGCCCACCGACCTGGTGGGCAAGCGGATCGGTGACCCGGCCGGGTCGACCGTCGGGTTGATGTTCCCCCTGTACGCCAGGGCCGCGGGCATCGATCCCGGGTCGGTCGAGTTCGTGCCGTCCGCGCCGCCCGCCCTGCCGCAGCTGCTGGTGTCCGGGCAGGTCGACGGGATCGGCCAGTTCGTCGTCGGGCGGCCGCTGATCGAGGCGGCGGCGAACGGGCGCACCGCGGTCGTCCTGCCCTACGGCGACCTCCTGCCCGATCTGTACGGCAACATGCTGGTCACCTCGCGGGATCTGGCCGACCGCGACCCCGAGCTGGTGCGGCGGTTCAGCGGAGCGCTGCTCGAGGCGCTGCGGTACTCCATCGAGAACCCCGAGGAGGCGGGCAGGATCCTCCAGAAGTACCACCCGACGCAGAACGCGGAGGTGGCCGCCGCCGAGATGCGGTTGATGGCCGGGTACACGAGACCGGACGGGTACACCGAGCCGCTCGGCGCGGTCGAGGAGAGCCGGGTCGCGACGGTCATCGACCTGCTCGTGGAAGCACAGGCGATCCCCGGCGGGTCGCTGCGGCCGGCGGACATAGTCGACCACGACCTGGTGCCGGGCGCTCGATGATCGTCGTGGAGCGGGTGTCCCGGGTCTTCGACGGGAAGGCCGGGCGCGTACCCGCACTGGACGGCATCGACTTCGACGTGCGCGAGCACGAGGCCGTCGCGGTGATCGGCCGGTCCGGCTGCGGGAAGTCGACGCTGTTGCGGATCGTCGCCGGACTGCTCGCGCCGACGGACGGGCGGGTGCTCGTCGCCGGGCAACCGGTGACCGGGCCCCGCCGCGACATCTCCGTGATGTTCCAGCGGCCCGCGCTGCTGCCGTGGCGCTCGGTGCTGGCCAACGTGCTGCTGCCGGTCGAGGTCCTCGGCCTGGACCAGCGGCGCCACACCGCGCACGCGCACGAGTTGCTGGAGCTGACGGGGCTCACCGAGTTCGCCGGACGGCTGCCGCACGAGCTGTCCGGCGGGATGCGACAGCGGGTGTCGCTGTGCCGTTCGCTCGTCCAGCACCCGCGCGTGCTGCTGATGGACGAGCCGTTCTCCGCGCTCGACGCGCTGACGAGGACCGAGCTTTCCGCCGAGTTGCAACGGATCTGGCGTGAGCGCCCGTTGACGGTCGTGTTCGTGACGCACTCCGTCGAGGAGGCGGTCGTGCTCGCCGACCGGGTCGTGGTGCTCACCCCTCGGCCCGGCAGGCTCCGCAAGATCGTCGACGTGGACCTCCCGCGGCCCAGGACCGCGCGCGCCGCCGGGGTGGCCGCGGCGGGTGGTGAGCTGTACGACCTGCTGGAGGTGACGGGATGAGCCGCCGTGTGGCCGCGGTCGTGCTGCCGGTACTCGGCATGCTGGTGGTGCTCGCGTTGTGGTGGCTGGCGACGGTCGTGTTCGCGATCGAGGAGTTCCTGCTGCCCAGCCCCGGTGACGTGGTGGCGGCCTTCGGCGAGTACCCGGGCTACCTGCTCGAGCAGGCCTGGGTGACGCTGCTGGAAACCGTCCAGGGGTTCGGCTTGGCCGTCGTGGTGGGCATTCCGCTCGCGCTGCTCATCGTGAGCTCGACGATCCTGGAGCGCACGATCTACCCGCCGCTGCTGGCGCTGAACGCCGTCCCCAAGATCGCCATCGCGCCGATCCTGGTGGTGTGGATGGGTTTCGGTCCCGGGCCGAAGGTCCTCCTGGTGTTCCTGGTGTGCTTCTTCCCGGTGGTCATCTCCACGGCGTCCGGGATGAAGTCGACGCCCGCCGAGCTGGTCGAGCTGATGCGCTCGCTGAGCTGCACCCGCCGCCAGGAGTACCTGAAGCTGCGGCTGCCGTACGCCCTGCCGCAGGTCTTCGTCGGGTTGAAGACGGCGATCACGCTGGCCGTGATCGGTGCGGTGATCGCCGAGTTCGTCGGTGCCAGTTCGGGGCTCGGCTTTGTCATCGTCTCGTCCGGCGCGAGCGCCGACACCGCGCTCGCGTTCGCCGCCATGGGGTTGCTCGGGGTCATCAGCATCGTGTTGTTCTACGGGTTCGCGTACGTGGAACGCCGCCTGCTGCCGTGGGCGGAGGCCCATCGCCCCTGAGTCAGTCCGGCACCAGGTCCAGGAAGTGCCAGTGGGCGCCCGGGGCCAGCCCCGCCAGCGACGCCCCGCACTTCTGCAGCACGACCGGCCCGGACGTGATGTGCTGGGTGCCCGTGTCGAGGTCGCGGAGGTAGCGCTGCAGGTCGCCCCGCCGGATGGCGGTGGTCGCGGCCCACCGGTGCACGGTGTCGCCGACGTCGTGCACGGACCAGGTGGTGTTGCCGAGCATCAGCCGGGTGAGGGTTTCCTGTTCCGTGCTCAGGTGTTCGCCGCGGTCCAGCGTCGCCTCGTTGTCCGCCCACACCTCCATGGCCCACGCGCGGGCCGCCCGGAACCGCGCCTCGGCCCGCGCGTAGGCGGCGTGGAACCACCCGGTGTCCACGGCCGCGTTGTGCGTGCCGGTCTTGGCCGCCACCAAGGCTTTCAGCTCGTCGAGCAGCCGCCGCCCGACGCCGAGCGCCCAGCCGCTGTGCACGACCGCGGCGAGGTTCACCAGGCCCAGCCGGTAGAGCGCGCCACCGTGCACGTTCTCCATGGTGGTGGCCGCGAACGCGTGCGTGGCGGGGACGAACACGTCCTCGCACACGTAGTCGATGCTGTGCGTGGCGCGCAGGCCGAGCACGTCCCAGTTGTCGACGAGCGTCGCGAGTTCCTTGGGGAAGGTGAAGACCAGCGACTCACCGGTCTCCGCGCAGAACGCGGCGGTGTGGATGTGCGTGGCCAGCGGGATACCGGAGGCGAACCCCCAGCGCCCGCTGATCCGGTAACCGCCGTCGGCCCGCACGGCGGTACCGAGGCGAGTGCCCTGCCCGGCGATGACCGCGTGGCGGCCCGCGGTCACGTCCGGGTACAGGTCGGCGACGGCCTCGGCACCGAGGTAGCCCGCGGTGCAGCCGGTGACGAACTGGACGGCCATCACCGTCCAGCCAACGGAAGCGTCGTGGTACGACAGCTGTTCGATGGTCCGCACCACCTGCGACGGCGAGAACTCGTACCCGCCGAGCTCGCTGGGGATGCCGATCCGCAGCACCCCGGTGCTTTCCAGCGCGCGCACCACGTCGTCGGTGAGCGCGCCCTGCTCCTCGCAGTTCTCGGCCTCGGCACGCAGAACGGGCGCGATCTCGTCGATTTTCCTTGCCATGGCGTCGAACTCGGCACTGACGTGCAGGTGTCCCATACCGCCCCCAGGTGCGATGCGACCGCCTCCATGGTAAGGCAAACCCGGTGCGCTAGATCTGGTTCGTGCCTCCGTCGACGTAGACGTTCGTGCCGATGACGTAGCTGCTCTGGTCCGAGGCCAGGAAGGCCACGACCGCGGCGGCTTCCTCGGGCCGGCCCATGCGGCCGCTGGGCACGGTCGCGGCGACGTTCTCCTTGACGGCCTTGGCCGCCTCCTCGTCGCCGAAAGCGGCGGTGCCTCCGGGCGTCTCGATCCAGGCCGGGGAGACCACGTTGACCCGGATGCCGCGGCCCTTGAGTTCGTTGGACCACGTCCGCGCGAACGAACGGACGGCCGCCTTCGATGCCGCGTAGGCGCCGAACGCCTCCACGCCACGGTCACCGGCGGTCGAACCGACCAGGACGATCGAGGCCCCGTCGTTGAGCAGTGGCAAGGCCTTCTGCACGGTGAACAGGGTGCCCCGGACGTTGACCGCGAAGGTCTGGTCGAAGTGCTCCTCGGTGGTCTGCTCCAGCGTCACGAACGCGGCGGTCGCGGCGTTCGCCACGAGCACGTCCAAGCCCTTGCCGCGGGCCCGGACGGCTTGGTAGAGCCGGTCCAGGTCTTCCTGCTTCGAGATGTCGCCGACGATCGCCTCGGCGCGGTCCGCGCCGATGGTTTTGACGGCGGCCTCCAGTTCGGCCTCGCGCCGGCCGGTGACGAACACGTATGCGCCTTCGTCGGCCAGGCGCAGGGCGGTGGCCAGGCCGATCCCGCTGCTGCCTCCGGTGACCACCGACGTCTTGCCATCCAGCTGCCCCATGGTGGGTCTCTCCATCATTCTCGGAGTTGATCGTTCGAGATCGATACTGCCGAACCGGGGCTGTAGGATCCATCATGCAGACTCCAGAGTTCTTTACATATCGTCCAGGGGGTGTCGGTGCTTGGCTTTCGGGATCCGGTGGCTGACGCGATCGGCCTGCTCCGGCCCCGCACGGTGATCGAGCCCAGCCTCCGGGCCGCGGGGGAGTGGGCGCTGCGCTTCGGCGCGTTTCCGCACGTGCGGGTCGGCGGCCTCGTGCGCGGCACGTGCTGGCTGGTTCTCGACGGGCGCGAACCGGTGCTCCTGCACGAGGGTGACACGTTCATGCTGGGCAACCCGCCGCCCTACGTGCTGGCCAGCACGCCCGAGGTGAGGCCGCGCCCGGCGGAGTCGGTGTGGGCGACTGCCGAGGACGGGTTCGCGCGGATCGGCCTGGAGTCCGAAGAGGACCTTTACCTCTGCGTCGGGCACCTCGCGTTCGACGACCGGAACGCCTGCGTTCTGACCGATCTCCTGCCGCCGCTGGTGATCGTGCGCGCGGCCGACCCCCGGGGCAGGCAGCTGGGGCAGCTGATCGAAATGCTGGCCACCGAGGTCGAGGCCACCGCGACCGGCGGATCGCTGGTGCAGAACCACCTCGCCCAGGTCCTGCTCGTGCACATGCTGCGCGCCCACGCCTGCCAGACCGATCAGCCGATCGGCTGGCTGGGCGCGCTGAACCAGGACGGCATCGGTGTCGCGCTGCGTGCCATGCACGCGGACGTGGGGCACTCCTGGACCGTCGGCGAACTCGCTGCCATCAGTCACATGTCGCGGTCCGCGTTCGCCCAGGCCTTCAAGGACCAGATCGGGACCTCGCCGCTGGAGTACCTGATCCAGTGGCGCATGAGACTCGCGCGGGACGCCCTGGCCCGCGGCGAACTCTCGATCTCGGAGTTGGCCTCGGCGACCGGGTACAGCTCCGAGAGCGCGTTCAGCACCGCTTTCCGCCGCGTGGTCGGTTCGTCACCCAAGACCTTCCGGGACGAGGCAAGGGCTTCGACGGCCAGCCGGTCGGCCTGAACGCCCGCGCCGTGCCCTTCACCCGGCCTCGTTGTGCTGGTCGTGGTAGCGGACCATCAGTTCCCAATAGGCCAGCAACAGCGCCATCGACGTCGCTGACGCGACCGCCGCGGTGGGGGCGTGGCGGCGGCGGGCGGCGACCACCCCGGTCAGGCCCGCGACGGTGGCGGCCACGTTGACCGCCATCGCGGTGTCCCTTGGCCGTTCGGCGATCCAGCGTTCTTCGCCGAGCATCGCCCGGCTCGCCCAGGCCCGTTCGTGGGCGGGTTTGCCGAACACCACGGGGTTGATCGCCATCCAGGCGGCGACCAGCGCGGCGTCGCGCCAGCTGCGCCGCCACACCGGGACCAGCACCAGCGGGGCGGACGCCCAGCGCGTCCAGGCACTCCACGGGTGGCAGTGGCGGGCGAACACCGCTCGTTTGAGTGCGCGAAGGTTCGTCATCGTTGTCGCCCCTTTCGCCAGCGGTCGATGACCGCGGGCAGTTCCTGCATGAGGTGGGTGTAGAAGTCGTGCATGTTCGCCAGGCGCCGCCCGGCCACGCTGTCCGCTCCCGCCGCGGCGATGCCCTGTTCGGCGGCGTGCAGCATCGCTTGCACGGTGGTGTTCTGCGCCGACATGAGCCGTGCCCAGGCGTCGTCGGGGCAGCGGTAGTGCTCGCGCCTGCTGCCCGGGGCGGGCACCCGCTCGACCAGCCCGGCGTCACCGAGTGATTTCAGCGCGGTGGACACCGTCCCGGTGCTCGCGCTGAGCCGTTCGGCGATCTCCCCGGCGGTGATCGACTCCTGCTCGGTGAACAGCAGCACGGACAGCACGCGCGCGGTCATGCGCTGCAAGCCGTTGCGGGTCAGGGTCAGCGCGAGTTCCTCGGCCGCGTCGGTCATCGCTCCACTCCAGCTCTGAGGTTTCAGAGATCTCTGAAAACTCAGAGTAGACCACCCGCCTGAGCCGGAACGACGGGGTCGCCTCGGCGAGCCGGGTCGTCGCACACGAGGCCGGAATCGCCGAGCGCGTTGTTCTGATCGAGTTCGGCAGCTTCGACCAGGCCGTCGCCGCGTACGAGAGTGCGGCCTACCAGAAGGCCCTGGCCGCACTCCCCGTCGGCTTCCAGCGAGACTTCCGCATCACCGAAGCCCTCGACTGACGACCGATTCAGGCACGCCGTCCCGCCCGCGCGAGGATGTCGGCCGCCGCGGGGTCGGCCTTGACCGCCTCGTCGAAGGTTTCCTTGGGCAGCACGGTGTTCCCGGCCACGGTCACCGTCTTGGGCGGGGCCTCGTAGCCGTCGGGCAGGACGTCCCAGAAGTTGCCGAGGAAGGCGACGTTCTCCAGCGGCGGGCCCACCTGCAGCACGATCGGCGTGTCGGCCCGGCACACGATGTTCCCCGATGACGCTGATCCACGCGGCGCCGTAGTCGGCGTAGAGCCCGAAGTTGTACGACGTCAGGACATCGCGGATCACGTTGCCCCGGACCACCGTCCCGCCGGCGAACGACGAGCCCTGCGGAGCGGACAGGTAGATCCCGCCGCCGTCCATCAGCGCCCCCATGCTGCGTTCGACGAGGTTCCCGACCACCTGGGTGCCTCGGGCCCGCTCGCCGCCGGTGATCACGATGCCGTTGTGCGGCACATCGTGGATCTCGTTGTGCGCCACGGTGGTCTCTTCGGAGGCGAAGACCAGGACGGCGGGCGAACCGCGGTACTCGGTGCCGATGTGGTGGACGAGGTTGTCCTCGACGGTGACGCGAGTGGAGTTCTGGACGGCGATCCCGCTACCCGAGATCTCAGCGAAAACGTTCCCCCGGACCGCGACGTCGGTACTGCCGTCGATCGCCAGCCCGCCGGCGCCGAGGCGGGTGAAGTGGTTGCCCTCCAGCACCATCCGGCTCACCGAGTCGAGGAAGACGTTGGCCGGTAACTGGGTCGGTTCCGCCGGAACGTGGACATAACCCACGTCGGCGCCCATGTCGATCTTCTGGAACTCGCCGTGCTCGTGGCGGCTGTTGCCGTGGTAGTGCAGGTAACCACCGGTGCGGGTGGGGCCCGGCCAGTTCGCCTCGGCGAAGGTGAGACCGCGCAGCGCGATGTCGTGCACGTCCTTCGCGCTGACGAGCGTCTCGAGAACGTGCACGATCGCGGTGGTCCTGCCGATCTCCTCGCCGGAGCGCGGGCGGTAGTGCAGGACGTGTCGGCCCGGTTCGGAGCGGTCGACGGCGAAGGTGCCCGGCTCGTCGAGGAAGGCCACGTTGTTCTCGAGCACGGACGGTGCGGCGAGGCCGTCCCAGGCCCCGTCGCCCCCTGCGCCGTACCACTTCGAGTCGTAGAGGGACTTGGCGTTGTCGAAGGCGGGCTGGGCCATGGTGATGGTGGTCGAGGAACCGTCTCCGGAGATCGCGGCGACCGACAGGCGGGCTTCGGACCACGGATAGACGCCCGGGTAGACGAACTCCAGTCCCGCGGGATCCGGCCACGACTGAGGCTCCACGCTGTCCGTGACGTAACCGGTAGCTGTTTTCGTCACGCTGCCCGGAAGTCCGGTGGTGCGGGCCGCCCGGGCGGCGGGGCGGCCGTCGACGGAGAGCCGTCGTGGTTCCCGTTCGCCGATCGGGGCGGTCCACACGCCGTCGGCGCCCGCGGACCAGCCGGCGACCTCGCGGCCGCCGCTGAGCACGACCTTCTCCTGGTCGGCCGTTCCGTAGCCGTGGGCCTGGTAGGTCACCCGGAAGCCATGGGTTCCGGAGTCGGCCCGCGCGTCGAAGGTGAGCGGTTCTTCGAGGTGGTGGACACCGGCTCGGAAGGCGACGACGATGTCGCCGGTCATCTCGGCGGTGAGCGCGCGGACGGCTCTCTGGGCCGCGTGCGGGGTGGCGAACGGCCGGTCGAGGGTGCCCGGCCAGTCGTCCTGGCCGTCGGGGGACACGTACAACCTGTTTTCGGGCATGGTGGGGCGCTCCGGGGAGGTAGTTTATGGGATATACTGAGGTGTATCAGCTAAACACGGTCGAGGGACCAGCGTCAAGGGAGCAGCGGGTGGCCGAAGACGACACGCAGCCGGATCCGGAACGGGCGATCGAACTGCTGTGGGGCGCGCGCGAACCGGACCGGCCGGGGCTGAGCCTCGGCCGGATCGTCGCGGCGGCGATCGAGGTCGCGGACGCCGAGGGGCTCGGCGCGCTGTCCATGCGCAAGGTCGCGGAACGGTTCGGCACCACGACGATGTCGCTATACCGCTACGTTCCCGGCAAGGCGGAACTGGTGGAACTCATGCGGGACGCCGTCTACGGGGAGGCGCCGCTGGAACCCGCGGACGGGCTGGATTGGCGCACCGGCCTCGAACGCTGGGCGCGCCGGGCGTGGGGGATCCACCAGCGGCACCCGTGGCTGGTCTACAGCGCGGGAAGCCGCCGCCTGCCGGGGCCGAACATCATGGCCGGGTACGACCACGCGCTCGACGTCGCCGCACGCGGCGGTCTGGCGCCGGCTCAGGTGATCGCGGTGGTGAACCTCGTGGGCGGGTTCGTCGAGTCGGTCGCGCGCCAGGCGGGGGAGACCGCGGAACTCCAGCGGCGCACCGGGATCTCCCATGAGCGCTGGTGGAGCGAACGCGAGTCCCTGTTCGAGCGGCTGGACGCCTATCCGGCCTTGGCGAGGCTGTGGGAGAGCGGCGGCATGGACGAGCCGCTCGACCCGTTCGAGTTCGGTCTGCGGCGCACGCTCGATGGTGTCCAGGCGCTCGTCGACAGCGCGGGGCGTGAGGTAATTCGTGACGAAAATGGGGGAGCGAAGTGCGTGGTGTGCGGGAAGCCGGTGGCCGGGGGAGGGCGGGGACGGCCACGGGACTACTGCTCGAGGGCCTGTCAGCAACGTGCCTATCGCCGGCGTCGGTCTGATCCTTCGTGATTCGCCGAGCCTGAGGCCTCCGGGTCCTCGACGAGGTGTCCCCCGGGTCACCCCCGCTCGCGCGGGGGTGGGTGGCCGCACCGAAGGCGTCCGGCGCCCTTGGCGCCCGAGACCTGCGCCGGTGGTGACCGTCAGGCGGGCAGTGTTCTGAGCTCTGGCTGGATGTACGCCTCTTTCGGGATCTCCGCCGCCACTTCGTCGAGCAGTTCGGGAAGTCGTTTCGTCAGGTTCTGGATGCCGACAGCCAGCTCTTCGCAGGTATCACGAGCCTTTTCGAGGAACCAGCTCAGGATGTCCACGCACGAGGCGCTCCGATCGGCGGGAATGGTGATCTTTTCCGAGCTTTCCACCTTGGCCTTGGATTCGATCGCGGAAACGACGGCCGAGGCCACGCCGATGCCGAAGGCGATCGCGTAGGGGAGTCCGGGGATGAAGCCCGCCAAGGTCAACAGCGTTCCCAGCACCTTGCCCGGTTCGGGGTCATGGGCGTCCAGCCGCCGCATCGCCGCGTCGGCCTGGGCCATGAGTCCGTCCAGTTGCTTCCTGGCCGCTTTGACCAGAGTCGCGTACGTGACGAGCGTGGCACCGAGTTCCGCGTACATCGGCCCTCGGAGGTAGATGAGGAAGTTCATCAGTCCGACGAACTTCTCCATCGCCGCTTCTTTTGCCGTGCTGTCCCAATCCGACATGACGATCGCCTGCTGCGCCCGGTTGAGCGCGGCGTGGTCGGCAAGGGCTTCTTTCACGTCTCCGGAGGGCGTACCCCCGTCCGAAACCTTGAAGAACGCGAGGTGGTAATAGGAGAAATCGATGGGAGGAGCGTAACCTTCGGAATCCGGCCCCAGGTACCCCGTGTCGCTCATGGCGATGTGCTGCCCCGACAGCACCTGCGCGAAGGCCATGAAGTGTTCGGGAGTCGTGCCGAGGTGATCGATCACCGAGCCGACGTATTCGACGTCGAGCGCCATTTCGAGATGAGCGTGGTACGCCACGCTGATCGAAGAGGACCCGGTCGGCTGGACACCGAGTTCGCCGTGGATGTGCAGTTCGTGCTGTTCGCCTTCGATGTTCACGATGCCGGGGACCGACGAATAGACTTCCGTGGTCCGGTTCGCCAGTGCCTCCAGGCTGGCGGCGAACTGCTCGGCGTGCGGCATTTCGCTGGTGTCCACGTCGGCCAGCAACCCGAATGACGGTTTTGTGCCCGGCGCCAGGGGCCATTCGTCGCTCATGATTCCCTCCGCACACCGATTTGCGCCGCGTCGTCAAGAATGGACTGCATTTTCATCCGTGCGTCCTCGTCGGCCTTGGCGTACATGGTGGCCGCGTTCCGCACTGCCTCACTGTGCTGGTGGATGAGGTTCACGAAAGTCTGGTCGAGGGTCAGGATCCGGTTGATCTGCCTGACCCATTCGTGGCCGAACGCCTGATAGCTTCGCTGGAAGGCGCCCGTCTCGCCTTCGTTCCCGCCGAAGAACGTATCGCCGAGCTGGCCCTCCAGCGATTTCAGGGTGTCGACCTTGCCCTGGAAGTGGTCGCGCACCTCGGCCAGCTTCTGCTGAACTTCGTCCAGGCTGGCCGTGCTGACGTGGAAACCGGCTGCGACCCCCTTGGGGGGTGGGTTCGAGTCCATCTGGCCGCCTTGGTGAGAAGATCCTGAATGGTTGACCGGGAGCGTAGCCCGTATCAAGATCAACTGCGGGCGAATCGGCCATCTGCCCATCGTTCGGTGAACGGCTGGAGCCGCTCTTGGGACGCCCCGGTTGTCTCGGCCTGATCGGGCTTCCGGAAACGCGGGGTGAACCGGCTGCCGGCGCTATACGGTGTGCGCATGTCTGTGACGCCGCCGCTGCCGCATGTCACCCGCCCGGTTGCCGCGCCTGCCTGGTGGCAGGTGTCCGGGCCCGGGCTCGTCGCGTTGATCGGGTTGTTCATGCTGACCGTGATCTACCGGTTCGATGGCATGTCGGCGATCCAGCTGGACCTGGGCTTGTCCGGGCAGAGCATGCTCATGATCGGGTTGGTCGCCTACCTGGTCGCGGCGGCGCTCGCGGTACCTGCCGGACTCCTGCTCGGCGCCCGCTTCCCCACGGCGGTGGCCGTCGCCGCGGGTTGCTTCCTGCTGTTGGGCGTTGCGCTGGCTGCCTTCGCCAACGCCGGTGGCCTGCTGATGGTCGGCCGTGTCCTCTCGGGTCTGGGCACGGGTGCGGCCGCCGGTGCGACGGTCGCGCTGATCATGAAGCTCCGCGGGCGGCGGGGCCTCGTCGCCGGGGTGACCGGCGGGCTCGCCGTGCTCGCGCTGGTGCTCGCTCCGGTCATCGGCCAGCTGATCTCCGAAGCGGTCGGGTTCCGGGTGATCCAGCTGGTCGCGATTCCGTTCGTGCTCATCGCGCTGGTGGTCAACGGGGTGATCGGGATCGTCGGGCTCACCTCGGCCAAGCGCCAGGCTCCGCCCGCGCCGTACCCGCCGACCGGTTTCACCGGCGACCCGTGGCGATCAGGGGGCGCCAGCTAGTACGTCTTCGGCCGGGACGACCGGGCCTCGAGGTAGCACCACCCGGTTGACGCAACCAGTTGGTTGCCATAGTGTGGCAACCGAATGGTTGCTATCGGGGTCGGCCTGGTTCGGCCTCGCTCGAGTTCGGAGGCGACGGAGATGACGAACACCCACTCGCGCCCACCGGTGGCCGACCGCGGCGCTTGGCAGGCGGAGATCGACAAGATCCGGATCCGGGAGAAGGCGCACAGCCGGGAGGGCGACGCGATCGCCGCTGCTCGACGGCGGTTGCCGATGGTCGAACTGGACGCGGGCATCGAGTTGGCCGGACCCAGCGGACCGACCACGCTGCTCGACGCGTTCGAAGGGCGGCAGCAGCTCGTCGCCTACTACTTCATGTGGGAGCCCGGGCGTCCCGCGGCGGAGCAGTGCGAGGGCTGCACCTGGTGCGCCACCCAGGTCGCCGAACTGTCCTATTTGCACTCACGCGACATCACCTACGCGGTCTTCTGCCAAGGCCCCTACGCCGAAAGCAGCCGCTACCGCGACTTCATGGGCTGGCGCATGCCGTGGTACTCCGCGCAGGACTCGGTCGAAGAACTCCTTGTCGGGCGCCAGGTCGGCATGATGCACCTGGTGTGCTACCTGCGCGACGGCGACCGCGTCTTCGAGACGTACTGGACCACGCGCCGCGGCGTGGAGACGATGGACAACAGCTACGCCCTCATGGACCTCACGGTGTACGGCAGGCAGGAGCCGTGGGAGGAGTCGCCCGAAGGCTGGCCGCAGGAGTGGGGGACCGGTTCCGGCCACGTCACCCGCATCAACGGGCGCCCCATCGCGCAGTGGCCGCGACTCGAGGCAGGCCACCGCGACGACCTCGGCAACACCACGGCGAGCACCGGCGGAACACCGTCCCACTGTTGCGGGTCGCACGGCGCGTGAGCGGCGTCCTCAGTCGAGGGCCCCGCGCATCTTGTTGCTGTAGTCCGCGAACAGCGGCACCGCGGCGAGAACGATCGCGACCACCGCTTCGACGAGGTACAGGACCTTCCGCACCAGATCGATGGTGTCGCCGAGTTTGTCGAAGATCTGGGTGATCGTCCGGTAGATCGCGCCGAGCACGGTCGGCAGCGGTACCGCGGTCGGCAGGGTACTGCGATCCGCGGCGTCGATCAGCATGAACAACGCGTGCATGAGGTCGGGGATTTCACCCAAAATCGAGGTGATTTCGCCGAAGAGCAAATAGCAGCCGTGGGCGTGTGCTTTGTACTGCAGCCCGCAGTCGGTGATGTCCGCACCCGCTTCGGTGTAGAGATCGCAGATCATGCTGGTGAACCGCTCGGCGAATTCCGAGGCGTCGCCGTTCCAGTGCCGGTACAGGGTGCCCGCCGCGTGACGGGTGGCGTCACCGAGTTCTCGCCAGTGGTCGCCGGCGCCGCACATGGCGTCACCGGCCCGGTAGACTCCGTCCCAGTCGCCCGAGAGCAGCGTGGCGATCGCTTCGATCTCCTTGCGGGAGTCCTGGACGATCGCGCGCCAGATCTCCCGGAGCACGGGGTGATCAGGCGCGCCGCCCGGGACCGCGAGCGAGCCGGGCAGGCCCAGAATGGTGTTGACGAAGTCCTGGATGGTGAAGTCCCCGGGTTGGGGCGTTCGCTGCGAAGGCAGGTCCGTGCCGAAGTCGTAGCCTTCGCCGCCGTGGCGTTCGAGGTCGGCGTCTCCGGAGGCGGGAACGTCGTAGCCCATGGTGTCCCACGCCCGGTCGATCCGGACCGCGGCATCGTTGTCGGACGCCTGGTACAGGGCGGCGACGTCGTCCAGGTTGGTGGTGAGCCTGGTGAGCATCGCCGGAGTGCAGCCTGCCGACAGCCCCAGTTCCCTGGCCAGCTTCTGGTGGTGGATCACGAGCAGGTCGAGCAGGCCGCCCCCGTTCCAGCTCTCCACGTGCTCGTACACCATGGTGTTCAGGTATTCGCTGTTGCCGGCGAGTTCGGTGAATCGCTCTCCGGCCCGCTCGGCGGCGTAGGGGTCCCACGCGAAGGTCATGGCCTGATGCCCCTCAGGTCTCGTCGTGCGGCCGCACGAAGGTCAGCTCGTCGAAGTAGTTGTCGTCGACGGCCCGCGGGGGTCGCTCGTCACCCGGCTCCGGTGGCGGGAAGCCCTCGTGGAGCTGGCCGGCGACGAGGGCGGCGAGGTCGGGCCCGGTGGGGGCGATGACCTCTTGCACGGCGGTGGCGAGTCCGGCCTGGGCTTGCTGCACGCACCGCAGGACCTCTTCGGCGATGCGCCGCGGTTCCCAGGTGCCGACCGAGTCGCCGAGCGTGAGTTCCCGCAGCGCGCCGGTGGCGCTCACCGTCGCGCGGACCGCGCCGTCCTCGGTTTCCGCGCTCGTGGTCAGGTCCATCAGCGCGTCCGACGCGGCCTTGGCCGCGCCCGCGCGCTGGGTCACCCGCTCACGCATCGCCGACAGCTTCCCCTCGATCTCCGCCCGCCCTGTCGACTCCATGAGCCCCTTCCCCTGTCCGCGTCCCGGTGCTTCCGGCGACGGGCGCTGGGGTGCGCGCCCGTCGCCGGCCTCCCCGTCGCTGATCATCACGGCGCGATCGTGCGTGCGACAAGGACGTGCGGCGGTTCCGTACGAACTCGCACAGCTGGTCAGGCGCACGGTGGGGCGTACGGGGTGCCGGGCAGGAACTGGTCCCATTCGGTGGCGGTGATCGGGGCACCGGAAGCGGTGCACAGCCAGCGGAGGGTGGCGTCGGGGTCGGTGCGCCACAGGCGCGCGGTGCCGTCCCGGCTGCCGGTGGCGAGCAGCGTGCCGTCGTGGTTGTAGGCCAGCGTCATCGCCGCGTCGGCGGAGGCGGTGACGGTGGCCGTGCGACGGGGTTCACGGGGGTCGGTGAGGTCCCACAGCCAGACCGTGCCGTCGATGCTGGCGCCGGCGAGTTCGTTGCGGCCGGGGTGGAAGGCCAGCTGGTGCAGGTCGGCGACCGGTCCGTCCAGGGAACCGCCGAGCGGCTTGGGCTCGGCGGGGTCGGCCAGGTCCCAGAGATAGACGTTGTCGTCGGCGGCGGCGCCGACCGCCAGGATGGCGCCGTCCGGGCTGAACACGGCCGAGGTCGCCCCGTCCCCGACCGCGAGCGTGGCCAGCCGGCGCGGACGGTTGAGGTCGGCGACGTCGTAAAGGTAGGCGTTTCCGTCATCGCTGCCCGTCACGAGCAGCTCGCCGTCCGGGCTGAAGCGGGCGTCGTTGAGCGCTTCCTCGGACTCACGCATGGCGGCCAGGCGGATCGGCCGGGTGGGATCGGCGAGGTCGAGCAGCGAGACGGTGCCATCCTTCGTGGCCACCAGCAGTCCGGTGCCCCGGGGCTCGAATTCGACCCACGCCACGGTGGAGGGGGCGACCGGGAACTCGGTGAGCTGCCGCGGCCGGGCGGGGTCGGCGATGTCCCACACGTGGATGCCGCCGTCCCCGGTACCGGCCACGAGCAGGTGACGATCCGGATCGATCGCGGTGGGGCCGCTGAACTTTCCCGGTTGTCCCAGGGCGGGCCGGAGCACGGAGACGGGCGCGGGTTTGCCGGGTTCCGCGGCGTTGACGAGGTGGATGCCGTTGTCCTGGGCACCCGGCCCGACCGCCAGCAGGGGACCGGCGAGCGCCACCGCGAACACCGTGTCGGCGAAGCCGTCGATGACCGGGCCGGGCACCGTCCAGATCCGGGTGATGCCGTCTTCGGCGAGGGTGAGGATCGTGTGCTCGTCGACGTAGAGGGCGGTGGTGAGCACCCCCGCGTGCGGCAGGGTGCGGCGGACCGCGCCGGTCGCGAGGTCCCATTCCCAGAGCTTGCGGTCGGAACTGGCGGCGACGATGCGGTCGCCCGCCGGGCTGAAGTCGATGTAGGTGACCCAGCTGGCCGGTCCGGTGAGCTTGCCCAGCGGCTGGGGAGCCGCGGGATCGGTGACGTCCCACCGGTACACGGCGCGGTCGCTGCTCGTGCCGGCGGCGAGAACCCGGCTGTCGGGGGAGATCGCCACGGAGAACACCTGACCGCCCAGACCGGTCAGGGCAGGGAGGGCGTGCGGTCCGGCCGGGTCGGTGAGGGCGAAGCGGTGGACCGCGCGGTCCCGGCTGCCCGCGGCGAGCGTCCGGCCGTCCGGGGCGAAGGCGACGCTGGTGACCGCCGCCTGTGGCCCGCTGAGCACGGCGTCCTTGCCGGGATCGTCCAGGTGCCAGAGGTGGATCTTGTTGTCCGCTCCGCCCGCGGCGACGGTGCGGTTGTCCGGCGAGAACGCCACCGAGGCCACGCTGCCGCTCGGCCCGGTCATGGTCTTGACCTCGACCGGGACGGCGAGGTCGCGGACGTCCCAGACCCGGACGGTGCCGTTCTCGCCGACCGCGGCCAGCAGGCTGCCGTCGGTGCTGAGCGTGACGGTCGCCGGGCGGCTTCCCACGCTCAGCGGCGGTCCCACCGGCGTGTGCTGACCGGCTCGCGACAGGGCGATCGTGCCGTTGTCCGCGCCGGTGGCGACCACGCCGGTCGTGGCGGCCACGACATGGGTGCCGTCGCCGGGGCTCAGGTAACGGGCGGGCAGGGGACGGGCCGCCGAGTCCAGCAGCGCGGACGTGGCCTCGGCCGTGGGTGACCGCTGGTAGGCGATGGCGGCGAGCTGGGCGGCCAGCGCCGGGTCGGTTTCGCGCAGCCGTTCCGCCTTGACCGCGAGGTCGCGGGACATCGCGAGGGCGCCGTCCCGTTTGGCCGCGTCCTGGGTGCGCCAGGCGTAGAACAACGCGCTCGCCGCGACGACGACCAGAACAACGGCCGCGCTGGCGAACTGGTAGCGGCGCCGGACCCGCCGGCGGGCCGCCGTCTCCGCCGCGTCCCGCTTGCCGACCCCGGCTTCGAGGAACTGCCGTTCCAGCGGGTTGAGCTCGTCCTGGTGCTCGGCCGTCCAAGCGAGTGCCAGTGCCAGCGTGCTGCCCTGGTACAGGTCGTCGGCGGTGCGCCCGTGCTCGCGCCAGGTGCGGGCGGCCAGGGTCAGCCGCCGGTGCACCTGGCGGCCCGCGCGGTCGTCGTCGAGCCAGCCGCGCAGCCGCGGCCAGGCCCGCAGCAGGGCTTCGTGGCTGATCTGCACGGTGTCGTCGTCGGCGGTCAGCAGCCGGTGGGCGATGAAGGTGTCCAGGAGGTCGTCGATCTCTTCGGCCTCGGTGTCCGGCCGGTCGCCGACCAGTTCGTCGCGGCTCACCCGGCGACGGGTGTCGACAGCGGCGTCGCCGACGTGCGCCAAGCGCAGGAACACCGAGCGCGCGACCTGCTGGGCGCGGGCGCCGAGGCCGCAGTAGGCGGACTCGGCGGTTTCGGCGATGGCGTGCCGGAGACCGCCGACCGAGTGGTAGTCGGCGACACCGAGCACCCGTTCGCCGCGGGCCACGGCGGCATCGAAGGCGGCTTGCAGCGTGTGCGAGAGCAGAGGCAGTGCGCCCTGCTCGTGTGCGGCGTCCGGCTCTTCGCGCGTGGCGGGTGACACTTCGCGGACCAGCAGCTCGACCAGCCCGTCGTCCACCGTCACCCCCACCGCGTGCGCGGGCTCGGTGATGGCCGCGCGCAGTTCGGGACCGGTCAGCGGGCCCACCACGATCTGCGCGTCCTGCGACGCCGCCGCCAGTTCCGGGCAGCGCAGGGCCGGTCCGTAGAAGTCGGCACGCAGGCCCAGCACCACCGGGGCTTCCCGGGCCACGGCCGACACGGCGGCGAGGAAGGCGTGCCGGTCGGTGTCGCCGACGTCGGCGGCGAAGATCTCCTCGAGCTGGTCCACCACCAGCACGCCCGTACCACGCCCGAAGGCGGCCGCGTACTCGCTCCACCCGGCCGCGGCGTCGTTCGCCCTGGTTCCGGTCGCCTCGGCCAGCCGCGCCGACAGTTCCGTCAGCGGGGACCGGCCGGGGACCATCACCACCGGCAGCCGTCCGGCGTCGGCCAGCTTCGGCAGCAGCCCGGCCCGCAGCAACGAGGACTTCCCGGCGCCGGACGGTCCCACCACGAGGACCGGGGTGCCTTGCCCGGCTTGGGCGGTGATCTCGTCGAGCAGCCGTTGGGTCAGCGCGGCGCGGCCGAAGAACCGTGCCGTGTCGGTGGTGTCGAATGAGCGGAGCCCCGGATACGGGTTGACCGGGCTGTCCCCGCCGTTGCGGAAGCGGCGGCGCAGCCGCTCCACCGCGGTCCACCACGCCTGCCGCTGCGCGTCATCGCTGATCCCGAGTTCACGCAGGAGCAGGCCGAATTCCTGACCCACGCCCTGCTGCGGCAGGTGCCTTCCCTTGAAGTAACCGTTCAACGTGCTCCGGCTCAGCCCGCCACCGGCATCGGCGGTCGCGTTGGCCAGCTGGCTCAGCGACCGGCCCGAGCGTTCCTTCAACGCCGTCAGGGCTGCCCCGAAAGCCGAAATCGAATCGATCCCGGCCGGGTCGGGTTTTTGCTCCCCCATCAGAAACGCTCCCCGGTGTTGCGCACGTTCACGTAACCGCTCGACAGCGTAGTTCGGCCGTTACTCGCAGCGCCGGGAACATCACCGGATCCGGTGGCGAGGCGTACGAATTCGTGCGAAACCGCTGCACCCGGTTGTTTCTCCGGGATTCCCGGCAAAGGGTGCTGGGGTCAGCCGGGGAACCGCGGGTGGACCCGCGTCGTCGGAGGGTGGGTGGGTGTTACATTCCGACGACGAAAGTCACGCGAGGCGTGCGGGGGACCAGGGTGGAGTTCGCGAGAAGGGGCCTGAGCGCGGACGTCGGGCCCTATCGGCTGCTTGCCTCGCTCGGTACCGGTGGCATGGGACGGGTCTCCCTCGCCCGGGCGCCGGATGGGCGGCTGGCGGCGCTCAAGCAGGTCCACCCGGCCCTCGCGCACGACCCCGGGTTTCGCGAGCGCTTCCGCCACGAGGTCCTGGCGTCGCGGCGGGTTTCGGGGGCGTATACGCCGCCGGTCCTGGATGCGGATCCTGACGCGCCGGAACCCTGGCTGGCGTCGTTGTACATCGCGGGGCCGACGCTTCAGGAGGCGGTCGACGCCGCCGGACCGCTGCCCGAGGACGTGGTGCGCAGGCTCGCGGTCGGACTGGTCACCGCGCTGGCCGACATCCACCGCGCGGGGCTGATCCACCGGGATCTCAAGCCCAGCAACGTGTTGCTCGCCGCCGACGGGCCGCGGGTGATCGACTTCGGCATCGCCAGGGCGAGCGAGGGCGACTCGGAACTGACCCGGAGCGGCGCGATCATCGGCTCGCCGGGATACCTCTCACCCGAGCAGGCCCAGGGACAGCGGCTGACCCCCGCGAGCGACGTGTTCTCCCTCGGCGGCCTGCTGGTGCTGGCGGCGACGGGCCGGGCCCCGTTCACCGGCCGGTCGACGCCGCAGACCCTGTACAACGTGGTGCACCTCGAACCCGACCTGGCCGCGGTGCCGCCCGCGATCCGGTACCTGGCCGAACCGTGCCTGGCCAAGGACCCGCTGCGAAGGCCGTCACCGAGCCAGCTCCTCGATGCGGTCGGTGCGCTCGCGCCGAGCCCGCGACCGTGGCCCGATGCCGTGCACGCGCTGATCACCGGCCGCGAGAAGGCGGCATCGCGCGCGCTGCGCGGGCGGCGAGGCAAGATCGCGGCGGCCGTGGTCGGCGCCGCTGCCGTCGTCGCCGGTGCGGTGACGGTCTCCGTGCTGCTCGCGCAGTCCACACCGCAGGCGGCCCCACCCGCCGAAGCGCCGGTGCCGCGACCCACGACACCGCCGCCACCACCTCCGCCGCCCGCGCCGCTGAGCGTGGCGGGTCTTCGCCACATCGACCCGTGCAAGGTGCTCGCCGGCCTCGACGTCCGGAACCGCATGGGGTTCACCGGCTGCGCGTTCGTCAGCGGCGGGCAGCACGAGGTTTCCGTTGGCGTGCCGTCCGTGCCGATCCCCGCGGCCGAGGCGACCGAGACCGCCACCGTGGCGGGCATGCCGGCCCTCGTCCGCGCCGAGTCGGACCGGGTACGGGACCGGTGCCGCGCCACGGTCGCCCTGCCTGACGATCCGGAATCCGCGCTCAGCGTGGACGTCGCCCGCGACGACGCGGCCGGTGCGACCGCCGAGCTCTGCGAGGACGCCAAAGCCAAGCTGGGCGAGGCCGTCCTGGCCATCACCGGCGGCAGCGCCCGGCTGCCGGACGAGAACACCACGCTGGGCAAGGTCGACGCCTGCGCGTTGCTCACCGACCTCGAAGCGCAGCCGATCTTCGGGGTGCTGCCCACCGACCGGTTCAGCAGCACCTCGCACAGCTGCACGTGGTACGTCGCCGACTCGGCCTCGGTCTCCGTCCAGCTCGACTACTACGATTCGCCGCCGAACGCGGACGAAACTCGCGGTGAGCGGATCACCATCGGCGGCATGACCGCGTACCAGCGGTCCTTCACCGAAACGGAGCCGGACGTCTGCGAACTGCGCTGGCTCCAGCACGGGACCGAAGGGCAGCCGAGGGAGGTCGCGAGCATCCGGGTGCGCCCGCCTGCCGAGGGCAACCCCGTCGACACCTGCCGCCAGGCCAGGGAAGTCGCGGACAAGGTCGTGCCGAGGTTGCCGCGATGAAGCCGCTCGACCCCGCCGAACCGCGTACCGCCGGCCGTTACCGGCTGCTCGCCTCGCTCGGCGAGGGCGCCATGGGCCGGGTGCTGCTGGCACTGTCACCGGACGGGCGGCTGGCCGCGCTCAAGCAGATCCACCCGGAGTTCGCCCACGACAACGGTTTCCGCGACCGGTTCCGCCACGAGGTGGAGGCCTCGCGCAAGGTCTCCGGTGCCTACACCGCCGCGGTGCTCGACGCCGACGCCGATGCCGAGGTTCCTTGGCTGGCCTCGGTCCACGTGCCGGGGCCGAACCTGCGTGAGGCCGTCGACGCGGCGGGACCGCTGCCGCCCGAGGCCGTCCGGTACCTTGCCGCCGGGCTCGCCACCGCGCTGGCCGACATCCACCGCGCGGGACTCGTGCACCGCGATCTCAAGCCGGGCAACGTGTTGCTCGCCGCCGACGGGCCCCGCGTGATCGACTTCGGCATCGCCCGCGCCGTCGAGGGCTCGGATCTCACGAGCACGGGTGCCATCATCGGCTCGCCCGCGTTCATGTCCCCGGAGCAGGCCACGAGCGGGGTGCTCACCCCGGCGAGCGACGTGTTCTCGCTCGGCGCGCTGCTGGTCATGGCGGCGACCGGGCGGGCCCCGTTCACCGGGAACACCGCGGCGCAGACCCTGTACAACATCGTCCACACGCGACCGGACCTCAGTGGACTCCCGCCCGGGATCGCCGAGCTCGCCGAGCCGTGCCTGGCCAAGGAGCCGGCACTGCGCCCGACCCCGCGGCAACTGCTCGGCCTGCTGGGACCGGTGCCGCCCGGCGCGGGCTGGCCCGACTGCGTGCGCGACCTCATCGCGGCACAGGACGCGCGGATCCGCGAGGTGCTGTCGTGGCCGGTGCCCGAACCGCTGAAACGCTCGCGCGGCAAGGTCACCGCCGTGCTGGCCGGAGTGCTCTGCGCGGCCGCGGTGGCGTTCGCCGCGACGGCCGGTTTCGAGGACGTGATCGGCGGCCGGGCCACCGCGTTGCCGCTACCGGTGGGGGATGCGCTGGCCGACGCACGACTGCGCCAGGTGGATCCGTGCCGGGTGCTGGACGGGGTCGAACTGGACCCGGTCGGCGAGTTCACCGCGTGGCGCTCCGAAGAGCCCGGCGAATGCACCTACGAGACCTCCGAAGCCGACCTCAACGTCTGGCTGACCATCGGGATGGACAGCGACGCCGGCACCGAATCGGGCCGGGACGCCGGGGTGGACATCGACGGCCTGCCCGTGCTGCTGACCGATGTGGACACCGGCTGCGGCGCGCTCGTCCAGACGCCCGCGCGTCCCGAACTGGGCATCGGGATCCAGTTCCCCACCGGCACGGCCGACACCTGCGCTCCGGTGACGGCCGTGCTGCGCGTCGTCGTCGACCGGCTGCGCACGGAGGTGTTCCGCTGGGAAGCCCCTCCGCACAGCGCTTTTCTCGCGGATCCGTGCTCCCTTGTGGACGGTGAAACGGCGCGGTCGGCGGTGGGTGGCGCCACCAAGGCCACCCCGTACCTCCTGCGCGGCTGCCGGTGGGAAGGACCATTCGGCACCATGAGCCTGGGGGTGACGCAGGGAGAACCGGGCAAACCCCCTCGCGATGCCGGGGACCCCACGAAGGTCGACGGGACCGACGCCTATCTGTCGCAGGTGAACACCGGCCACTGCGTGCTCACCTGGACGCAACGGCAGATCGACGACCAGCGCACGGAAGTCCTCGAAGTGACGTCGAACCGGACCGGCGATCCGTGCGGTACCGCGACCGCGTACGCCAGGGCGATCATGGCGAAGCTGTCCGGGTGAACCCGAAGCGTCACCGGGCGAGTTCCGAGTATTCGCCGGCTGGTTCCTGCACGACCTTGTGCCTGGGTGAGAAGAACGTGACCGACGACGGCCAGCACGAGGGTGCCCGAGACGACGTAGCCGGTCGAATCCGGTGCGTCAGCCGGTGCCGCCGCACGCGAGAATATGGTCCACTTCGGCGACGAGGTGTCCCAAGGCACCCGTGATCCCGGTCGCACGTGGCGTCAGTGACCAGCCGTCCTCATCGAGTTCGACCGTCAGCCGCGCGTGTTCGGCGGCGGCGTTGGTCCGAGCGATGACGACGGGCGAGTGGTGCAGGCTCAAGGTGTGCGCGAACGACGCGTGCCAACAGGCGTTCTACGACCACTCCCGCGCTCGGACGGGCCGCTGGTGTTCGATGCGAACCTGCGGCAACCAGTCGAAGCAGAAAACTTGGCGCCACCGCAATTCGCCGGGAGTTTCCGGCGTCAGCTGGTGAGGCGCCGCGCTTCGGCCATGACCTCGGCGTCGAGGTCGCCGGTCGGCCGCTCGTCGTAGTCAGCCATGTCGTAGAGGTCGTCCAGCTCGGCCAACCGCTCGGCGAGGTCGAGCGTGGTGTGCCCGAAGGCGCAGTGCGCCCAAGACGTCAGTCGCCGGGGAGTGAGCACCTGCGCCAACGTCTGTGCCGCCATCGCGCGCAGACCCGCTTCACGGGCGGCGGGCGTGTCCCGTGGGTGGAAGTCGAGACCGACCTCGTGCAGCGCGGCTTCGAGGTACTCCGGGACCTCGGCGTCGGCGTCGCGCACCGACACCGCGGCGAGCATGCACAGCGACAGTCCGTCGAACCCGGCCACCAGCAGGGTGCACGCCGCCCGTACCAAGGCATCCGCGCCGACCTGGCCGACGTACCACAGGCCGAGCGCGGTACGCAGTTCGCTCACGGCGGTTTCCGGGTTCACCGGGCCATTGTCGCCGGAGGTCGTGGTCGCGGTCACCTGGTTTCCGCCGGTGTCAGGGGAGAGGGGTGACGCGCCAGCCGGAGTCGAAGGTCAGGTCGAAGCGGTCGCGGGCACCGAAGGCGTCGGCCACGGCGAGGGTTCCCGCGGCCCGCACCGCCGACTCGTCCAGGTCGGTCAGGTACGCCAGTGCTTCGACGATCTCCACCGCGTGACCGTCCACATCGGTGCCCAGGTCGCGCAGCAGGTCGAGCCCGTCGCGCACGCCGGCCAGCGCTGCCTCGACGAATTCGGCGTCGGCCTTGGCCTGCAGCGAAGCCTGGTCGCCCGCGGGGATGGCCCAGGACACCGACGGCGTGGTCGCGGGGACCGTGCGGACCTTCACGTGGCCGAAGTAGCCGCGCCCGTTCTTCTGGCGCTGCAACCTGAACTCGCCGGTCACCCGGGCCTCCTCGTGTCGAACAGGTGGTAGACGCTGTGGTGGAAGTAGTTCTCCGGGCCGAACCGGCCGGTGCCCCGGCGGATGTGCTCGTAGTCGTGGTTCCCGCCCTGCTGCCACAGCTCCGTCGCCGCGTCATCGTCCATTGTGGTCATGTCCGCCGACCGCAGCCCGTCGAAGTCCTCGCCGCGGATGCGGTGCTCGATGATCTCCAGATCACTCGGCGCGCCATCGCGGTTCCGGACCATATCCAGGTAGCGCTCCGCCTGATCACGGGTTTCCCACGCGTAGAGACCGTCACCGAGTTCGCTGCGCGGCCTGCCCTGCGCGTCCACACCGGACGGCCACGGTTCACCACCGTCGTTGATCAGGCGGTCGGCGTCGGACCGGCCCTGCACGCTGTAGTAGGTGCGGCACGGGGAAAGCCCGGTCGGGTCGATCGCGGCGGTGGGGTTGGGCACGTAGGCGTGCGGGTTCGGCCCCGGCGCCAGCCCCATCGGGTCGGTCGAGACGTACCGGCCGGTTTCCGCGTCGTAGTGCCGGAAGTGGTTGTAGTTCAGGCCGGACTCGGGGTCGAAGTACTGACCGGGGAAGCGCAACGGGGTGCCCGCCGGCTGCGCCGCCGAGCCGACGTCGTGCCCCCAGATCGTCGACCGCCGGCGCCAGCCCAGTGAACCGGCCGCGTCCACCAGCTCGGTCGGGGTGCCCACCAGGTCGGTCACGATCGAGAAGAACTGGCTGTCGACCCAGCCCTGATCCGCCGAGCGCACGCGTTCCACCTGGGAAACGGCCCGGAAGGTGCCCGGCTCCCAGTTCCAGGTGAGCGCGTGCCCGCCGGAGTGCACCTGCTCGGCGAGCTGCAGGCCGTCCCAGCAGAAGTCCGTGCGCTCGGCCACGGTGTCCCCGTGGCCGAGCCGGAGCTTGGCGATCCGCCTGCCCAGCGGGTCGTACAGGTAGCGCCAGCGGCTCCCGTCCGGGGTGACCACGCCGGTGAGCCGGTCGTCGGCGTTCCAGGAGTAGTGCCAGCTCTCGGGTTTGGCCGAAAGCCGCTTCCGCTGCCGGAGCACGACGCGTCCCTGGCGGTCGTGCTCGTAACGCACCTTCCCGGCCCGCGTGAGCAGGGTGCCGGTGTACGCGCGCTCACCGTGGGCCTCGGGATCGCCGCCGGTCCAGCCCGCGGCCCGCACGTTCCCCGTGCTGTCGTAGGCGTATTCCTCGGTCCAGCCCGCTCCGTGCACGGCGGTGACCCGGCCACCGTCGTCCAGTTGGAACGACCGCGGGCCGTCCAGCTGGTCGTTCACCCCGACGAGGTGGCCGTCCGCGCGGTAGGCGAACTCCCGCCGCTGGATGAGCCGGGCCCGGCCACCACCGGCCACTGTGGACACCGTCTGGTGCGCCAGCCGGTGGTTCGCGTCCCAGGACTGGGCGATGATGGTGCCGGTGTCCAGCAACCGCTCGACCTCGCGGCCCGCCGCGTCGTACCCGAAGCTGACGGTGTGCCCGGCGGTGGTCAGCACCGCGGGCAGGCCGCTTTCGCCGTACTGCCAATGCGATTCCGCACCGGTCGGGGTGCGCCGGGAGATCCGTCGTCCGGCCGCGTCGTAGGCCGAGGTCACCGCGTGACCGTTGACGGACTCGGAGATCACCCGGCCGAGAAGGTCACGGCTCAGAACCAGGTCGGCGTCGGCGTTGCGGGCGCGGACCAGCCTGCCGACCGGATCGTATTCGAACGACTCGACCAAGCCGCCGTACTGCCGCTCCAGCATCCGTCCCGCGCGGTCACGGACGAAGCCGATCCGTTCGCCGAGCCCGTTCGTGCGCCCGGTGAGCTGCCCCGCCTCGTCGTGTTCGTACTGGACGCGCCTGCCGTTGAAGTCGGTCTCGGCGACCAACCGGCCCGCCGCGTCGTATTCGTAGTGCCATTCGAGGTTCTGCGCGTTGGTGACCGTCCGGAGCCGGAGCGCCGCGTCGTAGGTGAACCGCAGGCTGCTGCCGTCGGTCCTGGTTTCCACCGCGGGCAGGTCGAAGTGCGTGGTGCGCACCGAAACGCCGCGTCCGGCGGCGTCCTGGTATTCGACCTCGTTGCCTTCCCCGTCGTACTGCCAGCGCTCGACGCTCCCGTCCGGCGCGGTCCTGGACAGCAGCTTGCCCTCGACCGTCCAGGCCATCCGCGCGGTCGCGCCGGTCGCGTCGGTCACCGAGATGATCCGGCCGAACTGGTCGCGCTGGTACCGGGTGACGCCGCCGCGCACGTCGACCTCGGCCAGCGGCAGGCCCGCCGCGTCGACCTCGGTGCGGCGGGTGCGGCCCAGCGCGTCGGTGACCGAGGCGAGCTGCCCGTTCTCGTGGTAGGTGCAGGTTGTCGTGGCGCCGGTGGGGTCGGTGATCGAGACGACCCGGCCCGCGTGGTCGTAGCTCCGCCGCCAGACCGCGCCGTCCGGGTCCACGGTGACCGTCGGGCGGCCCAGTTCGTTGTGCTCGGCCAGCGCCTGGGTGCCGTCCGGACGGGTCAGCCTGGTGAGGTTGCCGTCCTGGTCGTACTCGTAGCTCGTGCGGCGGCCGAGCGGGTCGGTCCGGCTGACCAGCCGGTCGTCCGCGTCCCACTCCTGCAGCCAGGTGTGCCCGAGCGGATCGGTTTCGGCGACGACGTTCTTCCGCTCGTCGAAGCGATAGGTGGTGCTGTTGCCCAGCGCGTCGGTGAAGCGGGTGCCGTCCTGGTCGTAGCTGAACGTCCCGTTGAGGAAGCCGCCGGAGCCCTGGTTCGCGACGCACCGGCCCCGGGCGTCGTAGAGGTACCGGTACCACTCGCCGTTGCGGTCGGTCCACTGGACGATCCGGCCGGCGAGGTCGTACTCGAAGCGCAGCGGGCGGCCGGAGGAGTTGACGACCTCGGTGAGCCGTCCGCGTTCGTCGTAGCCGTACCGGACCAGCACGATGCCGGGGCCCGCCGGTTCGGCCAGCCGCAGCGCGACGGCGCGGCCGCCGTCGTGGTCGAACTCCACCCGGTAGCCGCCGGAGTGCTGGACGGCCAGCGGCTGCCCGGAGCCGTCGCGCTCCACGGTGATCCGGTTGCCGCTGCGGTCCTCGATCGCGGCCAGTGGCGCGACCGGGCCCGTGTCCGGGAAGTGCAGGCTCTGTCCCGAATCGCGCTGCACGGTGAACCCGTCGCCGGACCGGCTCAGCGGCCAGCGCGGTCCCGCGGCGGGCAGCACCGAACCGGTTTCCGGTGGGGTCGGGTAGGCCAGCAGCATGCCGTCCTCGGCGACGAACAGCACGCCTTCGGTGTCGAACTCCAGCCGCTGGTCCACGGTGGACGCCCAGGAGGGGCCGAAGGTGAGCCCGGCCCGGTAGGACGAGATGTGCGTGCGACGCAGGACCAGCGACAACACCCCGGCGAGTTCGACGTCGGTCTGCGGCAGCACCATCTCGCCGGTGGCCACGTCGATCGGGTCGTTCTCGCACTTGCGCTGGTCGATCGGGGTCTTGGTGTCGTTGACGTCGTCCGGGCGGTTGCTGGGGGAGTCGCTGCCGGGGTTGTTGCTGCCGGGTTTGCCACTGTCCGGGGTGGTGGGGCTGTCGGGGGTGGTGTCGGTGCCGGAGGGGGTGGTGTCGGGGGAGTTCGGGGTGGTGTCGGGGGTTTTGGTGGTGTTCGGTTTGGTGCTGGAGGGGGTGGTGCTGCTGCCGGGTTTGCCGCCCTTGCGCAGCATCTTGGACAGCTTCTCGATGATCTCGCCGAGTTTGTCGATGATCTTCTTGATTTTCGGGGAGACGTTGCCGATGGTTTTGACCAGCTTGCGGATGAACTCGCTGATCTTGTTGATGGTCTTGGTGATCGCGGTGGTGGCTTGGACGGCGATCACCGGGGTGGCGAAGCCGAGGGTGCCTGCGGCTTCGAGGGCCCAGGTGATGAGCTTGCCGACGAGCTCGGCCACCAGGTCGCGCACCAGCTCGCGCACGGCGGCGACGACGGTGCCCATGATCATCACACCGGCGGAGATCCCGTCCGCGAGCGAGGCCGCCCCGGCCAGGGCATCAGCCTGCTCAGCGGCGGCGCCTCGGTAGGCCTCGGCGCCTTCGCCTTGCCAGCCGGCGGTGCCGTTGGTGACTTCGTTGCCCAGGTCTCCGGCGATGGCGTTGACTTCGGCGGCGACGTTGGCCCAGGTGTCGGAGAACGACTGGATGACCGGCGGATCACCCGCCAGCCAGTCGAGCGCTTCCTTCAGCGGCTGCACATGTTCGATCAGCCAGGACACGCCGTAGGAGGCGAGGGTGCCGATGGGATCGACGACCAGGGAGAGCACTTCGAGCCCGACCCCGACCGCGCCGAGTCCGGCTTCGACCCAGGAGCCATCGGACACGCCGTTGGCCAGATCGACCGCGGACTCGGCGATCCCGATCCCGGTCACCCCGGTCGTCTGCGACTGAGCCTGCGCGACCAGCGGATTCCCCTCAGGCATGCACTCTCCCTTCCGATCCGCACTCTACGACGCCGTTCCGGCCACCCGGGTTCCACCCGGCGCCGATGGACCGTCCGATGTGGACCGCGTGGCGTACCGCCCGGGGCGGGGTGGCGGCCATCTGGCTCTTGCGGGTGCGGTATGCCACGTTGCAAGCTGAACGCGCCGAGGAGGTGATCGAGCCTCCCCGCATCCTCAACCGGAGGTCACGTGAGCGAGTACGGAATCGACCGGCGCACCGTCCTGCGTGGTATGTCCCTGCTGGGGGCGACGGGGGCGGCGACCAGCCTTCTCGGCACCACCCCGGCCGGGGCCGCGCCCGAGGCGACCCCGTTCGACCTGCACTTCTCCGTCACCGAGCAGTTCCGCCCGTTCGACCTCATCGCACCGGGGTTCGTGCAGTACGACTCGGCGGTGACGCCACGGCAGGAGACCCGCGGCACCCTGGTCACCACCGGGGTCCGGCCGCGGGCGCCGTTCGGCACGGTGACCGTCGAGGTCCGGCGGCTGGACGGGGACGCCGGGGTGGTCGCCGGGTTCGCCGGGGACAACGCCTCCGTGCTGGGCGCCTACGACGCGGGCACCGGCACGGTCAGCATAGAGGTCACCCGGGGCGGGACGACCAGCGTGGTCAAGACCGCGCCCGCGGCACTCAAGGCGCCGTTCGGCTTCGCCGTGGTGCTCAACGAGAACGCGGTCACCGTGCTGGCCGACACGACCGGCACCGGGACCGGCTGGCAGCCCCTGCTCACCGCACGCGACCAGGTCCGGGCCCGCATCGACCTGCGCGACCCGCAGGTGCTGGGCACCCTGAGCTACGCCTACGGCGGGCGCGGCGGCGGGTCCACGCTGCTCGGCCGGGTGCGGGCCGGCTACTTCGGCCAGGCCGGGGTGCGCGACCCGCACGTGGTCCAGCACGCCGACGGCAGGCCCTACCTCAAGGACGGCAAGCTGTACCTGACCATGACCAACGCCGGGCTGGGCTTCTTCCAGCAGGCGCACTGGGCGGTCTGGACCATCGACCTGGCTGATCCGACCAATGTCGAACAGGTCGCGACGCTGTTCTTCGCCCGCGACGGGGTCGTGCTCGGCGACCACGCGGGCCAGCTCGTCTACGACGACGAGCGGCGGCGGTTCATCGTCCTGAACAGCTCGTGGGGCGACTTCGCCTTCAACGGGGTGCACATCCGCCACACCACCACCCGCGCCAACCTGCTCTCCGGCGTCCACGTGCTGGCCACCGAACGGCTGCCGCTGCCCACCGAGGTCAGTTCCTGGGACCCCGCGCTGACCAAGATCAACGGCCGGTGGCACCTGGCCTTCGTGGAAAGCCCGGCCCAGCAGCCCTCGTTCGTGTTCCACCCCGCGCTCGCGGCGGGGCCCCGCGGCGCCGACTACGCCGACGGCCTCGAACTGGTCGGCGCCGACCTGTCGGTCGACCAGACCGAGGGCACCATCATCCAGCGCATCGGCGGCCAGTGGTACGTGCTGGCCAGCGACGGGGACGCGCGCCAGTACCCGGTCTACGACCTGAAGATGCGCAAGCTGGGCGTGCTCGACGCCCCGTACGGCACCAACATCCCGCACCCGATGCTGGTGCGGGTCAACGGTTCCTGGTGGCTGCCGACGTTCAACGGCACCCAGTACGCCGAGCCGGTGCTCGGCTACGGCGGCCACGGCGACTTCATCCTGATGCGGGCGTAACCGGCCACACTCGCTTGTGGACGGTGGCCGGGTGTCGGGCGTTCACCCGACACCCGGCGGGGTCCGGACGGCTTAGCGTAACCGTCGTCAACGGACCGGGGGCTCCAGGACTGGGGAAAGTCCGGGTACCGCCACCCGTCCACAGTCGCAGAGTGGAGTTGCACATGTCCAAGATCAGGCGATCTCTCGCCTCGTCCGTGGCGGCCGCCGTGGTCGCGGGAACGGCCATGGCCGGCCTGTTCGCCGTGCCCGCGCAGGCCGCCGAGGCGGACGCGTCGAGCCCGATCGCCATCGCTTCGTCCGACGACGGCGCCTGCAAGACGAAGAAGACGGTCGGGAACGCGCGGAACAAGGGAGACGTTTTCCACTCCTACGCCAAGACCGCCATCTTCAAGCACAACCACGTCGGCATCTACTACACGACGAAGACGATCGTGGAGGCGCCGGGCAAGGACAGCAAGAGCAGGTCCGTCACGGCGTCCACGCTGAAGAAGTGCGGCCCCATCTACAAGATGTACGTCAAAGCGAAGCAGTCCAGCCGGGACAAGGCGGCCAACTACGCCTACAACAACTACCGGGGCAAGGAATACGACACGAACTTCGCGCTCAACAAGAGCAGTGACAGCAAGAAGCTGAACTGCTCCGAGCTGGTGTGGAAGGCCTACAAGAACGCCGTGGACATCGAGCTGGACGGCGATGGCGGGCCGGCCGTTTTCCCCGATGACATCAAGGACGACGGCAGCACCGTGGTCTACGCGACCATCAAGTAACGACAGCTGGCCGGGTGGTGCGGCCGGTCGGTCGCACCACCTGTCGTGGGAAAGGACTCGGCACGGTGCGCCTGCCTCGATCCATCGCGCTCGCCGCCGGCGTGCTGTTCGCCGTCACGGCCTGCACTTCACCGGACAGCGAAATAGCGGAAAACATAACGGATCCCGACGTGGTGAAGCTCGGTGAAACGGCCGTCGCCTTTTACCTCAGTTCGGATACTTCCGTCGAGAACCAGGCGGAGAAGCGGCCGGGTTACCTCGTCCTGGTGGGCGCGGACGGGGGAACGCGGCTGGTCGAAACCAGCGGAATGAGCGAACCGCATCTCGCGTGGTCGGAAACCGGGCTGTTCTTCAGCGACGACTCGCGCGACTACATTCTCGGCAAGGACGGTCTGGTCAGCTTCGAGAACAAGAAGGCAAGCCATCAGCAGTCGGCCTTCCCGCTGCCCGGCGGCAACGGTTTTGTCTCGGTCTACAACGACGGCTTCTCCGATTCCGGCTACACCAACCAGGTGGCCGTCACCACCTCGACCGGTTCGCAGCTGTACCCGGTCGAAGGGAACTACTTCATGAACGCGCTGTGCGACGGTGTCCTCAATGGAATCGCCACCGAAGTCGGCACGCACCTCCCGGCTTCGGCCGCTATTCCCGGCATGCGTTCGAAGGCCGATCCCACCGCGGAACCGGAGCTGCTTTCCCAGCTGTACCCGGCGACCGAGGGACAGGAGAAGGTCCTTGCCTGGCGGGGAGCCTTCGACGCCGGAGACCACAACCGCCATGTGCCCTGCCACAACGGCGTCATCACCTTCCTTTCCGACTACGCCGACGCCGACGGCGACTCGCACATGACCGTCGTTTCGTGGGACACCCGCACCGGCAACTACACCGAACAACCACTCGTCGATGCCCAGGGGCGCCCGATCATCGAAGGGCTCGTCGATTTCGAGACGTTCTCTCAGAAGTCCTACGACGCGAGGGCGGTCCGGGAGGGCCACCTCGAATGGCTTGCCGCCGACGGCCGGATCATGCGCACCGCCATCGCGTCCGGCATCACCGAGCCGCGCTTCGATACCGGGTTCCTCTCGGGCAACGACTCGGCGAGCCAGGTGGTCTTCACCGACCGGTCGATCCACGTGATCCAGGAGACCTTCGACGGCGTGTCCCCCGTCAAGATCAAGCGGTTCGACCGGGCCACCGCGGGCCTGGTCACCGAGATCACCGTGCCCGGGCTGGCGCAACAACGCGGCATCGAGTTCAACGTGCGGGGCACGGCCGTGCCGCCCACGGCCTGATCAGCGGCTGAAGGCGGAGGCGTTGTCACGAGCCCACTCGGCGAAGGTGCGGGCCGGGCGGCCCAGGAGGGACTCCACGGTGCCGGTCGTGGGGCCGGGGCGCTCGAGGTAGTCGGCCAGGGAGCCGAGCAGGCGGGCCGGGACTTCCTCGGGCAAGCCCTGCGCGAGCATGCCCTGCCGTACCTGCTCGGGCGGCAGCTCCTGGAAGGACAGTGGCCGGCCGAGCGCGACGCCGATGAGCCGGACCTTCTCGTACTGGTCCAGGGACCGCGGCCCGGTCAGGGTGTGCACCGATTCCGCCGGAATGGTGCCGCGCAACGCCTGTGCGGCGACCGCGGCGATGTCGGCTTCGTGGATCGGCGAGGTGGCGGCGCGGCCGTACGCGCCGCGCACCACGTCGCCCGCCTCGAGCTGAGGTGCCCACGCCAGTGCGTTGGCGGCGAAGTCGGCCAGGCGCAGGACCGTCCACTCCAGACCGGAGTGCGTGACGAGGTCCTCGGCCGACTTGAACTCGGCGGCGAAGCGGGCTTCCCCCGCCGGATGCGCCACGGTGGTGGCCGACAGCAGCACCACCCGCCGCACACCCCGTCCGGCGGCGAGCTCCAGCAGTCCGCCGAGGCCGGGGCCGGTGGCGCGCGGGCTGAGCAGGATCGCCTCGACCCCGTCCAACGCGTTCTCGATCCACTCTGGACTGAACAGGTCGCCGCTGACGACTTTCACGTCGCGGGGAAACGAAGTCCCGCCGACGCCGCGAGTGACCGCGGTGACGGCGACACCCTCGCGCAGGAGCAGGTTCACCACGTGTCTTCCCACGACCCCGTGGGCACCGGTGATCAACATCATGCCGGTCCTCCCGTTCGCTCGTCGTGGATTCACGCGGGGATCTTGAGCGCCGCTTCGGCGGGACGGGTGCGGTGGCGGCGAACGGGGAGCATCGACGTCGGGTGCGAGACGCTCCAGGCCGCGATCCGGCAGATCATCTCCTTGATGCGGACCGCCGCCTTGCCGGTGACCGCGGCCGGTTTGGGCTGGTCGTCCGGGGTGACCCACTGCATGATCGCGTCGTGGCGGCCGAGGCTGAGGCACTGGCCGGTGTAGCCGATCTTGTGCTGGGGGAGCGGCCGCCCGGTGAGGCGCGCGGCGATGGCGTCGGCCGCCTGGTGGGCCGTGGGGACTCCCGAAGCACACGACATCCGCAGCGGCACGCCGTTCGCCCCCGGGGCGTACGCGGCATCGCCGACGGCGTAGACGTCCGGGTGCGAGACCGACCGCATGGTTTCGTCGACGACGATCTGCCCGGTCTCGGCCACCCGCAAGGTTGTGGCCGCGGCGATGGGGTGGACGGCGAATCCGGCGGTCCACACGGTCACCTGGGCCGGGAGGAGCCGGCCATCGGTGGTGACTACGCGCGCCGGCTCGACGCCCGCGACGTCGGTGTGCTCGTGCACGGTGATGCCCAGCCGGTCGACCGCCGCGCGCAGGTGGTTCCGGGCCTTCTCGCTCAGCCAGTCGCCGAGACCGCCGCGCGCGGCGAGCGCGACGTCGAGGTCCGGCCGGGCTTCGGCGATCTCGGTGACGGCTTCGATGCCGGTGAGGCCACCGCCGACGACGAGCACGGTCCCGCCGGCGGCGAGCCCGGCCAGGCGTTCCCGCAACCGCAGCGCGGACCGCTTGCCGGCGACGTCGTGGGCGTGCTCGGTGACGCCGGGGACACCGTGGTCGGCGGCGGCGCTGCCGAGGGCGTAGACGAGCGTGTCGTAGGCGATCTCGCCGGGACCGTCGGCGTCGACGATGCCGACGGTCTTGCCTTCGGCATCGACGGTGGCCACGCGCGCCAACCGCACCCGCACGCCGGTGCCCGCGAAGAGGTCGGCCAGTGCGCGCGGCTTCAGGTCCTGGCCGGTCGCGAGCTGGTGCAACCGGATTCGCTCGACGAACTCGGCGTCGGCGTTGACGAGGGTGATCTCGGTGTCGGCCGGGTGCAAACGCTTGGCGAGGCGCGCGGCGGCGCTCGCTCCGGCGTACCCGGCCCCGAGAACGACGATCTGGTGCTTCTTCATGGCATTCACTCCTGTCTGGCTGGTGGTGCTTCCTGAACCGGGCGGCGGCGCGGAAGCTGACAGGAGTGAGTTGTGATCCACGTCACCAGTTGTCGGCGAGTGGCTCCCCGTGGTCGGAGGTGGCCCACCGGCGCGTCGCGCGGTCGAGCTTGGCGGGGTTCGCCTGGGTGTGGATGGCCGCGATGCCGTCGGTGGTCACGTCCAGCGAAAGGACGGCGGCGACCCGGTCCCCGACCACCAGCACCAGCGCGGGGGTGCCGTTGGCGACCGCGGCGTACAGCACGGGACGGCCGCCGATCATCGCCCACTTGGCGTCGGTGGGCTTGACCAGCGTGCGCAGGAACCTCGCCACCGCCAGCGCGCCGGTGATCGGCCGGGGCAGCGAGAAGACCACGCCGCCACCGTCGCCCGCGTGGATCGCGTCGTCGGTCAGCATCCGCACCAGCGAGTCGGTCCGGCCGTTGAGCGCCGCGGCGAGGAACTCCTCGACGATCTTGCGGGCCGCGGCCCCGTCGACCGCCACTCGCCGCCGGTCCGCGGCCAGGTGCTGCTTGGCGCGCCGGTAGATCTGCTGGCAGTTCGACTCGGTGAGGTCGAGCACCTCGGCGATCTCGGCGTGCGCGTACCCGAACGCCTCGCGCAGCACGTACACCACGCGTTCCTTGGCGGTGAGCCGCTCCAGCAGCGTGAGCATCGCGATCGAGACCGACTCGCGCTGCTCGGCGGTGTCGGACGGGCCGAGCATCCGGTCCCCGGCGAAGACCGGTTCGGGGAGCCATTGGCCCACATAGGTTTCCCGCCGTGCCCGCGCCGAGGTGAGCCGGTTGAGGCAGAGGTTGGTGAGCACCTTCGTCAGCCACGCCTCGGGCGTCTCGATGAGCGCGCGGTCGGCGGACTGCCAGCGCAGGAACGTGTCCTGCACGGCGTCCTCGGCGTCGCTCGCCGAGCCCAGCAGGCGGTACGCGATGGCCTCCAACCGCGCCCTGGCGCCCTCGAACACCTCGACCTCATTCGCACCCACCAGCATGGTGGCAGTCAACCACTCCCGGTGGTGGCGGTGGGAACGGCTGGGCCGGGTGCGGGCAAGAATGAGTGTGAACAGAACTGGGGTAACACTCATGGGCGACCTCGAGCGGCCCGACCTGGGCGGTCCGGACGCCGACCGGTTGCTGTCCGCCCTGTTCGACAGGCACGCCTCCGCGCTGCACGCCTACCTGGCCCGCAGGCTCGACCCCGCCACGGCGGACGACCTGGTCGCGGAGACGTTCCTGGCGGCCTGGGCCACCAGGGACCGCTACCGCCCGGACCGGGCGCCGGCGCGGGCGTGGCTGTTCGGCATCGCGACGAACCTCCTGCGAAGACACGCGCGCAGCGAGGTCAGGGGCCTGCGGGCCTATGCGCGGGAGGGCGGTCAGGCCGTCGACGTCGCCGCACCGGAGAGCCTCGCGGTGTCCAGGGCCGACGCCAGCACCCACATCCGGGCGATGGCGGGCGGTATCGCCAACCTGCGCCAGGAGGAACGGGACGTGCTGCTGCTCGTCGCCTGGGCCGGGCTGCAACCGGCCGAGGTGGCCGAGGCGCTCGGGATCACCGCCGCCACCTGCCGCACCCGCCTGCACCGGGCCCGCCGGGCCCTGCGCGGGTACGCCGAACTTCTGGAGGAGAAAGATGCCTGAACAGGACTGGGAAGAGCGCGTCGACGCCGTCGTGCGGGCCGTCCGCGCCGAGCAGCCCACGCCGATGACCGACTCCGCTCGTACGACCGCGAAGGCCCGGCTGACCGCGACCCTGCGGGGCGAACCGGACACGGTGGTCGCCCTCGCGCCACGCCGTCGGCGCGGCCGGAACCGCTGGCTGCCGCTGGCCGCCGCCGCGGCCGCGGTCGGCGTGCTGGGGGCGGGGGTGGTGGCCCTGTCACCCGGCGGCGACGACACCGTCAGCCCGGCCGCGCCTTCGGATTCGCCGCAGGCCTCGAGCGTGAACGGCCTGCCGACCTACCCGCCGCTGCCGCCGGTCAGCCCCGCGCCGCTCAACTCGGCCGGGCGCTTCGCCGGCCAGGGCAGCGACCTCCCGCAGGAACCTGGCCAGTACCTGCTGGTCACCACGCGCACCTGGAACCCCCACCACCCCGACACCCCCGAGCGCCTGGAAATAGGGATGGGCCAGGAGGAACTGCGGCAGGAGTGGATCCCCGCCGACCGGGCGGAGGAGTGGCAGCAGAGCTTCGACCGCGACGTGCACCGGCCGGCCCCGCCGCCGATCCCGCGCAACCAGCCCCAGCCGGGCCAGACCTCGGGAACGACCTCCAGCGAGGGAACCTTCGTGCGGGCCGGCGGTGCCTACCGGCACGTGGTCTACCTCGATCCCGCGAACTTCCCCGCCGATGGCCGCCAGTTGTACGAGCACTTCCGGAACGAGGCGAACAGCCGGAGCTGGGCCCCGAAGGAGTACCTCACCGAAGCCATCATGAGCACCCTGACCAGGGGTGACCTCACCCGCGACCAGCGGAGCCTGGTGTACCAGGCGCTGAGCTACCACCCGTACCTCCGGATCCTCGAGAACGTCAGCACCAAGGACGGCCGCCCGGCCGTGGCGTTCGGCTTCGACGACGTCACCGGCAACCTGCGCCGCGAGGTCCTGGTCGATCCGGTGACCACTCAGGTGATCGGCACGCGCACGCTGTCGCTGACGAACGAACCGCTCAACCCCAAGGGTGGTGACGTGCTCACCGCGAAGGTGGGGGAGGTGGTGAGCGAGTCCGCCCTCACCTACCAGGTGGTCGGCGAGCGCGGCGCCACGCAGTGACCGCCCGGACCCGCGCGAGCACCGGGGGCGCGCGGGTCCGGCCGGTGCGCCTCGGGAAACCCGGGATCGGGCGCCGGGTTCCCGATACGGTGACGGGCCAGTGGTGTCGACGACAAGGAGCACCGTCCCATGGCGACTTCGGCCCGGCTGCACGTCAGCGAGGAATTCCCGGCGATGCTCGATCGGGTCGACGCGCTCGCCGGGCTGGTCGGGTCGAATGCGGACGCGGCGGAGGAACTCGGCAGGCTCACCGACGACACCGCGCGGGCGTTGCTGGACGCGGGCGTCGTCCGCTCCGGACTGCCCGGCGACCTCGGCGGCCACGAGTTCTCCCCGCGCCAGCTGATCGCGCTGCACGAGCGGTCCAGCTACCACGACGCGTCGGCCGGGTGGACGATGATGGCGCTGCAACTGGTCACCGGCACGACCGCGGCCTACCTCGGGGAGGTCGCCGCGGCCGAGTTGTTCTCCGGTGTCGCGAGCGGCGAACACGCGCTGCTGGCCGGGCACGGCACCCGGCCCGGCCGTGCGGTCCCGGTGGACGGCGGCTTCCTGGTGAGCGGGAGCTGGCAGTTCGCCTCCGGCATGTCGCTGGCCACCCACATCCACAGCGCGATCCAGGTCGACGGCACCGGCGAACTCCGCGTGCTGGCGATGCCGAAGTCCGAGGTCGAACTGGTGGACAACTGGGATGTGCTCGGCCTGCGGGCGACCAACAGCATCGACTACCACTGCGCGGAGGTGTTCGTCCCGGTGACGCACACCTACGCCGCGGCGACCAAGGAACCGGCCCACGGCGGGGCGATGTACCGGATCGGCCTGGTGAACATGGCCGCGATCGGGCACACCGGCTGGGCGCTCGGCGTCGGGCGGCGCCTGCTCGACGAGCTGAAACTGGTCGCCGCCGCCAGAGCCGGCTCGCGCAACGCCCCGGTCGACACCGCGCAGTTCCACGCCGAGTACGCCAGCGCCGAGGCGAGGCTCCGCGCGGCACGGGCCTGGGCGGCGCAGGTGTGGCGGGACAACGAGGAAACCCTGGCCGCGGGCGAACTGCTGAGCACCGAGCAGGACACGCTGATCCGGCTGGCGCTCAACCACGCGACGTGGACCGCGCAGGACGTCGGGCAGGTGGTGCACCGGTGGGCCGGGACCGCGGCGATCCGGCGCGGGCCGATCGAGCGGTTCCTGCGCGACCTCGCCACCGGCACCCAGCACATCACCTCGGGCCCGGTGGTGCTGCAGAACTGCGGGAAGTGGCTCAGCGGTGCCGAACCCGGGGCGCACTGGGAGTTCCTCGACCTGGTGCCGTGATGGACTTCGGCGAGTGGGAGCTGAGCGAGGACGAGCTGCGGGCGGCGTTCCGGCGGAAGGGCGCGGCGAGCCGGCTGGCCTTCGCCGTGCTGCGGAAGTACGCCGACAGCCGCGGGGCCCGGCCGGCGGGGCGGTCAGGGGTGACGTGACCGGCGTAGTAACCAGAAGAGCAACAGCAGCACCAAGGCACCTGCGCCGCCGACGAGCCATGGCCAGCCTCCCCATGGGGTGTGGCCGTAGACCGTGACGAGTTGGTTCTCGCCGTCGGTTTTGGTGAGGTCGCTGGGTACGAGCATCACGTCGTCCGCGTCGAGGAGGTCGTTGTTGTCGCGGAACTCGTCGAGGCCGGAATGGGTTTCGCCGGTGGCGTCGACCACCTTGCCGTTGGCGAGGAACAGGGTCATCAGTTCCAGCTCGCCGTCCGAGTGCTTGACCAGTGCGACGCGCCCGGAGATGGCCTGGGGGTCGCCGCCCGCCTCCTGGACCGCGCCGCGGACTTCGGACGTGAGGTCGCAGGTGGTGTCGAAGTGGCCGCCGCCGCGGCTGGCGGACTCGTCCGAGCAGGGGAACACGCTCAGCAGGCGGGACAGCAGCTGGTCGGGGTTGTAGAAGGCGGCGAGGTTGGCCTGGCGGTCCTCGGGTGCCGCGCCGTAGCCGGGCAGGCGGTCGTTCTTGACCGCGGGTGAGGCCCAGTACTCCTTGAGGAGGTTGGGCTTGGGGTCGGGTGCGTCGGCGGAACCGCAGGCGGACACGCCCAGGCCGAGCGCGATCAGGAGGGCGGTGAGCAGTCGAGGGCCGAGGCGCATGCCCGACAGCATGACGGCGACGGCCGGGAGGGGACCCGGCCGCGGCCGCATGCTGCCATCCCCCGCGACGGTCCGGGTTGGGCCGCCGCGGGCGGATGCTGCGACCGGCGCGGGGCGCGGCGGCCCGGCTTGGGTCGTCGTGTTCCAAGCCCGGCGGAAGCCTGCTCAGGTCATGGCGTTGATCCCCGTCAGGTCCCGTCCGATCAGCAGCTTCTGCACCTGGCTCGTGCCTTCGTACAGGGTGAGGACCCGCGCATCCCGCAGGTACTTGCCGACGGGGAATTCGTCGATGAAGCCATAACCCCCGAAGACCTGGAGGCAGTTGTTGCTCACGCGCACCGCGGTCTCGCTGGCGTGGTACTTCGCGATGGACGCGTCCGTCGCGTAGTCCTTCGGCGATACCCCGGCATCGGCGATCCGCGCCACCTGGTGGGTCAGCAGCCTCGACGCCCGCACGTCCACAGTGGAATCCGCGAGCAACTCCTGCACCAGCTGGAACGAGGCGATCGGACGGCCGAACTGGGTGCGCTCGGTCGAATACCGCACGGCGGCGTCCACCGCGGCCTGCGCCAGCCCCACCGCGCCCGCCGCGACCGACACCCGGCCGCGCGACAGGGCGCCCAGCGCGATGCCCAGCCCCCGGTCCACCTCGCCGAGCCGCGCGGAGTCGGGTACGCGCACCGAGTCGAACGCCAGTTCCGCGGTCGCCTGCCCACGCAGGCCGAGCTTGCCGTGGATCTCCTTGATCGACAGACCGGCCGAATCGGTCGGCACCAGGAACGCCGTGAGGCCGCGCTCGCTGGTGCGCGCGAAGGTCAGCGCCACCTGCGCCCAAGTCCCGTTGGTGATGAACATCTTGCCACCGTCGAGCACCCAGTCGCCGCCGTCGCGGGTGGCGCGGGTGCTGACCGACGCGGCATCGGAACCGGTACCGGGCTCGGTCAGCGCGAAGCACCCGAGCGCGTCACCGCTGACCAGGCGGGGCAGCCACTGCGCCCGCTGCTCGTCCGTCCCGTGCGTCACGATGGTCTTGGTGACCAGGCCCAGCGACACCGACACGATGCCCCGCACCGCGGAGTCGCCGCGCCCCAGTTCCTCGGTCACCAGCACGTAGGACAGCATGTCCGCGTCCACCCCGCCGTAGGACTCGGGCACCATCAGGCCGAGGAAACCCAGTTCCCCCAAGCGTTTCACGATGGCGCGGTCCACCTGCTCGGCGCGGTCCCACTCCCGCGCGTGCGGCACGATCTCCTCGTCGACGAAGCTCGCGGCCATGGCGCGGATGTCACGCTGCGTCTCGGTCAGCCCGAAGTCCTGCGAAATCACGGTGTGCTCTCCAGAGGGTAGGCGGGGGTGGTCAACGACAGGCCCAGTTCGGCCCGCTCACGCAGCCAGCGCGTCGGCCGGTATCGCGGGTCACCGGTGCTTTCGTGCAGGTTTTCCTGGAGTTCCAGCAGCCTTTCGGCACCGACGCGATCGCCCATGGCGAGCGGTCCGGCCGGATAACCCAATGCGATGGTGACCGCCTGGTCGATGTCCTCCGGAGTGGCCAGCGACCGTTCCGCGATCGACGTGGCGACGGACACGATCGACGCGATCAGGCGCTGCGCCACCGATCCCGGCGTGTCCCGCACCACCGACACCGCCTCCGCGCCCACGGCCAGCGCACCGGCCGCCGCACGGACCACGGCCGGGTCCGAAGCGGGCGTCACCGCCAACACCCGCCGACGCGTGGGCAGCGACAGCGGGTCCACGCCGAACGTCCGGGCGGCGGGCAGGCCCTGCGCGGCGATCGCCGCCGACACGGTAGTGCCCCACGTCGGCACCAGCACCACGGCGTCCGGGTCCCCCGGTGACTCCGGCAGTGCCGCGCGCAGGGCATCGGCGTCCGGCCCCGTTCCGGCGATCCACAGTGGACACCCGACAGCGGGAACCGGTGACTCCGCCGGTGGTTCGGCGCCGTAGAAACCGCCGCCGCTCTTGCGGCCGAGCAGGCCCGCGGCCACCCGGTTCGGGGTGAGGAACGAGGGCCGCAGCCGGTCGGAGTGCCGGAACCCGGTCCAGATCGAGTCGATCACCGCCGCCGTCACGTCGAGCCCGGTCAGGTCCATCAGCTCGAACGGGCCCATCCGCAGGCCGAGCACGTCCCGCGCGATCCGGTCCAGCACCACCGGTTCCGCCACCGAATCCTCCAGCAGCGCGAACGCCTCGGTGACCAGTCCGCGACCCGCGTGGTTGACCAGGAAGCCCGGGGTGTCGGCGACCACCACGGCCCGGTGCCCGGACGCGCGCACCAGTTCGGCGAGCACCCCGGGCAGTTCGGGCCGGGTGGCCGCGCCCGGCACCACCTCGACGATCTTCATCAACGGCACCGGGTTGAAGAAGTGCAACCCGGCCAGCCGCGCCGGATCGGCCAGCGTGGCGGCGATCCGGGTGACCGGGATCGACGAGGTGTTCGTCGCGAAGATCGTGCTGGACGGCAGCACCTTCTCCAGCGCGGCGAACAACTCCGCCTTCGTCGGAAGGTCCTCGCGCACCGCCTCGATCACCAGCTCCACGTCGTCGCCCGGCGCCGACACCGCGTCCAGCGGCACCAGCCGGGCGCGGACCGCGTCCGCTTCCGCCTCCGCCATGCGCCCCTTGGTGACCGCGCGGTCGAGCAACCGCCCGACGAACTCGATCGCCTCGCCGACCGCCTCGTGGCGCGCGTCGGCGAGTTCCACGGTGTGCCCGGCGGTCGCCGCCCACTGGGCGATGCCCCGGCCCATCACGCCGGTGCCGATGACCCTGATCCGCATGTTCGCTCCTCAGCGCAGGTAGACGCGGCCGGGATCGACTTCTTCCCGCAACCGCCGGAGTTCGGCCGCCGCCGGGGGTTCGATGGTGGCGGGCTCACCATCGACCTCCAGCGGCCAGCCGGTGGCCTCGCGTACCCGGTCGACGGTAACGCCCGGGTGGACCGCGACCAGCCGGAGCGGCTCACCCACGCCGGACCGCGCGAGAATGCCGAGGTCGGTGATCACCCGCGTGACCCCGGCGCCCAGCGGCCGGATGCCGTCGGCCAGCGCGCGGTCGGGCCCGGGGGAGGTGCAGAAGTCCAGCTCCGCCACGAACGAGCGCGGATCGTGGCGGCGCATCACCACGAAGACCTCACCGGAGTTCGCCATCACCTCCATCGCGCCACCGGGGCCGGGCAGCCGGACCGCCGGATCGGCCCAGCCGCCGATCACCGACGAGTTCAGGTTGCCCCAGCGGTCGATCTGCGCGGCGCCGAGGAAGCCGACGTCGATGTGCCCGCCCTGCAGCACGTTGCCGAACAACGCGGGCATCGGCAGGACCGCCTCCGCGCCGGTGATCAGCACGGCGTCGGCGATGGTCTCGGGCAGGTGCGACGGGTGCGCGCCGCAGACCCCGGACTCGTAGACGATCTCCAGGTCGGGCGCCACCGTCAGGTGGGCGAGGGAGGCGGCCAGCGTGGGCAGGCCGATCCCGGCGAACACCGTGCGCTTCCCGGCCAGTTCACGGGAAGCCACCACCGACAGCAGTTCGGACGAGGTAGTCATGTCGTTCACCGCCGCCGTCCGTAGTTCACCGGCAGGCTCATCGCCTCGTCCACGGCGAGATCCGCCCAGTACCGTTCGCCCAGCTTCGCCACGTACTCGGTGTGGTCGCGGGTGCCCAGCACCCACTCCGCCAGCCAGTCGCGCAGCCGCACCGGATCCGCGCTGATCGCCGACCAGCCGCGGTAGAACGCGTTGTCCCGGTCGTAGTAGCCCTGCGCGAACGACGGGTGCGCGCCACGCGGGCAGGCCACCACGGCGTCGACCGCGTGCGCGGGGATGAGCGTGCGGTTGGGATCGCGGCGGATCACGTCGTCGTCGACCACCTCCTCGACCACCACGACCGCCTTCTTCGCCGCGTAGACCGCCTCGGCCTGGATCCCGGTCAGCCCCCAGACCTGGGTGTTGCCCGACCGGTCGGCGCGCTGGGCGTGGACGATCGTCACGTCGGGATTCACCGGTGGCACCACGTACACCTGCTCGTCCTCGTACGGCGAGCGAACCTTGCGGAGGCCGGGGTTGACCGAGGGCAGGTCGCTGCCCGCGTACGAGCGCAGCGGGTAGAACGGCAGCCGCTGCGCCCCGGCGAGGTAGCGGCAGATCATGCCGTAGTGGCTGTACTCCTCGAACTCCAGCGGTTCGGGGTCGGCGCGTTCGATCCGCCGCCGCAGTTCCCCGAGCGAGCCCGCGGACGAGTTGCCGACGAACGACGACACCAGCTTGCGCACGCAGCCGCCGGCGAGCAGCTGGTCCACCACGATGTCCGCGGTCATCCGGACCACGGTGAGGTCGCGGCGGCCCTGCCGGATGATCTCGTGCCCCGCCGCGGTCGGGATCAGGTGCGTGAAGCCTTCGAGCGCGACGGTGTCGCCGTCGTGCACGAAGGCGGCGACGGCGTCGGCCATCGTGGTGGTCTTGTCGGTCACCGCTTCACCGTGCCAGGTGCCATTGAGCAGAGTCCAATACCGAATTAAGGTGGCATTGATATCCGACACGGATCAATCGAGGACGCGCCATGGAGCTTCGCCATCTGAACGCCTTTCTCGCGGTCGCCGAGGAGCTGCACTTCGGCCGCGCGGCGAAGCGCCTGCAGATGGCGCAGCCACCGCTGAGCCAGCAGATCCGCCAGCTCGAACGGGAACTCGGCGTCGCGCTGTTCGAGCGCAACACCCGGTCGGTGCGCCTGACCAGTGCGGGCGAGTCGTTCCTCGGGCCGGTCCGCACCGTGCTCGACGACCTCGACCTCGCCACCCGCGCGGCGAAGGCGGCGGGACGCGGGGAGTTCGGGCGGGTCACCGTGGGCTTCGCCGGTGCGTCGAGCCACGAGTCGCTGCCGCTGCTGACCAGGGCGGTACGGGCCGCGCACCCCGGCCTCGAACTGGTGATGCGCGGGCAGACCTACGCCAACGTGGCGCTCGACCGCGTCGCCGACGGCTCGCTCGACCTCGGTTTCGTGCGCCTGCCGGTGACGCAGCCGGGCGTGCGGGCGAGGGTCATCGACGAGGAGGAGCTGATCTGCGCGCTGCCGTCGGACCACCGGCTGGCCCAGCGCGAGCGCATCCCGATCGAGGAGCTGGCGTCCGAGGTCTTCGTCAGCTTTCCCGCCAACGCGGGGTCGACGGTCCGCGAGGCCACCGTCCGCGCCTGCGCCGAGGGCGGCTTCACGCCGAAGGTGGTCCAGGAGGCCCCGGACTCGTACACGATCTTGGCGCTGGTCGCCGCGGGCGTCGGCGTGACGCTGACCCTCACCTCCTGCCAGCACATCCAGCAGACCGGCCTGGTCTACCGGCGGCTCGCCGGCCAGGGCATGCGGTTGCAGGCCGCGCTGGCCTGGCGGGCCGACAACCCGTCCGCCGCGCTGCGGACCGTGCTCGCGGTCGCCGAGGAGGCACTGCCCACGCCCAGCCCGCATTGAGACGCCGACGGAATCACTGACTGGCCCATTCGGTATTGGACTTGTCTCGGTGGCGGCTGGCATCGTTCCGGCCAGCACGGGGACGTGGGCGCCGGGAGTCGCCGTTCCCTGGGACAACGGCGATCCAAGGAGACGGCATGGGTGCGGCGACCGACCGCGGCGCGAACGCCACCGCGAAACGCGCGGGCATCGGGGCGTTCATCGGCTCGACCATCGAGTGGTTCGACTTCTACATCTACGGCACCGCCTCCGCGCTGGTGTTCGACAAGGTGTTCTTCCCCGAACTCGACGGCGCGATCGGCACCCTGGTCGCCTTCGCCACCTTCTGGGTCGGCTTCCTGGCCCGGCCGCTCGGCGGCATCATCTTCGGCCACATCGGCGACCGGGTCGGCCGCAAGAAGACGCTGGTCATCACGCTGCTGCTGATGGGCATCTCGACCACGCTGATCGGCGTGCTGCCCGGCTACGCCACGATCGGTGTGGCCGCGCCCATTCTGCTCGTGCTGATCCGGATGGTGCAGGGCATCGGGCTCGGCGGTGAGTGGGGCGGGTCCGTGCTCATCGCCTCCGAGCACGCGCCCAAGGGCAAGTCCATTTTGTACGGTGCGTTCGCGCAGCAGGGTTCGCCGGTGGGCAACACGCTGAGCACGGTCAGCTTCCTCGCCATCAGCCAGCTGCCGGACGAGGCGTTCGTCAGCTGGGGCTGGCGGATCCCGTTCCTGGCCTCGGCGCTGCTGGTGGTGGTCGGGTTGTTCATCCGCATGAAGGTCACCGAGTCGCCGGCCATGGCCGGGCTGATCGAGACCAAGAAGGTGGCCAAGCTCCCGCTCACCGAGGTGCTGCGCAACCACCCGATGCTGATCGTGCTGGGCATCGGCGCCTGCACCATCGGGCTGTCCGCGACCTACTTCAAGTCCACCTTCGCGCTGTCGTGGGCCACCGCGGACATCGGCTTCAGCCGCAGTTCGTTCCTGACCATCATCCTGGTCGCCAACATCACCCAGATCCTGGTGCAGCCGTGGGGTGCGGTGCTCGCGACGAAGATGAGCAGCTGGCGCCGGGCGGTGTGCGTGATGCTGCTGCCCGAACTGGTGCTGATGCCGCTGATGTTCGTGCTGATCGGTTCCGGCGACTACACCGCCGCGATGGTCGGCGTCGTGGTCGCGACGGTGCCGCACTGCCTGTACTACGCCGCGCTCGCGGGCATGCTGGCGAGCCGGTTCCCCGCGCAGGTGCGCTACACCGGGATCTCGCTGTGCTACCAGCTGTGCGGCACGCTGCTCGGCGGGACCACGCCGATCGTCGGCCAGTTCCTGCTCAACCTCACCGGATCCATCACCGCGGTGATCGTGTTCGCGGTGTTCCAGGTGGTGCTGACCCTGGGTTGCATGCTGGCGCTGCTGAAGCGGCCCAACTACGACGAGCGCGCCGAAGCACCCGAGCCGGTCGTGGCGGAGGTGGCCCGGTGATCACCGCGAACGGCATCGAGGAGATCCTGGCGCTCGACGGCCGCGATCTCGGCACGTCGGCCTGGCGGACGGTGACGCAGGACGTCGTCGACACCTTCGCCGAGGTCTCCGGCGACGGCCAGTGGATCCACACCGACCCGGAACGCGCGGCGACCGGCCCGTTCGGCGGCACGATCGCCCACGGTTTCCTGACGCTGAGCTGGGGCATCCCGATGTTCGCCGAACTGCTGCGCGTGACCGGGGTCGGTATGGCGCTGAACTACGGGCTGAACAAGGTCCGGTTCCCGGCGCCGGTCCCGGTCGGCGGCCGGGTGCGGTTGCACGCGTCGGTACTGGAGGTGGCGCGCGTCCCGCGAGGGGGCGTGCAGATGGTGCGCGCCTTCACCTTCGAGCTCGACGGTTCGGCGAAACCGGCCTGTGCCGCGGAATCCGTCACGCGGTGGTACCCGGCGACCGCTTGAGGCCGAGGAACGCGAGCGCGGCGAAGGTGGTGACCCACGCCGCGCCGGCGAGCAGGAACGCGACGCCCAAACCGGTGAGCGGCAACAGGTTCAGGATCAGCAGAGCGAGGATCGCCACCGCGGACAGGGCGTTGCCCGCGATGGCGCAGGCGGCCAGCCGGGGCGGGATCCGCGGATAACCGGCGATCAGGCCGAGCGCGGCGGCGCCGCCCACCATGGCGATGCCGAGGGGAACGAACCAGGTGGACGGCAGGCCGAGCGGACCGGTGAGCCACCGGCCGCCCGCCAGCATGACCACGCCGAAGGCGGCGGTGCCCCAGCCGTCGAACCGCAGGCTGCCGCGCAGCAGGTCGGGTTTCACGATGCTCATGTCCGCCGAGGGTGGCGGCGGGCGGGGGTGAACTCAATGACCTCGGAGGTCATGGAGCCGATGACCCGGCCTGGCTAGGCTTCGGGGCATGGTGGTCGAGCAGCAGGTCCGGGTGGGGGTGCTCCTGCGGGATTGGCGGCATCGGCGCCGGCTCAGCCAGCTCGACCTCGCGCTGCTGGCGGACACCTCCGCCCGGCATCTGTCCTGTGTGGAGACCGGCCGCGCCCGGCCGAGCCGGACGATGGTGCTGCGCCTGTGCCGGGCGCTGGACGTTCCGCTGCGCGAGCGCAACACCCTGCTGCTGGCCGCCGACTACGCGCCGGCCTACCTGGAAAGCAGCCTCGACGAGGAGGGCATGGCGTCGATCCGCTCGGCGCTCGACGCCATGCTGACCGCGCACGAGCCGTACCCGGCGGTGGTGGTCGACCGCCAGTGGAACCTGGTGACCGGCAACCGGGCCATGGGCGTGCTCATGGACGGCATCCCGCCGCACCTGCTGACGCCACGGTCCAATGTGTACCGGCTGGCGTTGCACCCCGACGGGCTGGCCTCGCGGCTGGTCAACTTCGGCGAGGTCAGGGCCCTGTTCCTGGACCGGCTGCTCCGCCAGGTCAACGCCACCGGGGACACGCGGCTGCGTGAACTGTACGACGAAGTCAGCCGGTACCCCGTGCCCGAGGACGACGGCGAAACCGGGCACCCGCCGAGCCCGATCCAGGTTCCGCTGCGGATCCGCACCCCGCACGGCGAGCTGTCGATGTTCAGCACCATGGCCACGTTCGGGGCGCCCGCCGACGTGACGTTGTCCGAGCTGGCGATCGAGTTGTTCTACCCGTTGGACGAATTCACCACCCAAGCACTGCGAGCACTGGGGACTGACCAGCATGAGTGACGGCGTCACCTTCATCAACGTTTTCGAGATCGACGCGGACCGCGTGGACGAGTTCGTCGGCCACTGGCGGGAGCGGGCCGAACTGCTCCGGGGCGCGCCCGGCTTCCGCGATGTCCGCCTGCACCGCGCGTTGCTGCCGGACTCGCGGTTCCAGCTCGTCAACGTGGCGCACTGGGACAGCGAGGAGGAGTGGCGGGCGGCGACGCAGAGCCACGGGCAGTTCCAGTCGTCGGTGGCCGAGGCCGCGCGGGTCGCCACGCCCAACCCGGCGCTCTATCAGGTCGTGGTGGAGATTTCCGGGTAGTACAAGGCGATTTCGGTTGCCTGCTGCATCGCGGCGCGGGTTCGCTCGGGCGGCTCGCCGAGCTGGAGGCTGGTGACGGCGGCGGCACTGATGGCGCCCATCAGCGCGCCGACGATGCTCGCCGAGGTGATGTCGTCGAGGTCGTAGGCCTCACGCAGCGCCGCGGCGATGCGCGCCTGGGCGGTGAAGGTGGTGTGCAGCACGCGTGCCTGCACCGCGGGCGTGGTGACCACCAGCCGCGCGCGGAGCGCCGCCAGTCCGGCGGGCAGGTCCCCGGCGGTGGTGTTGTCGATCATGCGTGCCGCCGCTTCGGCCAGTACCTCGCGCATCGGCGCGTCCGGCCGTCGCTCTTCGATGGCGCGCACGGCCAGGTCGGCCCTGGCTTCGCTGTCGGCCAGCAGCACGTCCTCCTTGGCGGCGAAGTGCAGGAAGAACGTGCGCTTGCTGACGTCGGCGGCCTCCGCGATGTCGGCCACCCCGGTCCGGTCGTAGCCCTGTTCGGTGAACAGGCGGACGGCCGCGTCCACCAGCGCCTGCCGGGTCAGCTGCTTCTTGCGTTCTCGACGCCCCACTTCGTCTGGCACGAGGCGAGCCTAGTGCACCGCGTAACTCAATACACCCAGTGCATGAGTATACTGAGTGCACTGATTGCGCGAGAAGGAGTGACGATGGGCGAGTTGGCGGGCCGGACGGTGCTGGTGACCGGGGCGGGGCGCGGGATCGGCCGGGCGGAGGCGCTGTACCTGGCGGACGCCGGCGCGAACGTGGTGGTGAACGACCCCGGCGTGGAGATCGACGGGCGTGGTGGCGACGGCGGAATCGCCGCCGCCGTGGTGGACGAGATCCGCGCGCGGGGCGGGCGGGCGGTGGCCGACACCGGCAGCGTCGCCGACTGGGCGGCCGCCCGGGGCATGGTCGACCGGGCCGTCGCGGAGTTCGGCGATCTGCACGCGGTGGTCAACAACGCCACCATCGAGGTGAACAAGGGCCTCGAACGGCTGACCGAAGCGGAGTTCGACGACGTGGTCGCGGTCAAGCTGAAGGGCACCTTCGCGGTGAGCCACTGGGCCGCGGTGTACTGGCGCGGGCAGGAGCGCGCGGACCGCGCCATCGTCAACACCGCGTCCGGCTCCGGCCTGCTCAACCCGTTGCCCACGCAGACGAACTACGCGGCGGCGAACGCCGGGGTCGCGGCCATGACCACCGTGCACGCGCTGGAACTGCGGCGGCTGGGCGTCCGGGTGAACTGCGTCAGCCCGTCGATGGTGCGCACCCGGCTGACGAACCCGGTGCCCGGCATGGACCAGGCCCCGCCGGACGGGCAGCTGGACCCGAAGGACCCGGCCGTGGTCGCCCCGCTCGTCGCCTACCTGGTCAGCGAGGGCTGCCCGCTGACCGGGCAGGTGCTGTCGGTGCGCGGGGGCTCGATCGCGGTCAACCACGGCTGGGCGCGGGGTGCGCAGGTCACCAAGGACGGTGCACTGTGGACGGTCGCCGAACTCGCGGAAAGCCTGGCGGCGCAACCACTCGAGGACCCGTTCGACCGGCTGGCGACCGCGCTCGGCGGAGCGCTGGGCGTCCAGGGGCGGGACGCGTTCGAGGCGATGGTGAACGCGGAGCTCGACAAGGACTGAGCTCAGCGCGTGGCGTGGGTGAGCAGAACCGGGTCTCGCCGCCCGGAACGTCGGTCCGGGTGGACCGGCCGCCGCCGCACCGGCCACTGCGCGATGAAGCCCGCACCCCGGTGCGCCGGTTGACGATCTCGTCCCACCAGTCCGCCCGGCACCCACCGCGGATGTTCGCGGTGCTTCGCCGACTACGACCGCTGAGGGGCCCGCCCGGCCGGGGGTCTCCTAGGCTGGGCCCGATGAGTGATGCGACGGGCGGCCGGACGACGCGGGACTGGGTGGTCGACACCGTCCTGTTCCTGCTGGCCGCCTCGGTGGGGGTGATCGCGGCGTTCCGGCGGGTGAACCTGCCGGACGCCCCGGTCTGGGTGCTCTACGCGGACTGGGCGATGGGGGCGCTCGGCTGCGTCGCGCTCTGGTGGCGCCGCCGCTTCCCGGTGGTGCTGGCCACCGTCCTGATCGCGGCGAGCGTGTTCTCCGAGGCGGCGTCCGGGCCTGCCGTCTTCGCGTTGTTCACCGTGGCGGTGCACGGCTCGACCCGCGCCACCGCGGTGCTCTGCGCGGCCAGCGTGGTCGCGCTGAGCGCCTACCAGCTGCTGCGGCCCGAGCCGATGGCCCCGCCGCTGATGGTGTTCACCGCCATCGTGCTCGGGCACATCGCGGTGGTGGCGTGGGGGATGTCCGTGCGCAGCCGCCGCGAGCTGGTGGCGTCCCTGCGTGAACGGGCCGCGGCGGCCGAGGTCGAGGCGCGGTTGCGGGCCGAACGTTCCCAGCACGAGGCCCGTGAAGCACTCGCGCGCGAGATGCACGACGTCCTCGGCCACCGGCTGTCGCTGGTTAGCGTGCACGCGGGCGCGCTGAGCTACTACCGCGAAGCGTCGGCGGACGAGGTCGCGCGGGTGGCCGAGGTGCTCCGGGAGAACGCCCACCGCGCCCTCCAGGACCTCCGCGAGGTGATCGGCGTGCTGCGGGCGCCGGTCGGGGAACTGCCGTTGCCGGTGGTCGAGGACGTCCTGGAGCTGATCGACGAGGCCACCCAGGCGGGCACCGCGGTCGACCTGCGGGACGAGACCGGGGTGACGACCGGTGGCGGAACCCTCCCGGCGACGCAGGGCCGCACGCTCTACCGCGTCGTGCAGGAGAGCCTGACCAACGTGCGCAAGCACGCGCCGGACGCGGCGGTCGTCGTGCACATCACCGGGCAGCCCGGCGAACACCTGATCGCCGAGATCGTCAACACCCGGTCGACGCAGGCGCAGTCCCCCGGAAGCTCGGGGGAGGGGTTGCGCGGGCTGGCCGAGCGGGCGCGGCTCGTAGCCGGAAGGCTCGACTACGGTCCGACGGCCTCGGGCGGCTGGCGGGTGCGCATGTGGTTACCGTGGCCGACGTGACCAACCCCGTACCGACCATCGACGTGCTGGTCGCCGACGACGACCCGGTCGTCCGCTTCGGACTGAACATCATGCTGCGCGGTGCCCCCGACCTGCGGGTGGTCGCCGAGGCGAGCGACGGCGCGGAGGCGGTGGAGCTGGCCGGGCGGCACCACCCGGCCGTGGTGCTGATGGACATCCGGATGCCGGGCACGGACGGGCTCACCGCGACCGAGCTGCTGCGGAGCCGTCCGTCCGCGCCCCAGGTCATCGTGCTCACCACGTTCGACGCCGACGCGCACATCCTGCGGGCGCTGCGGGCCGGGGCCGCCGGGTTCCTGCTCAAGGACACCCCGCCGGACGAACTGGTCGTCGCGATCCGCCAAGCCGCCCAGGGGCGTCCCGTGCTGTCGCCGGAGGTGACCCGGCGGCTCATCGCCAAGGTCGCGGAGCCGGAGCAGGACAGCCGCCGGGACGTGGCCCGCCGCCGGCTCGACCAGCTCGCCGACCGGGAACGCGCGGTCGCCGTCGAGATCGCCACCGGCCGCTCCAACGCCGAGATCGCCGCCCGCCACCACCTCGGGCTGACCACGGTCAAGACCCACGTTTCGGCGATCCTCACCAAGCTCGACCTCAACAACCGCGTGCAGATCGCCCTGCTCGTGCACGACGCCGACCTCCCGGACTGAGACGCTCCGACTTTCGTCCGGCGGGTCGGACCCGCCGGACGATCCGCCGGACCGGGTGGTCGCCCTAGCTTCCGTGCCATGCCCGGAACAACCGCACTCACCCGTACCCGGCCCCGGCTCGCCGGCGCGCTCGCCGCCGCCGCGCTGGTGCTCACCGGCTGCGCCGGTACCCCGGCGGCGTCGCCGGAACCCGGCTCACCGCAGCCCGCGCCCATCGCCTGGAGCGAGTGCGGGCCCAATCTGGACTGCGCGACGGTCGAGGTTCCGCTGGAGTACAGCGCTCCCGAAGGCGCGCGGATCCCGCTCAAGGTCAAGCGCCACCGCGCCACCGATCCGGCCCAGCGCGTCGGCAGCCTGTTCATCAACGCGGGCGGGCCGGGGGTGCCCGCCACCGACCTGATCGAGTCCATCGCCCCCGGCAGCGCGACCAGCCCGTTCTCGGACGCGCTGCTGGCCCGCTTCGACATCGTCGGCATGGACCCGCGCGGGGTCGGTGACTCCGGTGCCGTTCGCTGCCTCACCGACGAGCAGCGCGCCGAGGCCACGAAGGCCGACCTCGATCCGGCCGTGCCCGGTGGGAAGCCGCTGCCGGAACTGATCGCCGACGCCAAGACGTTCACCGAGGGTTGCGTGGCCCACCTGAGCCCGGACTTCCTGGCGAGCCTGTCCACCGACAACGTCGCCCGCGACATCGACCACCTCCGCGCCGCGCTCGGCGAGGAGAAGATCAGCTACTACGGCATGTCCTACGGCACGGTGGTCGGCCCGATGTACGCCACGCTGTTCCCGGACCGCGTGCGCCAGATGGTGATCGACGCCCCGGTCCACACCGGACTCTGGCAGAACGCCCCGCTGGCCCTGCTCGACGACGTCTCGCGGTCCAATGAGGAAACGCTGGACGCGTGGTTCAAGACCTGCCGCGAGGAAGGGCCTCAGGTGTGCCCGTTCGGTGACGGGAAGCCGGAAGCCGCTTTCGACAAGCTGATCAAGCAGTTGGAGAAGCAGCCGCTTCAGGTCCCGCCGGTGGAGGGCCTCACGCCGGGCGGACCGCTCGACGGCGCCATGGCCCTCGAAGCGGTGCGGGCGGGCGCGGGGACTTCGGTGCTGTGGCCCACGCTCACCGCGGGCCTGATGGCCGCGCAGCAGGGCAACGGCACGCTGCTGCACTTCCTGGTCTCGAAGGTCACCGTCGCGCCGTTCGGCGGTCCGTTCGCCACGCTCCAGGAGCCGCACACCGCGGTGCGCTGCGCCGACTGGAAGACGCCGGGTGACCTCGCCGCGCACACGGCCATGGCGAAGAAGGTCGCCGCCCGCGACAAGCGGCTCGGCGGCCGGGCCGGGTACAGCGCGCTCAACTGCGCCCGGTGGCCCGCGCCGAACAAGGACCACTTCGGCGAGCCGCTCACCGGCGCCGGTGCCCCGCCGATCCTGGTGGTCGGCGGCAGGCTGGACAACGTTTCCCCGTACCACTGGGCCGAGGAGATGACGAAGACGCTGGAGAACAGCGTGCTGCTCACCCGTGAGGGCGTCGGCCACACCTCCTATCGGCGCAGTGGGCCGTGCATCGACAACGCGGTGGACGCCACGCTGATCGACGGGGTCCTGCCCGCCGGCGGCACGGTCTGCGAGGTGCCGCCCGCCACCACGAAGCCGCCGGTGGCGAACTAGCGCGGTCACCCAAGGTGATCCGGTGATGACCCGGGTGTGCTCGGTATTCATGCCTTCAGGCAGTCGACAATTCGGCCGGCCGGCCGAAGAATCGCTCGGTGGGCAGGGTGCCGGGCACCCTGGGATCCACTGATCGGACAGGGGCCGGGCTGGACCGCACCGACCGCGATGTCTGGCGGGTGCTGCCCCCGCCGCGGACTGGGATCCCGCGCCAGGGCTGGAAAACCACGTTTCCGCGACCATGGGCAACGCCGCGCGCTGTCCCTGCTCGTCTGCTAGGCGACGGCGCCGGGCGGGCAGGCCCCCGCCCGGCGCCCGGGAAACCGGTAACCTCACGCTCGCGTCGGTCGACCGAGTTGAGGTGACAGGTGGCGGGTGAAGCCGTACGGCTGTTGAGGGGCTTCGGCCGCCGGTTCGTTTTCGCGGTGCGGCTCGCGGTCCTGCCGCCGATCGCCGTGGTCGCACTGGTGAGCGCCTCCGCCGAGGGATTCGCCGCGACCGCGTTGATGGTCGCCCTCGCGGTCGGCTGGACCTTTGTCTACGGGTGGTGGCTGAGCCGGGGCGGCCAGCTGTCCGCCGTGGTCGACGTGGTGGTCCTGCTGGTGCTGTGCCTCAGCGTGTTCTGGACCGATGCGGCGGCGACCTCGAACTCCGACTGGATCCGCGTGCTGGTCACCGTCGCGTGCGTGACCTGGCAGTGGCACACCGGACCGTGGGTCGGCTTCGCCGCGGCCGTGGTGTCCAGCGCCGGCATGATCGTCATCTTCGGCCTGGCCGGGCTGACCATGAACGGGGTGCCGGGGTGGACGATCGCGATGGCACTGGGCTCCAGGGCGGCGTGGGTGCTGGTCACCCGCGCGGGCGAGCGCGCCGACCGCACCGCCGCCGAGGCCGAGCAGGCGCGCCGGGAGGCCGCGGTGGCGGAGGCCGAACGCGCGGAAGAGCGTGAGCTGGCGAATTCGCTGCACGACACCGCGGCCACCACCCTGCTGATGGTCGGCATCGGGCAGGTGCCCTCGGGCGCGGACTGGCTGGCCCCGCAGGCGCGGCGCGACCTCGACCGCCTGCGCACCTACGACGGGACGGCGACCGAGGAGGTCGATCTCGTCGACCTGCTGCGCGCGGACCTCGACACCGAACACCTTACCGTCGACCTCACCGCACCACCGCGGCTGCCGTTGCGCTTCGACGTGGCCAGCGCGATCGCGGGCGCGGCGCGGGAGGCGCTCAACAACGTGCGCCGCCACGCCGGGACGGACCGGGCCACGGTCCGGCTGGACGGCGATCCACGCGGGCTGTGGGTCGAGATCGCCGACGCGGGAAGGGGGTTCACCGGCGCCACCGCCACCGGGCGCGGGCTGCGGGAGTCCGTGCACGGCCGGATGAACCGGATCGGCGGCTCGGCCGCGGTCACCTCGGCCGAAGGTGCGGGCACCGTGGTGCGGCTGGAGTGGTCGTCGTGAGCGGGGCGGGCGAGGACGAGCAGACCCGGATCAAGCTGCAGCGCGGGCTGCGGATCGCCACCCTGTTCCTCGCCGTGCTGACGAACAACGTGCTCGGCATGCTCAACCTGGTGCGGCACCGGGAGGCCTACGAGATCCCGGCGGCCCAGTTCGGGGCGATGGCCGCGTTGACCGTGGTGCTGGCCACCGAGGCGGTGCTGGTGGCCCGGCGCCGCCCGTGGGGAGCGCTGTGCCTGCCCGGCGCCGCCGTGGTGTTCGGCGCGGCCGTGCTGTCCTACCGGACCCTGCCCGAGGGCAGCATCTCGACCACGGTGGACTGGATGTTCGCCTCGGCGGGCTGGGTGCTGGTGGTCGTCCTGTTCGACCGTCCGCTGAGGACGGTGGTGGCGGCGCTGGTGCTGAACGAACTGCTCGCGCTGGGGAACATCTTCCTGGCCGGCGAGGCGAACCTGGCCACGCTGACCCGGTTCGCCACCACCACGGTGACGGTGTTCGGCCTGCCGCTGGTGGTGGCCGTGGTGGTGGTCGTGCTCGGCCGGATGGGCGCGGAGGCGGCCAGGGCGGCCAGGGAACTGGAACGGGCCCGCACCGCCGAAGCCGTGGCGAACGCCGCGCGCCGCCGCCGGACGCAACGGTTCACCGAACTGGCCGGCACCACGGTGCCGTTGCTGGAAGGACTCGCCGACGGCTCGCTGAAACCGTCGGATCCCTTGGTGCAGCGCGATTCCGCGATCGAGGCGGCCAGGATGCGCCGCCTGTTCGCCGAAACGGACACGGTGGAGAACCCGCTGCTGCACGAACTGCGCCACTGCGCGGACATCGCCGACCGCAAGGGCGTCGAGGTGGAACTGGACGCGCGCGGGCAGTGGCCGGTGCCGCCGGTGGCCGTCCGGCGCGACCTCACCGACGCCGCGCTCACCGCGCTCGCCACCGCGCAGTCGTGGGCGCGGGTCACCGTGGTCGGCAGCGGTGACCTGGTGGCGGTCAGCGTGGTCGCCGACAGCGAGGAGTCGGCCGCCCCGCCACCGGCCACCCCCGACGTGCGGGTCGAGACCTTCGGCGGCGACGGGACCGTGTGGATGGAGGCCCAGTGGCGCCCGGCCTGATCAGCTCGCCGTGGTGATGGGCCGGGCCTCCCAGGCCGCCCAGTCGGCGCTGATGGCGCCCGCGGTGCGCAGCAGCAGCGGCAGGTGGTGGTCGACGAGGTGGCCGACCGGGGTCTCGGCGGCGTGGGCGTTGACGTTGACCGCGGCCACCGTGCGGCCCTGCCCGTTGCGGATGGGCGCGGCGACCGAGCGGATGCCGAGCGCGAGGTCCTGGTCGGTCACCGCCCAGCCCTTCGCGCGGACGTCGCGCAGCACGGCGTCCAGTTCCTCGCGCTCGGGCCGCCACCGCGGTTCGATGCCGGACCGGCTCGGGGTGTCGAGCAGGCGGCCCAGTTCGTCGGCGTCGAGCGCGGCGAGCAGGACCTTGCCGAGCGAGGTCTGCACGGCCGGGAACCGCGTGCCGATGGTCACCGCGAGCGTGACGAGCTTGGGCACCGCCACCCGTGCGACGTAGGTGATGTCCGAGCCGTCCAGTTGGGCCACCGAGCACGACTCGCCGGTCTGGGCGACGAGGTCGCGCAGGTGCGGTTCGGCCAGTTCCCACAGGTTCTGCGAACCGACGTAGGCCATGCCGAGTTCCAGCACCCGGGGCGTGAGCGAGAAGCCCGCGCTGTCACTGCGGACGTAACCCAGTTCCTCCAGCGTGATCAGGATGCGGCGCGCGGTGGGCCTGGCGAGGTCGGCCCGCGCGGCCACCTCGCTCAGCGACAGGTGCGGACGTCCCGGCTCGAAACCGCGGAGCACGTCGAGGCCTCGCGCGAGGGCCTCGATGAAGTCCGGGCGGGCGTCCCGGCGCATCTGCGTCGTCCTTCCACGGTGGGCGGGCTGGTCGCCGGTAACTGTAATCAACCCCCGTCGCCCGCGCCCCGCACCGCCACGCCCTCACCGCGGTATTCGGCGTAGGTGTACGGGTTGGCGATCGGTTCGGCCGACGGGATCTCCGGCGACAGGCAGGCGGCCCAGTCCGGCTCGCCGATCTCACCGCGGGCGTAGTCGACCGTGGACGCCACGGCGGACCGGGCCGCGGCCAGGTCGACGCCGACGAGTTCGTGCCGGTACTTCACCACCTCGCCGTTGACCAGCACGGTGTGCACGTCACCGCGGCCCGCCTGGAACACCACGTGGCCGTACGGGTGCAGGATCGGGAACATCGCCGGCGACCGGTCGTTGTGGAGCAGGACGACGTCCGCCTTCTTGCCCGGGGTCAGCGAGCCGATGACCTCGTCGAGGCCGAGCGCCTTCGCCCCGCCCATGGTCGCCCATTCGACCACGTGCTCGGCGCGCAACCGGTTGTGCGCCACGGTTTCGTTGTCCGCGTGTGCTTCGAGGTGCTCCCGGGACCGGTCGGCGGACAGCGTAGCGCGCATGGCCGAGAACAGGTCCGCGCTCCACCACACGCTCGTGTCCATCGACAGCGAGACGGGAATCCCGTGGCGGCGCAGGCGCCAGCTCGGCGGGTATCCCTGGCCCGCGCTCTGCTCGCTCTCGGTGGCCAGCGACACCGAGCCGCCGGATGCCGCGATGCGCTGGTACGAGTCCTCGCTGAGGCTGCACGCGTGGACGTAGGTGACGTCCGGCCGCATGAAGCCGTGCTCCCACATCAGCCGGATGCCGTCGTCACCGGTGGCGCCCCACACCCCGGCGTGCGTGGTGACCGCCAGGTCCAGTTCGCGTGCGGCCTCGAACGCGCCGCGCTCGGGGAAGTTCGCGTCACCGGTGACGTCGAAGGCGAGCTGCAGGCCGAACCGGTCGTCGCGGGTGGTGAAGTGCCGGTCGACGAAGGCGCGGAACTCCGCCGAGTCGGCCCATTCCCAAGGAGCGCCGAGCAGGTTCCCGTAGGCGAGGACCCACCGGCCGGGTACCGCACGCAGTGCTTCGACGGCCGCGTCACCGTGTTCGGGCGTCCACAGGCCGTGCGACCAGTCCACTGTGGTCGTCACGCCCGCGTCGAGCGCTTCCACGGCGGAGGCGAGGTTGCCCGCGTAGATGTCCTCGGGCCGGAAGATCTTGCCCCAGTTGAGGTAGTAGAAGACGAAGTACTGGGACAGCGTCCAGTCCGCGCCGAAGCCGCGCAGCGCGGTCTGCCACATGTGCCGGTGGGTGTCGACCATGCCGGGCATGAGGATGCCGCCGCTCGCGTCGATCACCTCGGCGTCGGCGGGTGCGGGCAGGTCGCGCCCGACCGCTTCGATGCGTTCACCGCGGACGAGGAGATCACCGCCCTCCAGCACGCCGATCGCGGGATCCATGGACAGCACGGTGGCACCGCGGAAGAGGATGGGCCGCCCGGCGGCCGGTGGGGTGGTGGTCATGTCGGGTCACCTCGTTGTGGGGAAGCACGCAGGAGCAGGGGGACGGCGGCCGCGGCGAGACCGGTGGCCAGTGCCGCGAGGCC